>CAZQKT010000097.1:0-14377 GCA_964594055.1 uncultured Spirochaetales bacterium
GTTCGTGTTTTTCATACTCGATTGAAAGCTCATCCAAGGTTTTATACACTTTTTCGCTTGTATCCATATACATTGCCTCTCTATGCTTTTTACTTCGAAGAGCACCAACCCAACAATAAAATTTTCTACGGAAAATGGCAAGGAGGTCGCGAAAGCAACAATTTTAGTTGTAACTGACGATCAGCATGAACTCGGGAGGCGGAGAGACCACAGTGCCTTTTTTGACCGGGGGGAGGACCCGTCGGTAGTCGGTAAGGGTTTTCTTCAATCGAAAAGCCATATGTTCGATAAAGCGGGACTTTCCGTAGAGCTATTCGTACAGTTTTTTATACCCCATTTTAAGCCGTTCCTTCTGGGGAAGTTCATACTCCCGCAGTTTGGCAAACTGGGGCAAAGTTTTGATCCGTTCGAATATTTTTCTGTTCTTGCGCGCAGGGTTCCAGGCGGTGTCTGTGTATTTCCTGCTGGTCACACGGTGTCCGAAGTTGAATATGAGAAAGAAGAAGTAGTATTTGACGCGGCGCAAGTTTGCCAAGACCCCGGTGGAGCGCCTGAAAATAGAGAGATAACTGTATGTTTTTTTATACGCCCAGCGCACTCCTGCAGTCAGCTCGAGGGGGGTCATCTGCTTAGGGTTGAATACGACGTTCCCGCAGTCGTACTCTGCCCACTGCCTGCTGATAAAACGGCCTTCCCGTTCTATTTTTTTGTAGAAGTTGGTCCCGGGAAGGGGGGTGAGTACGGAGTACTGTACGCCGTCGAGTTTGAGCATAGTGGCAAATGTAACGGTCCGCTCGAATACTTCTTTATTGTCGCTGTCGAACCCGAAAATAAAACCGCCTTCTAAGAAAATACCGTGTTTGTGAAACCGTTTGACCGCGGTTTTATAAAAATCCACCTTGTTCTGCGATTTACCGATTTCCTTCAACGCCTGCTGAGAGATCGTCTCGATGCCGACAAAGAGTCCTTTACAGCCGCTTTTTGCGGCCAGTTCGAGAAGCTCCTCATCATAGGCAGCGTCGATCGATGCCTGGCTCATCCAGATAATCCGGTAGGGGATGAGCGCTTTGAAGAGCCGTTTGGCAAACGGCCGGTTGGCCATGATGTTGTCGTCGAAGAACATGAAAAACCGTTCGGCAAGCTTCTTTCCTCTATTTTTTTCTACGAACTCGATTACCTGCTCTACCGGACGGCAGCGAAGCTTTTTCCCGAAGGTGTCCGTGACCGAACAGAACGAGCAGTGGTGGGGACATCCCCGGGTAATGTGGATACCTCTGGTCCCGACATATCGGCTCTTAGTGAGAAGGTCGGTACGGGGGAGGGGGACATGTTTCATATCCGGTTTTTCATCGGCCCGGTAGGTCGGATGCAGTCCCGCGGCCCCGCCTGCCCGAAAATCAGCGATTACCTTCTCCCACGCCCCTTCGCATTCACCGATTACCACGGAGTTTCCGTGTTCGCGTGCTTCTTCTACCATATAACTGACGTGAGGGCCGCCGAATACGACCGGGACACCCAATTCCTGATACCTATCGCCGATTTCGTACGCTCTCGGTGCACCGGCAGAAGTGACACTGATGCCTACGAGGTCCGGAAGGTCGCTGAAGTCGATCGGTTCGACATTTTCATCGTAGAGGGTCATATCTATATCTGAGGGGGTGACCGCGGCAACGTTTAATAGCCCGATCGGGGGCATTTTAAACACGCGGGCCCGCTTACTTCTCTTTTTTTTCTCCTGCTTTGTCCACATAGGAAATATAAGATGTAGTTTCATAATACTTTTAGTGTAAAACGTAGAGGGGCAACTTGCAAGGGGAGGTGGTACGATAGCAACTAAAAGCGGACAGGAGTCAACAGATTGCAATTTTTACTGCAATTTCTGCTGTTTCGGGAGGGTTATTGTAAATGTCGACCCTTCTCCTTTTTCGCTTTTAACGGAAATGGTCCCTCCGTGACCTTCGACTATTTGTTTGGTTATCGCCAAACCTAATCCGGTACTCGATTCCCCATGCGTCCCGGCGTTAGAAAGTTTTGAGAAAGGTTGAAAGAGCTTTGACTGGTCCTCCGCGGAAATCCCCATGCCGTGGTCTGTGACTTCGATTGCTACTGTCGAGTCATCGTTATGGAGCGCAACTACAATAGAACTGTCCGAATAGGAGAATTTTACCGCATTAGAGATGAGATTGTCCATGACCTGCTGCAGTTTTCCGGGGTCGGCTTCAATGGTAACCTCGTCCTGTTCCGGCGAGAAAGCGATGGAAATGTCTTTTTTTGAAGCTCTCGGCTTGTTTATTGATAGTACCTTCTGCATTAGCTCTACTACATTAAAAGTGCTGGTGTAGAGTTCCAGTTTCCCGGCCTCGATTTTGTTGATTTCGAGCATGTCGGTGACAATCCCGAGCATATGACCGGCGGTCTCGCGGATTGTAGAGAGATATTCCTGTTGTTCTTCGGTTACCGGCCCGCAGTCCCCTTCGAGGATGATCCCGCACATCGAATAGATGCCCCCAAGCGGATTTCTAAGATCGTGTGCTGCCATACCGATCAAATAGTTCTTGTCATCGATCAGTTTTTGAAGCTGGGCATTCTTTTTGAACAGATCGCGCTGCAGGTTGGTCAGTTCGTTGTTCAGTTTGGTAAGTTCCCGATAGGTACTCTCGGATACCCGTCCCGTCTGTTGGAGTTTTGATTCTTCTTTAAGGGAAGAACGAAGTACATCGGTCTGCTCATTATTCATCCGCATCACTTCTTCGTAGTAGTAGCTTGCATCGGTTTTAGAAGATGATGCGACGATCATAATCTGATCGTTCACGAACCCTCCTACAAAGTAGAGGTCCTTAATGCTGTTTTCCGTTTTTACATTGATATTCCAATCGTAGAGTGCTTTTTCCTCCCGCACTTTTAAGAAAAAAGTAAGCAGTTTTTGAATACTGCTTTCCTCGATGATAGCGGCCAACGGCGAGCCTTTTTCGAGTTTTCGGGTAAACTCGATATCATTTCTGATAATGTGCTCTACCGTTCCGTATTTGTCGGTAATACAGGCGAGACCTAAAAAACGATTTGTATCATCTTGTTTCATAAAAGCTGTCGTTCCTGCTTATCCCGCTAATTGTTCCGCCGTTCGTACCGCTTTTTGGGCGTTCGGTGCAAATCCGTCCGCCCCCACTTTTTCCCACAGAGTTTTATCGAGGTTAAACGGATACCCCCCAACGAGAATTTTTACCGATCCGAGATCATCCCGGGAACGGACTGCTTTTATAATACTCTCTACGTTGTAGATATTATACGCGATTGTCACCCCGATCCCGAGTATATCCGGTTTCTTTGTCTTTACCATATCAAGAACAGCCGGCTGCGGTGTATTTGCCCCGAGAAAGTAGGTGTCCCAACCGGCCAGTTCGAAAAAATCACTGATCATCCGTACCCCGATCTCATGAAGCTCATCACCTACGCATGCTCCCACGAAAATGCTGCCGTTTTTCTTTTCGTTGAAAATATAGGGGTAGAGCCTGCTCATGATAAGCTGGGTGGCCGCAGTACAGTAGTGCTCTTCGGCGATGCTTACTGTGTTCATCTGCCACAATCTTCCCAGCTCGATCTGGACCGCCTGAAACACATGAAGGTAGAGCTCGGTAATCGGTGTGCCTTGTTCTACTGCAGTGAGTATCATTTCCGCCGCCCTGTTTCTCTCCCCCTGTAACAGGGCGTCTAAATAGCGGCCCCCGAGTTCGCTTAAGGGGTTGTCCGGGCCGAGGGCGGTCGGGTGTTCGGAGGGAATGGATGGAAACTCTTCTATCGCCCTCTCCAGATACCCTGCAGCCGGTTCTACGATGTCGGGGGGAAAGAATTCGGTTATGACCCGTTTTATGACCTCGAGACTCAATACAAACGAGTCGTTTGAAACGCCGAGAGATTCAAAAAGTGCTTTTACCCACCCCACATACCTTTGGAAAAGGGGATACGAATCTACATGGACCGCATCCGCTAAATACATCAGATGATAGCCGATATCTTCAAAACACCGTTGTTTGTGTTCAGCGGTCAACCGTTCGCGAATCGAAGGGTTTTCTTCCAAAAGAATGGTGAATGCTTTTTCGGAAAGTGTATGTTTATTTTCCCTTATTTCATGACGAATTGTTTTGTCATGAATACTGTTATTCGATTCCAAACAGCACTCCTGTTATTATATAACCATATAACCATAACTTTTAACTAAATATATAAAACTGAGAAAAAAAATTCCACCGATTATTGTTCCTCATGTAAAAATTGGTTTATTTTGTACGAAGCTTTACTGTAGTAATTGTTAAATAGACAAATTCGGGATACTATGTATACTATATGCGCGTAAGGAGCCCTCGGTGAAACAGATACTAGTTATTGATGACGACCCTCAAATTCGATCGCTCGTAAAAAGACGGCTCGAGAAAGACGGCTATTCGGTATGGGAGGCAGTACACGGAAAGGAAGCTTTGAAAATACTCGACGAGAAGGAGATCGATTTGGCCATTGTGGATATCATCATGCCTGAGAAGGGGGGGATCGAGACGCTGATGGAGTTCAAGAATAAACACCCCCGGCTGAAAACAGTCGTTATCTCCGGAAAAGTTGATACGGAAGCGGACTCTTTTACAATGCTTATCAAACAATTTGGTTCACAGACTATTTTGACCAAACCGTTCGAACTCGATAAGCTCGTACTGACTGTCGAAAAACTGCTCGACGAGGAAACCGGCCGGGAGTAAGAAGATATGGCCCTCATTGGTATTGCACAGATGCTCGTCTCTGCGGGCAAGCCTGACGAAAATATTGATCGGGCCGGCAGCATCATCCTCAAAACCCGAAAGATAAACATTCTCGATATCGCATAGCATATCTACAAAACGGGAAATCTGCTTTCTGCAGTAGATACTCCGTTTGCAACAATCGGGGTGGTTTTTCAAGCCCCCTACGGGGTCGATGCAGAGGGGCTGTTCCCGGTCGAGGCTTGACGAAGAAGTTGCAGCGAAAACCGGGTTTTCATTGGGTGGATAATGAACCGCTGCGGAGTACTAGCTCCATATTTTCAGTAGTAAGCGGCGGGGAGAAGTAGTACCCCTGCACATATTCACATTCCTTTTCCTCTAGAAATGTAAGCTGTTCTACAGTCTCCACCCCCTCGGCAATTACTTCCAGTCCCAATCCTTTGGCGAGGGAGAGGATTGCGGAGACGATCGTAGCGTCCTCCGGTTTATGTTCTACCTCGGCGATGAAACTCTGGTCGATTTTCAGATTGCGGATAGAAAGTTTGCGCAGATAGCTCAAGGAGGAGTACCCGGTACCGAAATCATCAATGGAAATCGATATTCCTAAGCTGCGTAAACGGTCGAGTATAAGGAGGGACGATTCGACATCATCCATGATCGCGGTTTCGGTAATTTCGAACTCCAGTTTCCCGGGCGGAAACCCGGTTTCTTTGAGGATTGACTGTACTGTTTCCGCCAGATTGTGCTGGGTAAACTGGACCGCGGAAAGATTTATCGCTAAGACTTTCTGGGGCAGCCCTTGATCACTCCACTTCATGTACTGCTTACAAGCTTCCCGTATAATCCATTCGCCCAGGGGGAGGATAAGGCCTGTTTCCTCGGCCAAGGGAATAAACTGCCCCGGTGAGACCAGCCCCAGTTCCGCATGTTTCCACCGCACCAGCACCTCCATCCCCGATACCTGTTTATCGTGTGTTTTTATCTGGGGCTGATACATCAAGAAAAGTTCGTTATTTGTAATTGCACCTCGAAGGTTGTTTTCCAACAGCAGTTTTTCGAATGACCGGGCGTTGATTTCCTTGGAATAGAACTGATATCTGCTCTTTCCCGACTCTTTCGCCTTGTGGACTGCAGATTCGGCATTCTGCATCAATACTTGGTTCGTGGTCCCGTCGTCCGGGAACACACTGATCCCGATTCCCGCAGTAATAAAAATCTCCTGGGACTGGAGTTGAAACGGCTGGGAGAAGACCCTGAGCAGCTTTTCCGCTACCGGAGATGCATCTCGGGACTCATTGAGATTTTCCAGAAGCACGACGAATTTATCTCCGCTGAAGTGGCTTATTGTATCGACTTCCCGCAGATTGTTTTTAAGCCTCGTGGCCACTTTCTGGATCAGCTCATCACCCACTTTATGCCCGAACGTGTTATTTATCGAGGTAAACCGGTCTATATCGATAAACAGAATGGCGAGCTTGTTCTGCTCCCGTTTTGCTTTTTTTACCGCCTGTTCACAACGGTCGTCAAAGAGGGCCCGGTTGGGCATTTGGGTGAGTGTATCGAAATAGGCAAGATCGTATATTTGCTGCAGGTACCGTTTCTGCTCGGTGATTTCGTTCATGATGCCGAGATAATGAGTGACCTTTCCCGCATCGTTTTTTATTTCAGTAATGCTGAGCATGATGGCGAACAGCTCACCGTTTTTCTTCCTGTCCCACAGTTCGCCCTGCCAGTACCCGTCCCGGGCAATGGTATTCCACATATCCCGGTATTTTGATGAATCGGTCCGCCCGGATTGAAACATGTGGGGGGTCCGGCCTATGAGTTCCTCTTCTCTGTATCCGGTCATTTTCAGGAGGGCCGGATTTACCTGAAGAAAATGCATATTCGCATCGGTAATGAGTATTCCCTCTCTCGAGTTCGTAAAAACTTTTTCGGAGAGGAGCTGGCGGGTTTCATGTTTCAGGTGTTCCCGCATGTCGGTCACTGAAGTGATTTTATATCTCGTACCGTTTTCTAAAGAAATTACATTTGCGGTAGCGAAAATGGGAATTCGAATACCCTCTTTTGTCTCGACTTCCCACTCGAAGGGGATTTCTCTCCCTTCGATTAACGATTCGCTATACAGTTTCTCCGCTTTCTGTTTCTTTCCCTCCGGGACAACAATGGTAAAATGTTCTCCGATGAGTTCATCCCTGGTATATCCGTAGAGATCGCAATACGCATTATTTACTTCCACAAAATTGCCTTGTTCGTCGGTAATACAAAGACCTATGTTTACGGTACCGAACCCTTTGGCGCGTAGTTGTTCTTTTATAGTGACGTCGTCATTCATTATCAGTTCCTTTAATGAGAGAATAAAAAACAATGTTGTGGGAAAAGCGGCCCGCCGTTGTTTTTTTGCTCGCAGACTTTGCAATGTACATCGCTTTGTCCGCCATGTTTACCAGCTCGTCCATCTGCTTGCCGTCGGTGGGATAGATACTGATTCCGATTGAGGCCACCACGTATAATGAGCTGCCGTCATACAGTATCGGTTCCTGGATGGAGGCAGCAATCTTGTCGGCCACTTTGATCACTCCGTCCGTACGGTCTAAGTCGGGAAGGATAATCCCGAACTCGTCCCCCCCGATCCGGGCGGCAGTGTCAGCCATGCGGATGTCATGGCCAAACCGTTTCCCTATTTCGCAAAGGACTACGTCCCCCGCTTCGTGTCCGTAGGTATCATTGATAGGCTTAAACCCGTTCAAATCTACATACATGATAGCAACAAACGTGTGGTTCCGCTGGGCCCTCGAAATTGCCCTGGAAAGCCGTTCGAAGAAGAGTCTGCGGTTGGGCAGTTCGGTCAGCTCATCATAGAGGGCGAGTCTCTTTGCCCGTTCTTCAGCCCGCTTTCGTTCGGTTATGTCGATGATAACGCCCACCAGCCCCTCTACCTCTCCGAAAAGATTTGTGTAGGAGGCCTTATAGACCAGGACGTACCGGGTGTCTTCTCCATCAAATGAAACCTGTCCCTCGAAGGAGTCGATTCCCGGAGCATGAAGCAGAGTATAATCACTCTCTTTGCACTGCCGTGCGAACTCGTCCGGCATGATTATCGCATCGCTTTGTCCGATCAATTCCGACTTCGGCCTGTTAGTAAACGATTCAAATGCCTTGTTGCAGCCCCGGATAATACCGCCGACGTCTTTAAAGAAAATCGGGTTCGGGATCGTGTCGATAAGAGTCTCGAGAAAGAGCAGGTGTTCTTTCTGAGCATCCTGTATTCGCTTTTCTCCGATACTGTACTTTACGGAGCGGACAAGGACTTCGTTGTTTACTTTTCCTTTTACCAGGTAATCATAAACCCCCTTTTTCATTGCCTCTACAGCTACCGTTTCATCCCCCTGCCCGGTCAGGAAAATGACCGGTGCTTTCAGAGGCTGGGAGGCTTGTGCTATGGTATCGAGGAACTCGATACCGTCCATATCGGGCAGGTTATAATCTAAAATGATACAATCGAACCACTCCTTTTGGTAGAAAGAAATCCCCTCCTCTCCGGTTTGGGCAAAAGAGAAGGTGTACTCATGCTCTCTGTCTTTAGAGAGATATGTTTTATAGAGGTGCTGGTCGTCGGGGTTGTCTTCGATTAATAGTATGTGTAACAGTCTGTGCACTACTCATTCTCCTTGGGGTAGAATCACGATACTAAACCAGTACTCTTTGAGCTGCTGGATCGCTTCGGTAAATTCGCGGAAGGTTACCGGTTTCGTTATAAAGTTGTTTTTTTTCGGCCACGGCAGCTGCTTCTAAGGAGACCGAACTAATCGTCGTAACGATAAGAAGCGGTTTTACCTCCTCCTCTAAGGTTCTTAGTTTTTTTGCTCCTACCGCCGGATTCGATTCGCTGTCTCTGACGATAATCGCCAACTCTCTGCCGTTTATCCCGCCGCTCTCATTTACCTCATCGACAGCCAACTGCATTGCATCACGGACATCGATCATATCAGAGCCGAACCCGGAAAGCGTGATGATAGAAGTCATATGCGGCTCCCCCATCTCTACTCATACTCTAAAATAAAAGGGAGGGGATTACAATGCTGCTGTTACGAACTTTGTTCCAACGAAAACCGCAGTAGGGCCGCTACCCCGTGAGGGTCCAATTCGCTTTCTTTCTGCTCTAAATATCTGATTTCGGAATTGCCGGCAATTGCTTCATCGATTATCTCCTCGATTATATCATCCCTTTTTTCAAGGATCCTGCCGCAGATAGGACATGTATTCTGCTCGACATCCAAATAGCCGTGTTCGGGGCATATGTATCCCGGTTGTTTATATCCGTTTTTTATGACCAGGGTGTGTACCTGTCCGATACGAAGAGCTTCCACCGTTTCTTTTGCTCCGATGACCGCTTTCCCTCCCGGATAATTTCGTTCATAGATCTTTTCTATCAATTCGTCTTCTTTTTCACGCTCCCATTTCCGGACTATTTCCAGTACCTTTTCTTTTATCTCTTCATTGTTCGCCTGAGGATGAATATGAATTTCGCCGATAATCCGGTCCTGTAAATAGCTGTGGAGATGGTCCTTGAGATAAGGGATACTCTTGTCTTCCGGCCCTCCGAGGATCAGATGTTCAAAGCCCTCTGTTTTGTACAGTTCAAACGCTTTTTCAGCAGCATTTTTAAGATGCTGATGGATGTGATCTTCTATGTGTCTCTGGACCCGCTGTCCGCCGAGACCGCTTCTAATTCCCTCCCCACGCGATGAGGACATGGAGAGGTTTACCTGCACTCTGTCCGGTACGTAGTCTTGAAACAACATATCGGTGTGGTCTTCGATCTCTCCGAGATAGAGTGTGAAAAGCCGGGCATCTCTGCTGTTGGAGAGGAGAATTCCGTAGCGGTGGTATTTATCCAGAAGCAGGGTGAGAGGCCGCGTATAGGGATGGTAATTTACCGAGAGCTGACTGGGAATAGCAATCGGAAGCCAGAACTCTTCCCGCAGCTTATTCCCGTCGGAGAAAATGACGATCAGCCGGGTGTTTTCATGGTTTTGGAGTTCTTCTACAACATGCCTTTCCAGCTCTTCGAGAAGTGTTTTGACTTTTTCGATTTCTTCTTCAGTGAACTTTTTATTTTCCTTCATTTCGTGTAACGTCGTATGAATGAGCGAATTGATTTCGGTGTGATGATTATGGGGCGGGGTTACATTGAGATAGAGGCTCACTACAGGTGTTTCGGTATTAGTTATCGTGCTCAATTCTTTAAGCTGTTCTGTGTTCATTGGAATCCTCCTTACAGTTCTGTCCTCTCTTTCAAAGTAAGCAATTTAGGTGGCGGAGGTCAAATAAAACTGTGCTCCCAACCTTTTCTGCTCCTTCTCGTATAATAAGGGCAGATGGATATATTGAGATGGATAATCTAAACGTGCTGCTCAAAGCTGTAAAACAGCATCCGGCTGATGAGATTACCAGACACAGGGCCTTTGCCAAAACTTGGGAACTCTACTATCGGAAAGTGGCGTATCTGGTGTCCGGGTTTTGTGTGGAAAAAAGTGAACGTGAAGATCTGGTCCAGGAAGTATTTTTGAAAGTGTACTGCAATCTGCACCGTTACTCGGCTGCATACGCTTTCAGCACCTGGTTCTATACCGTCGCGCGAAATGTATGCCTCGATTACGCTCGGAAACTGAAAACGGTAAAATGTGACTTAAGCGGAATGGGCCCCGCCGATATTCCTATTGCTGACCAGGCCTATGACCCGGCCGCAGCAAATGCCGAGAACAAGGAGCTTTTCGAGGTACTCGACCGCTGTATCGGAACACTTTCCGAAAAAGACCGGCACATTGTCTTTTTCCATTTTTATGAGGGGATGAAATACAAAGATATTGCAGCGGTACTTGGAATCCCTCTCGGAACGGTCAAATACAGAATGTTCGAAATAAAAGAGAAATTAAAGAATGCATTGGAGAAGATATATGGAGAAGAAGCGAAAACAGTATAGAGCGGGGGACGATCCCGATAAGACGATCTCCCATTATTTTGAGCAAAAACTAAGCGGGATCGAGGTCCCTCCTGTACCGAAAGAACTTCCCCCCATTGAGCATACTGATGAGCATACCGCCGAAAGGAAGGGGCAAGGACCTCCGGTGCTTCTCCGGGTTGCTGCTGCTGCCGTGTTCGTACTTTTTACGCTTCCTCTCTACCTGCCGGAGGGCCGTCCGAATGAACTGGCGCAAGCTGTCGCTGCGGTTTACCAAAAAAACAACGGACCGGATACATTAAAGAGTTCGTTTGGAACATTTCAGCGCTGGGTGCGGGACTATTATGAAAAGTAATGAAATGGATCAAGTAAAGAAAAATCGAGGAGGATAACGATGAGAAAGTTTTTTATTGTATCGGTGATTCTGTTTTTAGCACTCTGCGCGGGGGCCATTATAACGGCGGGAGGAAACTTGTTGTTTTTTCTCAACATACCCTCTCTTATCCTGGTCGTAGGTATACCCTTTGTCATGCTGCTGTCGAACCACTCCCTGCGCGAGATGGGTGCCTACTTCTCAGCCGGCTTTCGATCGGGGGAGGAGCGCGCTGATCCTTCCGTTATCAAAAAAGGAGTCGAGTTCTTCACAGCGATGCGAGACTATCTTATTCTTTCCGGTTTCGTCGGGGCGTTGACCGGTGTTATGACGATGCTCAGCCTGTTCGAAGATGTGGACCGAGTAGGCTTCGGGGCCGCCCTCTCTCTTATGACCATTTTTTACGCAGTACTGCTGATTATGCTCATAGCACTCCCCTTCAAACACGGATTACACCGGAGACTGATTGAACTGGAAGAATAAACCGATGGTGTTTCCGTCTTCTAAGGCATCAGCCCGAGTTTTGAAAGCTTGGGCTGAATTACTACCCGGCAGTATCCGGCATTCGGGTTATTGGCATAGTAGTCTTGGTGGTACCCTTCCGCAGGATAGAATTGCTTCAACGGTACGATTTCGGTCACGATGGGTCCGTCATATTTTTCGGCTGCAGCCTCCTTGGACCGTTCGGCCGTTTTTCGCTGCTCTTCGTTGTGGTACAGGATAATCGAACGATACTGTGTGCCCACATCCGCTCCCTGTCTGTTCAGGGTCGTGGGATCATGCGCCTTCCAGAAGAGCTCCAGCAGTTGATCGTAGGTGATCTGTTCGGGGTCGAATTCGATTCGAATAACCTCAGCGTGACCGGTCCCGCCGGTGCACACTTCTTTATATGTTGGTTTTTCCGTTCTGCCTCCGGCATAGCCGGATACAACGGAATGTACTCCGGGTATATTTTGACAGA
Organism: uncultured Spirochaetales bacterium; assembly: GCA_964594055.1. Classification (GTDB taxonomy): domain Bacteria; phylum Spirochaetota; class Spirochaetia; order SPDA01; family CAZJBZ01; genus CAZKZZ01. The sequence continues at coordinate 12,045 of CAZQKT010000097.1, forward strand.
CAGCTTCGAGACACCAGAAGCATCCGCCGCCGAATGTCGCTCTCTCTCTGGTTTTTTCTTCAGACATACTGTTCCTCCGAACTGTTTTTAACTTTACTATATTTATAATATATAAACGGAATAAGAAGTAGCCAATTGTTTTATTACAGAAATTACCGTTATATCGGTAATTTCTGTAAATTCACACTCATTTGTCTTGATATAATGTCACATCCGTGATAAATTACCGGTATGACGGTAAATATTGGAGAAATAATCCGGGCGGTGAGAAAAAAATCAGGACTCACGCAGAAAGGTCTAGCCGATCTCGCGGGTGTCGGGAAAACGACAGTGTTCGATATAGAGGACGGCAAAAACAGCGTTAGATTTTCGAATGTCCTTAGAATTTGCAGAGTCCTCAACATCAGTTTATGGACAAAAGATCCATTCGGGGAGGAGACGGAGGTGAAATATGCCGGAACGAAAGGCTGACGTCTATGTTCACGAGGAGCTCGCCGGAGTATTTAAGGAACAAGAAAATGGGAAGCGGTACAGTTTTACATATCTTCCGGAATATTCGGGTCCGCCAGTCTCATTGACAATGCCGGTGCGGACTGAACCCTTCATCTTTTACGAGTTCCCGCCCTTTTTCGACGGACTCCTACCTGAAGGTATACAGTTGGAAAGTCTCCTCCGCCGGCGTAAAATCGACAAAACCGACTATTTTTCACAGCTGTTAGCAGTGGGTTCCGATATGGTGGGAAGTGTTACGGTATATCCTTTCGAGGATACTAGGTCGTAATATGAACCGCTGTCCGATCACCTACGAACCTATTGGCAAAGATGCAACATACTCCCGTAACGGGTTGGTTCTGCTTTCCCGTAACCTTGAAGGTTTGAAGCAGTTTCCCTACAGCGTCGACGAGCAGTTACAGCTTGCATCGGAATTAGCGTCGAAAATTTCAATCCAAGGAGTTCAGCCAAAATTAAGCGTTACAATAGATATCAAAAATGGTTTATTTGTTGTCGTAGAGAGAGGCGGAAGATTTATAATAAAACCGCAGAATCCGATGTTTCAACATTTACCTGAAAATGAAGACCTTACAATGAAGCTGGCCGCTTCATCCGGAATTGAGATACCTGTTCACGGCCTGGCATGGGGAAAGGACGGTAACCTCTTTTATTTTATTAAGCGCTTCGACCGAACGGATAAAGGTCAAAAAATCGCATTGGAGGATTTTGCACAGCTTGCCGGTTTGTCGAGAGATACGAAATATTCATACTCCATTGAGAAAATAGTCGGTTTAATCGATTCATACATGACATTTCCGGTACTCGAGAAGGCGAAGTTTTTCAGACTCATCCTGTTCAATTTTTTGGTCGGGAACGAAGATGCTCACCTGAAAAATTATTCTGTCATAGTGCGTAAGGATAAGCATGAATTATCTCCAGGGTACGATTTAGTCAATTCTACCCTTGCCCTTGGGGACAGAGCTTCCGAAGAAAGCGCGCTGCCCTTGGCGGGAAAAAAGAAAAATCTCACGAAAAATGATTTTTTCCGATACTTAGGTAGGGAACGGCTGGAGCTTACGAATAAAGCCGTCGCTTCGGTTACCGAAGAACTCGAACAAAGCATACCGGAATGGGAAACCCTGTTACATGCCGGTTTTCTCCCGGCAAATAAACAAGAATTGTATTGGAAATTGGTAAAGGAACGCGCGGGCCGCCTGTTCGGGTAGCGGTAATTATTTGATATAGATCTCTCTGCTTCCCGGTGTGTCTACCTGGTAGTGAAAATCGAATTCCTTGAATATCATGTTCCCCTTAAACGTGTCGTTGAAAAGCCCCTGGGGCGTCCAAAAATCTTTGCCCCACCCGGGATCGAACGTTATTCGGGAGAACCTGCAGTCGAGCATCGACGAAATTTGACTCTTTTCTTTGGTAATGCGGCCGAAAGAGATAAGGAGGTTGTCTGCGGTAAGATCATCTGCAGTTACTTCGTAATTGATGGCGATTATTGTAGAACTCTCCGGCCGTTTTTCCCCTATGTTTGTCCAGCTGTATTCGAACTCGAGCAGCAGGTGCTGGCCCGCTTCTCCTTCGGTGTAGGGGTCGAGGCGGACGTGCACGTGCGGTTCTATAGGCGTGTTTTCTTTGTATCGGTGAGGCAGCTGCGCATGGAAATGGGCGTTTTGTATCATACCTCTGTCATATCGGTCGTGTTCAAAAGTATATCCGTAGAGACCGGAAAACGACGGTCCCCGTTCTTCATTGAAGAGGATCCGGGTCCATGCCGGCGGTTGTGTAAATTGCGAACCGCTTACAGCGACCATATTTGCAGAGACACGTAAATC
>CAZQKT010000098.1:0-13982 GCA_964594055.1 uncultured Spirochaetales bacterium
TAAAAAGAAAATGATCCCGATCGGTACAGGAAGAAACATCTCCGGAGATAACGCCCAGTAGCCGCTTACAATAAAAAACCCGAATAGATAGATTATCAAAAGCGGCCGGGTCCCGACTCGGTCGGATATCCCGGAATTAAGCAGCGATGCGATCACGCCCCCGGCGATTACCAAGAGGGTAAAAATCAGAGCGATATGGTCCGGAATCCCGTATCCGTTTTTTATGGTGATGATGGAGAAAGGTATGGTAACGGCAAATGCGGTGATCCCGGAGATCCAGCCGAAGAGAAGTCTCCTGTACCGGGAACGGACCCGGATACTTGTTATGGAGCGGCCGATCGGTTCGGAGGCAGATTGCTTCGGTGTGTCCGTCTCCGGGACCTTGAGAATCTGTCTGCTCGCATAAAACCCCACAGAGCAGCCGAGAGCGATAATCACCTGATAGATCCATATCCGGTCTATAAACCACATGGCAATGATGACGGCAAGCATGGAAAAGAGGTAGGTGGTCTGCGCACGTGCCCAGTTCCCGGCGATGAACTTGCCGCGGTCTCGGGGGGTAGTCACTTCCCCCACCAAGGGAGTGTTCCCGACAAGCCCTATTGCTCTAAACAGGGCAAATCCGAACCCTCCCAGAAGGACGACGGCTGTAATGAGCCATTGGTATCCGAGCCGTCCGGCAAACGGGGCCAGGATAAGGACCGAAGCGGAAACATAACGGAAAAACCACCCGTTCCCCCAGGTCCAGGCCGCTCCGCGGTTTTTGATAAACAGTTTCCCAAAAAACATAAACGGCATAGTCAGGTGTATAAACGAGGCGAGGACGGCCAATTGAGGATCGGTCAGGCCGTTGCGGATACCATAGAGGATTAAAACATCCTCCATTAAAAAGGCGACGGAAATTCCGTTTAAAGCAACAAATCTGCGGAGATACTTTTTTCCCGTCTGTCGTTCCGTAGTGGTTAAGTTGTCAGCCATGCTTGTATTGAATAATACCCCTTCTTCCGTTGTTCCTCGTAAGCTCATCTTCTTTTATCGGGCAGAACGGGTCCGTCCCCAGTTCCCAGAACCGTACGATCTGGACCAGTTTACGGTAGAGAAACGTTTCCGCACGGAACCAGGGTGCATCGAGCCAGGTCCTCCCGCGAAGCATTTCCCAGGTGCCCGCCCACAAATCATAGTCCCAGGCACAGTTTTCGAGCGGAGTAATCGGCCGGTTAGCCGCAAGATCGTCCCGCAGTGTTTCAAGACCGTTGCGGACCGCGTTGTCGAACCCGGGGTTCCGATCGAGTATCTCATCGATCAGGCTTGGGACACGAACGCCTATGGTGTGATGGGCAAACGGATTGGAACTGTTGGTCATGATTGTAGGGTACATACAGCTACTGTATCATCTTACTTATCCGATTTGTTTCGTCAACTGATGGATTCATGATGGATTTCTGGTATAATCGGGCGTTAGGAGTTTATTCATGTACGAAGATTACAAACAGGTCTACGACGCAGATCCTAAAACAGGAGAGTATATCATCGATGTAAAACTGGACCGTTTTTTCGATTTCTATCATCCTTGGGACAATTCGAAGTTCGACAGAAGAGATATGCATCCGGAGCTGATCGACTATTTAGAAGACTGCTCGAAGGAGATCCCGTTCTCCGAGGGTATAGCCGTACGGTTCGAGATCGAGTCGGAAGAAAAGTCGGCGGAGCAGGAGCAGAAGCTCGAGGGGAGTTTCCGCTATTACTTTAGGTATCTTATCAGGACCTATAAACAACAAAGAACACGGGAGTACCGGCACACCGCTTTTCTCGCCATACTCGCCTTGGTCCTCCTGTTCATTGCCAACATAGTAGACACGTTTTTAACGGAAAACGCATTTTCTCTTACGGTAATCGAAGGTATTTTCGTAGGGGGGTGGGTCTTCATGTGGGAAGCCGTCTACGCTCTCGGGTTCCACCGTCCGGGAGAGCGGCAGAAAATGAAGGAGGCGGTCCGGCTGCTCGATGCTCCCCTCTTTTTTGTCTATCCCAGTGAATAATTATTTCACATTGCTGGTTCGAAGTAGTTGCGGTGCACCTTGGAAGTAGTGAGATCATCTTTGGTGCGGGGCTTTTTCTCCTCGCCCGGATATCCTACCGCCACTAAGCAGTCCACTCGAAACCGTTCGGGCAGATTGCAGCACCGCTTTACATGGTCTTCCGAGTTCTCCCCGGTTTCGTGGGTCCTGTTTCGGATCTGTATCCAGCAGGAGCCCAACCCCAGCTCTACGGCCTTCATCTGTACGAGAATTGCCACAATCGAACAGTCTTCGACCCACACATCACTCTTGTCCGGGTCTGCTGCAATGACGAACGCGAGGGGGGCACCGGCCAAAAAGGACGCTCCGCGGGGCTTTGCCGTTGATAATGTCTTTAGTTGGTCCGGATCATCGACGACGATAATTTCCCAGGGATAAAAACTTCTCGAAGAGGGGCTCAAGAGTCCTGCTTCGGTCAGTTGTTCGACCTTCTCCGATTCGACCGGCCTGTTTTCAAAAGACCGGACGCTTCTTCTTTTATACAGTAAATCAGTTACCATGTCTGTTAGTATCCACACTCGGGGAGGTTTTGTCAAAGCGGTTAAATTTTATTATAATAGTAATAATTACGCAGAAAGGCAAAAGGAGGTACTGCGGATGGGAGAGTCCGAAAAAAAGAAACTGTGCAAACTAACGGAAAAAAAGTGTCCGGAGAAGAAATTCGAAAAGTACGCAGCACTGGTAGCATCACCCGGGTTTATCTGTACCAAGTGCGGGAGGGCGGCAGCGTCAAAAAAGAACCTGTGTAAACCCAAACAGATCGGTATCGGGCCGGATGGGCAGGTGTTCTCCTAACGAGTGGACCGTCTCGGTTTTCCGGGGATTGACGGAGACGGTCCTGCATCCCCGTTTCTCCGCCGCCTTAAGTTTGGGCAGTACATTGGGAATACCGTTGAACGAAAACTTTGATACCGCGGGGTTGGCCCCGAGTATGATAAAGCAGCAGCCTCACAGATTCTGCAGAAGGTGTATTTGGTCTCGGTCATGGGAACAGATAGTACGGGAAACTGAGCCGGTTTTCAACCTGGATGGATGGAGTGCACGGCAGGTTGATGGTTATGAAAAAATTCAGTATTTTCAAGGAACGCTTAGCAGAGAAATCCGTACAAGGAGATTAGAGATGAGACGAGTGGTAGTAACCGGCATGGGTATGGTGTCCCCGTTGGGAATCGGTGTAGAGCACAACTGGAAACGGCTGGTCCGGGGTGATCAGGGTATCCGCCGCATCGAACATTTTGAAGTCGATGAATTGGACTCCAAAATAGCGGGAATTATTCCTAAAGGCGAGGGAGAAGGGGAGTACAACGAAGAGGCCCTTTTTGGCAGACGGGAGCGGAGCAGGAACGACCGTTTTATTCTCTACCTTTTAGCTACGACCGAAGAGGCGCTCGAAGACGCGGGATGGAGACCCGAAGACGAAGGATCACTCGAGAGGACCGGGGTCATTCTCGGTTCCGGGGTCGGAGGATTTTCGACTGTTACAACCGGTGCACTTGATTTTGCCGAGCGGGGCCAGAAGGCGATTTCTCCGTTTTTCATCCCGTCCCAGGCAATCAACCTCTCCAGCGGACAGGTCGCTATCAAGTACGGGTTTAAAGGACCCAACTTCAGTGTGGTAAGTGCCTGTTCTACCGGGGCGGACTCCATTTCCAGCGGGGCACGTGCCATCCGGCTCGACGAGGCTGATGTGGTGATTACCGGGGGAAGTGACGCGGCAGTCCACCCCTTGGCCATGGTCGGTTTCTGCCGGGCAAAAGCGATGAGCACGGGGTACAACGATACTCCGGAGAAGGGTTCCCGTCCTTTTGATACGGGCCGGGACGGGTTCGTTATTGCCGAAGGTGCCGGGGCCCTTGTCTTAGAAGAACTCGAGCATGCGAAAAAGCGGGGGGCCACGATCTATGCCGAGGTACTCGGTTTCTCCTCGGCCAGCGATGCCTACCATATTACTGCGACCGCACCGGACGGAAACGGAGAGCGGAGGGCCCTCACACTTGCTTTGAACCGGGCCAAGGTGGACCCCGGTGATGTCGATTACGTTAATGCACACGCGACCTCAACGCCGGTGGGGGATGTGGGTGAGCTCTCCGCTCTGAGTACCGTTTTCAAGGGCAACGATAACCTGGCCATCTCCTCTACGAAATCGGCAGTAGGACACACCTTAGGTGCAGCAGGAGCAATTGAGTCGATCTATTCGATTTGTGCCATAAACCGCGGTCAGGTGCCGCCCACACTCAATCTTGAAAATCGGGAACCGGGCTACGACCATCTCAACCTCGTTCCCAACGAGGCCCGGGAGAAGAACGTTGACATCGCTGTCTCCAACGCCTTTGGGTTCGGCAGCACCAAATCGACCCTGGTCTTCTCAAAATTCAAAAGGTAAAGTCCTCACGCCCGACCCGGTTTTCTAAGAACCTTAACAAACCACGGAAAACGGGTTAGGCTCTTTTTATGCGCCCGAATATAAGAACCCGACTCTCTACGGTAACATTCTTTCAGTATTTCGCTCTCGGGTCGATCATTCCCATCATGACCATATACCTGCGGGAGTATCTCGGGTTTTCCGGGTCTCAGGCGGGAATAGTCCTCTCTACGGCTGCTTTCTCTTCCGTTACAGCTCCGCTCATATCATCTCTGGTGGCGGACAAATCGTTAAGCACTGAACGGCTGTATACATTTCTCCACATCCTCGCTGCCGGATTGGTGTTTTCCCTCTATTTTCAGCATGCATTTCTTCCCGTCCTCCTGCTCTGGCTCTGCTATATGATGCTGATGCAGCCGACCATCTCACTTCTCAACGGAGTTACATTTCATCATCTATCGGACGCCCCGCGCCACTACGGCGGTATCCGCTTGTGGGGGACAATCGGCTGGATCGCTGTAGCATGGTTGTTCGGGTATGTCTACCTCCGCGTTGGTGAAGGTCGTCTTCCCCATGCGTTACTGATCGCGGCTTTTACCGGTGTGCTCATCGGAGTGTTTTCTCTTTCTATTCCGGTATCGCAACGGGAGCAGCGGGTAAGAAGTACATTCATTCCCCGAGAATCGCTGCAGGTGCTTCGCGGGAGAGGCCCGCTTATTCTTCTCGTCACCGGTTTGTTGATGTCGATCTGCGACCGATACTATATGTTTGCCATCGCTCCTTTCCTTTTTCAAATCGGGTTTCCCGAATCGACTCTGATGCCTGCTATGAGCCTGGGGCAGATATGCGAAGTCTTTGGTATGGCCCTGCTCTGGAAGCTCCTTTTGCGATGGAATTTCAAGAAGGTGCTCTACGCGGGGATCATACTAAGCGGTGTCCGCTTTTTCATACTGATGTTTGCGGAAGCGAAGCCGGTCGCTTTAGTCGGTATCTTCTTTCACGGATTCAGCTTTGCCTTTTTCTACAGCGGCGCGTTTATCTATCTGGACAGACTGAGTGAAAAAAAAGCGAAAACGGGGGTCCAGCAGTTGTTTACGCTGGCCACATTCGGATTGGCAAACCTCTTCGGCAACAGCAGTGCGGGCTGGATTATGGACCTGCTTACTTCCCCCGAAACCGGTGAGGTTTTTTACAGACGCTTCTGGATGTTCCCGCTCCTTCTCTGCGCCGCCGCCCTCATTTTGATCGTTGTATTTTTTCGGGACAGCAGTCAGGAGGCATCATCCCCGTCATGATCATGATGGTCGTGGTCCGCTGTTCCGTTGAGATGGGAGAGCAGGTGGTGATAATCCGCGATGCTCATCAGCTCTCCGAACGCGTTGGCCACTACTTCACTCAAAGCGGGGTGAATGTGCATCATCCCGTAGGGAAAGGTCCGCTCGGAGCTGTTCATTGCGGCGAGTATCTCGTGGATAAGGACCGATGCTTCCGGCCCGATTATGTGTGCTCCTAAAATCTCTTCGCTTTCATCGTGGAGTAGTACCTTAACGAAGAAACCACTCTCCTGCAGGTCCATGGCCATCCCTTTTGCGGTTTGCTCGAAAAGCGAAAAGCCGACGGCGATGTTCTCTTCACCGTAGCGCTCTACCGCTTCCGCCTCCCGCATCCCGACAGCGGCGATCTCCGGATAGGTGAATACCGCGTGGGGGACCGCCCGGTAGTCCGGCTCGAGCGGCGGGTCCTCTCCGGTTACCGCGTTATAGTAGACGATCTCCGATTCGTAATTGGCCACATGCTTGAAGAGGTGTTTGCCTGTGGCATCTCCGAACGCCCAGACGTTTTTGCAGCTCGTTTCGAAGGAACTGTTTACTTTGATCCACCCTTCCGGGGTGGTCTCTATACCGCCTGCTTGCGGATTGAGAATGTCGCTGTTCGAGGCCCGCCCGGATGCTACGAGCACGGCATCAGCCCCGATCTCGAGAGTTTCATCCCTTGTTCGTGCGGAAACGGTAACGCTCCCTTCGGCTTTCCCTTTGCGGACTTCCGTCACCTCGGCCCCGGTGTGGATTGTCATGTATTGGGCCATCTTTTTTTGGGCGAGTCCGGATATCTCCGGTTCCTCTTCTTTTAAGAATTGGGGGTTTCTGCCGAGGACCGTCACCTCCGCTCCCATAGCGGAGAGAAAATGGCCGTACTCGGCTGCGATATACCCGCCGCCGATTATGACCCACCGTTCGGGCAGTTCCTCGAGATCGAGAAATGAATCGCTGTCGTAATACCCGCTTTCTTCGAGTCCCGGTATATCGGGGAGAAGCGGCTTTGATCCGGTGCAGAGGAAAATCATGTTCCCCTTGATGGTTTCTCCCTCAACGACGAGGGTAGACGGTCCGGTAAACGAGGCGGGATGGGGGTAATAATCGATCGCGGGTGATGCCTTAAGAGATTCTCTAATCTGGAGGATATCCATGCTAACAATGAGCCGCATCCTCTCCATTATCGCGTTGAAATGAACTTTTCCGATATTCATTTCAATACCGAGGCCGCTGCCCTTTTCGGCCGTGCGGACCAAGTCCGCCGGGTAGAGGAGCAGTTTGGAGGGGATACACCCCCGGGTCAAACAGATCCCTCCAGGATCGTCTTTATCGATTACCGCTACGTTAGCATCCGGATGCTGGTGTAAAAAAGGGCCTGCGATATTCATTGCAGAACCTGTCCCGATAATGATGAGATCGTACTCTTTCATGGCTCCTCCCGGCCTTTTATTGTACCTATTCCCACTATTGTGTCAAAGGAAAATGGAGTAGGATGCAGGATGATGAGAGTACACATCATCTCCGGACTTCCGCTGGATCGACTGACGTCGTTTACCTATCAGGTCCGCTCCTTAGCCGGTGCGCTTCGAGTGGCCGGAGTTGAGGTTGCAGTCGACTCTGCATCGGATGCAGCCGGGAGGCCTCCGGCTTCCGCTTCTGAGACCGGTAAGCGGACCATTCTCCTCGGATATCCCGACCAGTTCCCGTTTCTCGGCGGTGAGGGGACAGCCGGTGAGGCATCGTCCTGCCGGGACCTCTATCTCTGGTCCCAATTCTCCAAACCGATCGATCCCCCATCCCTCGGTCCCGCTCTTCCGGTCCCCCTTACCGAGAAAACGGCCCTGATCTTGCGGCGAAGCGGGGTCGAACGGACCGGCCCGGTCATTCCCCACGGTGTCGATACCGCCGTGTTTGGACCGAAGGCGGGTCGGTCCGAATCTCGAGGCCGGGCTACAATCACTATCGGATCGGTCGGCGCGAACAATTACCGCAAACGGTGGGACACGCTCTTCGAGGCGTTCGCCCTGTTTTGCAGCAGGTACGCTCTGTGGGCCGGACCTGATAAGTCCGCTAAAGCCGCCCGGCCGGGGCCGGTCCCCGCCCCCCGGCTGCTCATTAAAACCGATAAGCTTAACTCCCCTGCAGGCTGGGACCTGGGCGGGCTTGCCGAGAAGCACGATATCGGGACGCGCACTGAAATTGTGACCGGCGATCTCTCCCCGGCCCGCATGGCGGAGTTTTACCGCAGCCTCGATCTGTTCCTGCTCCTCTCCGAATGGGAGGGGTTCGGCATACCGGTCATCGAAGCGATGGCAAGCGGGGTCCCCGTTATCACCCAGGACATCCAGGGTCCCGGCGAGACCGTGCCGTACCGGGACCTCCTGTTACAAGGGGGGCGCCGGGTCCGGGAGGGCGAGACCGTGCTGTGTCATGCAGACCCGGTGGAAGCTGCAGCGATGATGCTGCGTCTTTTGAGCAGCAGCCGGCTCTACAGGTATACTGCTGAAGCGGGAATTGAGGCGGTGCGGCGGTACTACGATATCAGGATCGTTGCAGAGCAGTGGCTCAGACTGTTGTGTGGGAACTGAAATCTTTTACTGAAATCATCTCTTGATTTTTTACTGATCTTCTATTTAAATAGAACTTCTATCGTTTCTATTAAACAGTACGGCTGAACAATAAGGCGGATCGGAGCCGTGTAATAGAATCGATTCGAAGACTACTTACTAAAGGAGCAACATATGAAAAGGAGAATAGTTGTATTAACAATCCTGTTTGTTTTCTTGAGTACTGCTTTCATCTGGGCAGGAGGCAAACAGGAAGCGGCTGAAGAGAAAGCACAGCCGGAAGCAGAGGCCGAGGTTGTCGAAGAACAGGAGCAATTAGAAATCGGTATTTCCAAGATTGTCCAGCATCCTGCTCTGGATGCCTGTGAACAGGGGATCCAAGACGAACTGGCCGAATTGGGGTGGGACAACATTTCCTACGATCTGCAGAATGCGCAGGGAGATTCGAATACTGCTGCCCAGATCGCCAATAAGTTCAAGAGCGAAGGGGTCGATGTGGCCGTAGGAATTGCTACGCCTACCTCTCAGGCACTGGTAAAAGCGATCAATACCATTCCGGTCGTATTTTCCGCGGTAACGGACCCGGTAAGTGCCGGACTGGTCGACTCACTGAAAGGAGGCGGAGAGAACGTTACCGGTTATTCGGATATGACGCCGGTAAAAGAGCAGATCCAACTCCTCACCGAAATTATCGAGGTCAACACGTTAGGTCATGTGTATGCAAGCGGTGAGACCAATGCGGTCGTGCTCGCCGATATGGCACGAGAAGCGTGTAATGAGCTCGGGATCGAGTTCGTCGAATCAACCGTGGCCAACTCAGCCGAAGTAAAACAGGCCGCCCAGAGTATCGCCGACAGGGTGGATGCGTTTTATGTAAGCACGGACAACACCGTTGTCTCCGCATTGAGCTCCCTCTGCGATGTATCGCTTAATTCCGGCACTCCGGTCATGTCCGCTGACCCGAGTTCCGCCCAGGAGTACGATGTCTTAGCGGCATTAGGGTTCGATTATTACAGACACGGCAGGGCGACCGGACGGCTCATTGACCGGATCTTAGACGGTGAAGACCCGGGCAGTATTCCCACGCAGTTTATGTCCGACCCTTCGGATGTGGACCAGCTGTTGATCAACCTGGACGTTGCGGACGAACTTGGAATAAAAATTCCCGACTCGGTTATGCAGCGGGCCAATTTGATCATCAGAGACGGGGAGTTGGAGAAGAGGTAGTTTTCAGTAACCAAAGCTTGTACCCCCGGCGGGTTAGCCGGCAAAGGCTACTGCCGGGGAGTATTTCTTTAAAACGGTAAAGTAGATGATACAGGGAATCCTTTTAGAAGGTTTTATATACGGAATCATGACCCTGGGGGTGTTTATCACCTTCCGGGTCCTGGATTTTCCGGACCTCACAGTCGACGGATCGTTCCCGTTAGGGGCGGCGATCATGGCGTCGATGCTGGTAAACGGGGCCAATCCGCTCTTAGCGCTTTTTGTGGCATTTTGCGGCGGGCTCCTCGCCGGAGCGGTGACCGCCGTAATCCACAACAAACTCCACGTTCCCAACCTCCTTGCAGGTATTCTCACCATGACCATGCTCTACTCGGTAAACATCCGGGTGCTCGGAAACCGGGCAAACCTCCCCCTGATCAGGGTAGAGACGATCCTCACTCGAATAAACAGTCTCTTCGGCGGAACACTTACCGATGAACAGTCTATGCTCGTGTTCTTTGCACTGGTGGTGGTTCTCGCCATAGTCTTGCTCTCGGTGTTTTTCCGCACCGATATGGGCCTGACCATGGGGGCGATGGGAAACAACGAGCAGATGGTCATCACCCAGGGGGTAAACCCCGAGTATCTCAAGATTATCGGGGTGGGGCTTTCCAACGGTATCGTTGCCATCTCCGGAGCATTTGCCGCCCAGTATCTGGGGTTTGCGGATGTAAACATGGGGCAGGGAATCATCATCGCGGGGCTTGCTTCGGTTATGATCGGAGAGTTTTTTATAAAATCTACCCGGATAAGCCTCCTGCTCTCCCGTGCGATTCTCGGGTCGGTCATCTTCAGGGCGATCATGTTCGTAGGCAGGTACTACGGGTATCACATCAAACTTACGCCCAATGATCTCAAACTGATCACCGGCTTGCTCATCATCGCTTCCCTTGCCGTAAGCCAATTCAAAATCAAGAAAAAGAAGAAGGCGCCGAAACCATGATTCGTTTGGAACAGGTCTCCAAGGTATTCAGCGAAGGCACACCCGATGAGAATGCAGCGATCAAGAACATCAATCTCCGGGTAAACGAAGGGGACTTCATCACCATCATCGGCTCGAACGGGGCCGGAAAAACGACCCTTTTCAACCTCATTGCGGGGACGATTTTCCCCTCCGAGGGAAGGATCCTGGTAAACGATGTCGATGTTACCAAAGTACCGGAATATAAGCGGGCAAAATACATCGGACGGATTTTTCAAGACCCGATGCTCGGGACCGCATCCAACATGACTTTGGAAGACAACATGATGATAAGCTACCGCAAAGGGTTCAAAGGGCTGCGGATATCGCTCAACCAGAAAAAGCGGGAGTTTTTCCGGGAAAAACTGAAAAATCTCGATATGGGGCTCGAACACCGACTCAAGGAAAACGTACTCAAGTTCTCCGGCGGACAGCGGCAGGCCCTTACGCTATTGATGATGGTCCTCTCCGAACCGGCCCTCATCCTCCTCGACGAGCACACGGCAGCACTCGACCCGAAAAATGCAAGCATCGTCCTCCGCTTGACCCGGGAATACATCGAAGAGTACAACCTCACCACCATGATGGTCACCCACAACATGGCCCAGGCCATCGAATACGGCAACCGCATCATCATGATGGACAAAGGTGAGATCATCCTCGATATCGAAGGAGAAGAGAAGAAAAAACTCACCGTAGAAAAGCTCGTCGAGAAGTTCCACCAGATCCGCAAGGAAGAGCTGCAAAACGACGAAGTGCTGCTCTCGTAGACGGGCACTCCCGGGATTGTCAAAGCGTGTTGTCCTTCGGCGTGACGGATGATATGATATTTGTCATAACAAAAACCATCCGGAGGATGATATGAGCAGCGATTTTAATCCCGATATCGATCTAATTACATTCCAACCCTCGGAATTTCTTGCTTTCAAAGACATGGAAGTGTGCAAGAGGGTCGCTAAGATAAAAAAAGAGGATATCGCCAAACCTCCGAAAGAGGCGCATAAGGATTTCACCATTCAGGTGCTGCCGGTAAAAGATTTTCATTTTCAAATGGCACTGGATATGCTGGTCCGCATTAAAAAAGCACTCGAGGAGGGAAAACAGTTCGCGGGTGTGTTCCCTACCGGTCCGATCTTTCAGTACCAGCTGCTCGCCGATATGGTCAATGCCCTGCACATCCCGCTGCACCATGTCCATTTCTTTTCCATGGATGAGTATGCCGATGAGAACGGAAAGGACATCGATCCGAACTGGTCCGGATCGTTCCACTATACGATCAACGAACAGTTCATCTCCAGGGTGGATCCGAAACTGCGGATCCCTGAAAACCAGGTCCACTTCCCCTCGAGTAAAAATATCGACCATTACGACGAGATGATTGTCGAAGCCCGGAATGATCCGGGGGCCAAGGGTGCCCAGATTATCTACGGAGGAACGGGCCTAAGCGGCCACTTCTCTTTCTGGGACCCGCACCTTGCCCGGAAATACGGTATGGACATGGAGGCGTGGAAGAATGCCAAACCGCGGCTGGTCGATTTTCATCCCATTTCTACTATCCAGATGGCGGTAACGGACATGCACGGGGCCTGGCCGTTCGTCCCTCCGAAGGCGTACACCACCGCCTCTACGACCCTGCTCAACGCAGACCATCGAAGCTGGTGGAACGACGGATGCGGACTTACCGCGGACGGAAGCTATGCCGGCGGAATCGTCTGGCAGAAGTTCATCACTCGGCTCGCCCTGCACGGACCGGTCACCCCGACCGTCCCCTGTTCGATATTGAAGACCGTCCCGGGGGATTTTTTCATCATTGAACCGGTGGCCGAAGAACTGAAAATAGAGCTTACCGCTTAAGGGCCAAACCGTATGAACTACACCGAAGAAATCAACAAATGGATAGAAAAAAACCGTGACACTATTCTGGAACGGCTTTCCGGATTGATACAAATATCGACCGAGAACCTCCCCCCGACCGGTAACGAAAAACGGGGACAAGAGTATATCTACGACTGGCTTACCGGATTCATCCCCAAAGAGAATATCGATTTTTTCGAGATAGACGATGTTCCAGGTATTCGGGAGCACCCCGATTTCTTTACCGATATGGACGGGATGGAACGGCAGTATAAGGACCGGCCGATCATCTCGGTACGGCGTCCGGGAAAGGGCGGGGCCGGAAGGACCGGCGCTAAGGGCAAATCGCTGCTGTTCTCCGGTCATATGGACACCATGCCTGCTTCCGGGCAGAAATGGAACGTGTTCGAAGACCCCTTCTCCGGGCGGATACAAGACGGGAAGATGTACGGCCGGGGGGCGATGGACATGAAGGCGGGCACGCTTGCCGGGTTCGAGGCGCTTCGCTGTCTCGATGAGCTCGGTATCGAATTACTCGGGGACTGTTATGCCGAGAGTGTCATTGATGAGGAGAACGGCGGGGTAAACGGAACGATTGCAGCACGTCTGCGGAACCCTCATCCTGATTTTGCCGTTCTTGGTGAACCGACAGGGCTTACTGCGGGGATCGAGACGATCGGCGGCACCGACTATAAGGCCGTGGTCAAAGAGGAGGGTACCGGGGGGATCGGCTTCGGCGAAGAGATCCCGAATCCGGTCTATAAAGTGGCCAAGCTCGCGATTGCCCTCGAGAAATATGACCGGGAGCGGAGAAAACGGACCACGATTCCGGATACCTATCCCGATGATACGTTCCTGCGGCTTCTAACCTATCAGATCGCTTCGGGCGGGACCAGCTATCTCGAATCGGGAAGTATTCCAACCGAGGGGCACCTCTATTTCTGGATTGAGACCTTCGCCCACATGGACCACGAAGTAATGGAGGCAGAGATGATCGATTTCTTAAAAAAGGAGTTATCGCAATATCCTGACTTTGACCAATCGTTTCCCGAGATCACATCGGTAATCCGCATTCTCCACGGTCATAAAACCGATGTCGAACATCCGGGTATGGAAAGTGTGCGGAAAGCGTTTTCCGGCTTCGGCATTCCATATAAGCAGCACGGTCTCGATATCGCCTGCGATGCCTTCGCCTTTAAAAAAGTAACGGACGGCGGGACCGATGTGGTGGTTTTAGGCCCTAAAGGCGGGAACCCCCACGGGACCGACGAATATGTCGCTATAGAGAGCTTCTTTAGTCTATTGAAAATCATGATAATGACCGCAATTGACTTCTGCGGTTAACCCGCGGCTTAAAAAATAACTCCCTAGGGAGTTATTTTCGGCCTAAACTACTTGTCCCGGGGTTTCTCTCCTTAGTATGCTCCTCGAAAACAAACAAAGAACATACCTTCTTGAGGAGCAGAACTATGAAAAGAAAGCAAAGAGTTTCCTTTACCGTTATCGCAGCTGTATTCGCAGCAGTAGTTTTTTTGACCGGCTGTGTCACCCCGCAGCACCGGGAGACCTCGATGACCCGGC
>CAZQKT010000099.1:0-10023 GCA_964594055.1 uncultured Spirochaetales bacterium
GACCTGTACGAAAACAGTGATTATGCTATTGTGGCCAATCCTCCTGGGTTCGGGATTTTTGAATCTTCTTGGAGTTTTCAAGGTATGGAACAGCTCCTGTTAAACATGCTAGATAATCCTGCTTTTTGCAAGAAACTAATGGAAAAGGTTTTGGAAATCTTACTGCAGCAATATGAATTGTATCTAAAAGGTATAGGGAAATATATTGATGTAATTTGCTACTCCGGGGATTTAGGCAGTCAAAATGGACCGCTTATCAATCCGGATCTATACAGATCGATGATAAAACCGCTTCAGAAAATAATCTTTGATCGAATCCATGAGTTGACAGACGCAAAAATCTGGTACCACTCTTGTGGCGACTGTTATGCCTTTATTCCTGACCTTATTGAAGTGGGGGTTGATATTCTGAATCCCATCCAGGTTGCCTGTCCGAGTTTTTCAGATACTTCTGTTGTAAAACGGGAGTTCGGGAAAGATATCTGTTTTTGGGGCGGAAGCTGCGATAGCCAGTCTACGCTTCCTTTCGGGACTCCACAAGAGGTGGAACAAGAAACGAAGCAGCGTATAAAAGATTTAGCACCGGGGGGTGGATTTGTGTTCGCCTCTATTCACCATCTCCAGGGTCATTTCCCGGAAGAAAATATTTGGAAAATGTTTGAAACTGCAGTAAAGTTTCGTCAAATGTATTAGTTCGAACAATCAATGCTTGACAAATAGCAAAGGTGTGGTATCATTAATGATGTGAACGTTCACAAATCATTATTATACAAAGGAGAGATCTATGAAAAAGATTGCATTAATGTTGTCCCTAGTGCTGATCTCCACCGCACTGCTCTTTGCAGGCGGGCAGGGTGAACAGCCGGCTGCGGAAGCAGAAGCCGGTGGAACGGAGCAGAAGGCCGAACTGCGGTTTTCGTCCTGGCTCAATATGGAAGGCGCGAGCAAGGCCACCATCGAACACATGGTTGCCGAATATCAGAAAGAGTACCCCAATGTCGATGTCGAGCTGATCGGTATTCCATTCGAGCAGACCCAGCAGCAGACCATGGTTGCGGTCTCGGGCGGAAATGCTCCGGACCTGATCCATTTGGTCGCCCAATGGGGACCGCCTCTCGGTTCTATGGGTGCAATTGTCGACCTGCACGAGTACTACTCGGACTCTGAATTGGACGATATGGTCCAGGCGGCCTACCAGGACGGACTTTTTGAGGACAAATTGATTACCGTACCGTGGCAGCTGGGAGCCATTGCCGTTATGGGCTGGAAGTCGGTCTTAGAAGATGCCGGTCTCGAAGCTGCAATTCCAGACACCTGGGCACAGTTTAAAGATGCCGTTGCAGATTCTTCAAAACCGGGCGAAGGCGTATACGGTTTCGGTGCACGGACGAGCAAATCGACCAATTCAGCATTCTGGTTTTTCCCGGTCATGTGGGGCCACGGAGGGGAGTTTGAAGATGAAGACGGTAACATTGTTTTCAACAATCCCGGTACCGTAGATGCGCTGGAATGGTATAAAGAAATCGGAGAGCAAGAGTATACTCCCGTCGGGATGGGTGTCCGCGAAGTACGGAACCTCATGGGACAGGGGAAAGTCGGATTTATCTTCGACGGCCCCTGGATGAAAGGAATTTTTAGAAGTATTACCGGTGAAGGCGAAGCCGCGGACGATATGTATGTGACCGGCGTATTCCCGAAAGCCCCGGACGGAAACCGGTACGGTATCGGTAACAACCACGTATTTGCCGTCTCCGAGCAGAGCAAGGTAAAACAGGAAGCAGTCGATATGATCAAGTTCTTTACGCAAGATGAGACGGTCACCAAATACTACTACGATAAAAATGGTGCTGTTCCTACCTATAAATCTTTGCTTGACGATCCGCTTTACCAGAACGATCCGTTTGCTAAAGCGATCATAGCCTCCGCGGAAATTGCTGATTCGGTCCCTTCAAAGGACCCCAACTTTTCAGCAGCACTGGAGTTTGTAGCTACCGCAATGCAGGACGCGCTTTTGGGCGGCAATACGGCTGAAGCTGCAAAAACGGCGGAAAACAGCATCAAGACAATTTACAAACAATAATAAGAAGACTTATGGATCAAAACCGGCCGGGGTATTCTCCCGGCCGGCTTACTTTCTCTTATTCTACAGAGGAGTAATCGGTAACATGGCAACAATTAGAACAACGAAAACAGGCAGGGTAAGCGGATATGAGCAGGCTTTGCCCTATCTTCTCTTAATTCCGGCTTTTTTTATTGCCGGAGTGGTATTAATATATCCTCTGTTAAACGGGTTGAGGCTCAGTTTTACCGATTATTCCCTTATAAAACCGAGCTACACCTGGATCGGATTTCAGAACTTCAAAACCATTTTCTCCGATCCGGTATATTGGGAAGTGTTTCTAAACTCGATAGTTATCATCTTCTCTTCGGTTGCCGTTCAGCTTCTGCTGGGACTGGCCATTGCTTTGTTGTTGAACAAACATATTCCCTTACGCGGACTGTTCCGCAGTTCCGTATTCATCATTTGGATTATTCCCCTCATGGTGGTCGCACTTCTCTGGATGATCATTTTTAATTCGGAGTTCGGCATCCTCAACTTCGTGTTAAAAGAGATCGGACTGATCGGGAAGTTCATCCCCTGGTTAGGCAGACAGGGAGCGGCAAAGGCGGCCATTATCATCGTGCAGGGATGGCGTGGTGTGCCGTTTTTCATGGTGATGATTTTAGCAGGACTGCAGACAATTCCCAAAGATATTACCGATGCCGCCACCATAGACGGAGCGAACAGCGTGCAACGGTTTTTTGTGATCATGCTGCCGTTTATAAGCCACATTGTTGTCCTCTCGGCCCTGCTGTCGACGGTCCGGCTGTTCCAGGACATCACCCTGATCTACATCCTTACCAACGGGGGGCCGGTATACGCAACCACCACTCTGGCCATCCACGTGTATAAAGAAGCGTTTACGAACTTCCAAATGGGGCGGGCCGCTTCGATCGGAGTGACCTGGCTGATCTTTCTGTTTATCTTAGCTGTTTTTTACGTGCGCATGGTGACCAAGCATGAGTTACAGAAGTGAGGAACATAATGAGTAATACAGGCAATGTATTGACTTCCTTAAAATATTTTTACTACCGGAAACATATCGGAAAGTGGATCGCGTTTATCGTAGCGCTCGGGTTTGTGCTCATTCTCTTTTCCCCCTTGGTGTGGATGGTCCGAATTTCTCTTACTGCGAAACCGGACCTGTTTGTCCTCCCTCCAAAATCAATTATCGGGAATATCAATTTGGAAGGCTATCGGGCATTACTGGAAATGACCAATTTCCTCCGGTACTATCTCAACAGTATTATCGTCGCTTTTTCGACGGTCGGGGTGTGTCTCGTAGCAGGAATGCTTGCAGCCTATTCGTTTTCCCGGTTCAAATACCGGGGCAGGAATTTTCTTATGATGCTCGCCCTCTCCGCTCAGATGTTCCCTTGGGCCCTGCTTCTCATATCGGTGTATATTTTCTATATTAAGTTTCATCTCCTCGATACTTATATCGGATTGGTCCTCGCGCATACGACATTCGCATTACCATTGACGATCTGGATTGTAAAGAGTTATTTCGACACGATCCCGAAGGAGCTGGAAGAATCGGCTTTTATAGACGGGTGCGGTCGGATGAAAACCCTCCGTTCGATTATCGTGCCGGTTAGTTCTCCGGGAATACTGGCCGCGTCGATTTATGTCTTCATTTTCTCCTGGAACGATTTCTTGTTCGGGCTTACCCTTACCAGTAAAGACCATATGCGGATTCTCGCTCCCGGAATTGCCATCTCTTTTATCGGAGAGTTCGAGTATGCGTGGGTGGAGATGATGGCCTCCTGCATTGCAGTCTCCATCCCCATTGTGATCATGTTTCTCTTTTTACAGAAGTATTTTATTGAGGGGCTTACTGCAGGAGCGCTGAAGGAATAATAATGTCAGTCCGGATAGGTGCATCCCTGCAATCATCTCTAAGACTTCTTGCAAGAAGCACAATTGTTATAAAAGAATAAAAAGTTTATAGGAGAAGACGATGAACGACAGACCAAACATTCTGCTTATTTCAGCTGATCAGATGCGGCGGGACGCTCTCGGTGCATACAGCAACAGAGTTATTAAGACACCTAATATCGATAAACTGGCGGACAACGGCATAGCCTTCGACAACCATTTTCTCCAGAACCCGGTGTGTATGCCTTCGCGATGGACAATTTTTACCGGTCGGTATCCGAGAAACCACGGAGTGCGGGACAACGGGGTCGAGTTCGACAACAATGAACAGACCATTGCCCGTGTATTGCGCGACAGCGGTTACGCTACCGGTGCTTTCGGGAAGATGCATCTTACACCCGCACTGCTTACCGTCAATGATGATATAGAGCAGTGGCCTGAAGACCGTTTCGGTTTTACTTCCTGGGCCATAACGGACGATGCGAAGAAAGGGGCGTACCTCGAATATCTGAAAGAAAAAGACGAAGAAATCTACCGGTACGTAAAACGGCAGGGAGAAGAGAAGGTAAAAGAAGATCTGATGAGTGCGGCGGAACGTTCATTCGATGTTGCACCCCAGATAAAAGAAAACAGTATTCCCCCCGAACTGCACCAGTCGAGCTGGATTGCGGACAAGACTATCGATTTTATCAAGCAGGAAGACAAACCGTTTTTTGCCTGGTGCTCTTTCGTCGACCCGCACCATCCCTTCGACCCGCCTGAACCGTACGCTTCCATGTACGATCCGGAAAAAATTCCGGCACCGCTTTTTAACGAGGACGAGATGCTCGAAAAACCGAAGCATTTCTACGAGATGCACACCGGCTACAGTCCGGGAAACGAAAAGTACGATTTCAGAACGGTAACGGAGGAGGGGTGGAAGGTCCTTCGGGCCAAGTATTACGGTATGGTAAGTCTCATCGACTACAATATCGGAAGGATCGTTGACGCACTGCGGGAATCGGGCAAACTCGATACTACAGTGATTATCGTTACTTCTGACCACGGAGAACTGTTAGGGGACCATGGGCTGCTTTTTAAAGGACCGTTCCACTACGACTGCCTTATCAGAGTACCGCTTATCGTCTCCGCGCCTCAGTACATTCCCAGCGGTTCACGGGTCCGGGACATTACGCAGCACACGGACCTTTTCCCCACGATTTGCAGCTTTGCCGGTGTCCAGGCCCCGAACGCAGTACAGGGGCGGAGTCTCGGTCCTCTTTTGAACGGGGATTACGGTAACGGCTACGAATATGCATTGACCGAGCACTACTGCGGAGATTGGGGTTTTAATGTAAAAACAATTCGGTCCCGAAACTGGCGGCTGACCTACTACGGCAGCCAAACCTTCGGTGAGCTGTATGACCTAACTGCCGATCCCAACGAGTTTAAAAACCTCTGGGACCATCCCGGCTACCGGAGTAAACGGGAAGAGCTGAAAACGGCCCTCCTCGACCATCTTCTGGCTACGGAGGACCGTACCCAAAAGCGGGTAGCGAAATACTGATTGTCGTTATTCTACAATCAGCGACGGGCCCGACCCGCCATACTCGGTTTTGATGTATTTCCGATAGATTTCGGTGTAGATCGCGTGCCGGTTTGAATCGGGACAAACGGTATGCTGTTTCCGGTCTAAGAGGCGGGAGGTTTCGGCGAATCCGGGGAGTACCTCGGTAGCGTAACCGGAAACCAGAGCAGCACCTGCCGCTCCCATCATCTGGCCTTTCTGGATCTCGATCGGGAGCCCGAGTATATCTGCGATTATCTGCGGCCACACCGGACTTTCCGCCGGACCGCCGACCATGACGATCCGCTGCGGCCTTCGTCCTTCCTGCGATAAGATGGAAAGCCGGGCGTTTATCTCAAAGGCGGGACCTTCCATGAGGGCCCTGGCGACGGCGGTCGCGGAATAACGGGAAAGAAACGTTTTCGCTCGGACCGGTTTCTCTCTTTCTTTCAAAACGTTTACGAACAAACCGTCCGCACCGGGTGCGGAAACGTCTGCGAGACGGTTAAACCGTTCATACCGTTCTTCGGCCGAAGAAGCGATAAGTGCATTGATATACTGTTCGATAACCGTCCCTATCCGCGAAAGAGAGAATATCCCGCCCCAGGGCCCGCCGTCTCCTGAGAGGAACGGGTCGGTCAGAAGCCCGAGGGAGATGGAGCTCGACCGGTCTCCGATCGGATAGAAACAGACCCAGGAAGTCCCGCAGGAGAGAAGAATTTCCTTTTCGGTTAAGACCCCTGCCGCCCTGGCCGCGCCTGGATGATCGAATGAACCGTGTACGATGGAAATGGACCCGGGTAAACCGGTTTTCTCGGTGAACGCGGCAGTCGGTTTTCCCATAATGTCTCCTGTAGCGCGAATCCGGGGTCTCGTTGACGGTTCAATGTTCACTGCCCTGCAATATGGGGGATGCCACACTTTTCTTTCCTGGTCCTGCAAAAATGACAGGGTGGCATTCGATGTATCGATTTCCCATAAACCGGTTATTTTCCAGAGCAGATATTCCAGATACATGGCCGGATAGGCTGCCCTCGAGTACATATCCGGAAGATATGATTTAAGCCAGGCCAGATGGGCAAAGGTAAAAGAGCCTCTCCATGGCCAGCCGACGACACTGTGTATGTCCTCGGGATCAAGTCCGGGCAAAAGCTCCCGGACCGGTTTATCGGCCCTTCGGTCGAGCCAGCTGATAACGGGCCCGAGAGGGTCCCGCTCTTCATCTAAGAGGACGGTGTTGCCGCTCGCCCCGTTTATGGACAATCCCTGTACACGAATGGTCCTCTCTCCGGCGGTGTCTGCAACATTGCAAAGAAGCTTTCTTATCAGTGTACAGATACTGTCGTAGATGCTCTCCGGTTCCAGTTCCGTACCGTCAACCCTTTCGCTTGACGGCTTTTTATATTCGGTGGCGACTTTATTCGAAGAAAGGAATGCCCCCTCCTCGGAGAGGAGTACCCCTTTTATGGCCGTGGTGCCCATGTCTATGCCGATTGATGCTTTGATACTCGTGCTCATGCGTGCTTCGCCGGAAGAAAAGTGTATGTAGTATTCCATACCATATTCCCATTGTCAATGTAATTTTGTGATCGTTCACACATGCAGACCGGAAATATCGGCAGCCCCTTTCCCGGCCGGCTGCCCGGTTTTCGACGATTCTGAACTCCAAGGAGGGGCCCTGCCGGTCCCCGGTCCCGGCGTGATTTCCTTGACAGCCTTTCTGTGTCGTCCTATAATGTGATCGTTCACAATACAAAGGAATCATCGATGAAGAACGGCACACCCGGTACTACCGACACATCAGAAAAAATAGGGGTCCTTTTCTCTCTGGCCGATTTTTACAGGAAACGGAGGCCGGAACTGACCGGAGAGCTCTTCGGCGAGTGGAGAGAGCGGATTGGAGGCGTACTGCTGCCGGACTTCGATTTGTTCTTTCCCGACCCGGTACACGATGAGGCGGAGTTTGCCCGCGGCATCGAAGCGTGCCGGGACCGCGGCTGCGCCCTGGTGCTGCTCCTGCCTATGGCGTACACGGCAAGCGGGGCGGGAATTGCCGCACTGAAAGAGATGCCCCTTCCCCTTCTGATCGTCTCCTCCTCGCGTGATCTTACCCTGCCTGCCACCATGGACGGAGGGCACTTGTTCGCCAATCAGTCTCTTCATGGAGTGCAGGACATCGCTAATGTGCTCCGCAGGTCGGGCAGGCCCTTCGTTGTTAGGGCGGGACATGTCGAACAGGACGGCTTCCCGGAACTGCTTAAAAAGAGCTGTAGAATCGGTCTCGGGGCCTCTTACTTTTTCCGGGGCAGGGTGGGACAGATCGGCGGGTCCCTTCCCGGCATGCTCGATTTCGCGTTTGATAAAGAGAGCATCAATCGGCTGTACGGATTCCGGCAGGTGGACCTATCGCCGCATGATTTAACGGAGGCAGTTGATTCGGTCGATGAATCCCGGCTCGGCCCGGTCCTCGACTGGATACAAGAGACCTTTACCGTCGATGAGGACCTTACCACGGAGGAGCTCGTGACCACCGCCCGTTATACAAAGGGTCTGGAGGACCTGGCCGCAGAGCACAATCTCGATGCAGTGGGTTTGAATTTTTCCGCGCTCCTGGAGACGGGTTGTGAAACGCTTCCCTTTCTCGGGGCTTCCAGGCTCCTCTCGCGGGGCACGGGATATGGTGGGGAGGGGGATGTTCTCACTGCGCTTCTTAACGCTGCTTTGTGGAAAATCAACCCCGAGACCACCTTCTCCGAGCTCTACTGTCCGGATTACGGAAACGGCCAGATCATGCTGAGCCATATGGGAGAATGCAATATCGCTTTGGCAAACCGCAGCCTGCCGGTCCGTTTGAGGCCGCGGGTCTTTCCCTGGGGAAAGATGACCCGGCCCGGCGTTCCCGTCTTCCAGATGAAACCCGGTACGATCACCATTACGAGCATCTCCGTGCACCCGGAGCGGGACACTTTTCAACTGATTACCCTGTTAGGGGAAGTGGTGGAGGCCCCCGAGCATCCCAACCTCGATGTGCCTTATACCCGGATCAGCCTGGAGAAAGATATGAACCGTACCATAGAAGAGTATTCTCTGCACGGCGGAACGCATCACGTTGTCGTCAGCTATGGCGATATGAGAGAAGAGATCAGCAATGTGGCCCGATTTTGCGGAATGGAGTATTATTCGTTATGAACTGTTTAGTATTGTCGAATTTGAATAACACGGTACTTCCTGAAAAGAGTGCCGGGAGGGCCCTCCGCTCCTACCGGTACGGAGATTGGAAAGCGTGGGAGGAGCTCTCCTCCCGCCCGTTTGATGAGGTCCAGCGGAAAAACCCGCTCTATAAACCGGAGTTTGTCTTTTTTCTCCTCGAGGGAGAAAAGCCCGTTGCTACCGCTTCGCTCCGGCGTGACCCGGCATATGCCGCTTACGGCGTGCGGTTGACCGAACTGCACGTACGGCAGGGGAATGACGAGCAGGAACTGCTCCGCTCTCTGTGTGTTTCCGTACTGAAGACGGTAAGCCGGATTGCCGAGCAGGGGGTTTGGGCAAACGGTGAATCAGGGGCTGCAAATACGGTATTAAAACAGCTCGGTTTTGTCGAGCAGGAGCTCACTCCTCGGGAGTTCGCCCGCGACCACACCGACTATTCGAAGAGAATCAAACCGCTCTATCGATGGCACACAGACAGAATGATCGGTGAATCCACGGGCCATACCGGAGATGCCCGGGGCGATGAATCTCTCTATAAACCGGGTACCCTCGGACAGGCCGGGTGCAGCATTACGAGTGTCGAGGCAGGAGCAGACAGACCGTTCGAGCTTTACTACACTGCCGGAGAGACCCCGATCGAAGCAGGGATGACGGTCAAGTTCTGGATGGCAGGGCAGGGTTCCCTCGGTACGACCCCCCAGATACTCGATCCGGGTTTTCCGGGATTTGCAGAGTTTGTCACTCCTCGGAGTATCGAAATCGAGCCTTTATGTGCAAAACCGCGGATTTTCAATATGGAAACAGGCGAAGAGCCGAAGGGAGGTCTTGCGGAAGGAGACCTGATCGTCGGCCCGATTACGCTGGGTTTTACCGTTACTCGAGGGAAACTGCAGAAAGGAGAGACGGTGAGCATCTCTTTAGGAAGAGAGCATGGGTTCCCCTGGAAAAAGCTTGCCGGACGGAAGGAGTTCAAAGTTCTTATCGAACCGGGCAGAGGTGAGCCGAGAATGCGTCTCCCCGGACCGGTAGCGATAACTATCCTCCCCGGGAAACCGGAGTTTATCGAACTGTTTCTCCCCGGTAGTGCAGCGCGGGGGGAGAGAGTAAAGGCGGTCGTTTTCGTCCGCGATCGATTCGAAAACAGAGTGCCGCTAAACGGCAAAATAGGCATCACTATAAACGGAGCTGATAAAACGGAGATCGTCTATCTGAGCAACGGGCGGGGAGAGGCCGAAATCGCTACGATGGGGGACCGCCCCCTGCAGGCCGCAGCCAAACTGATCGACAC
>CAZQKT010000099.1:10123-12561 GCA_964594055.1 uncultured Spirochaetales bacterium
CTTCCCCGGGACTTTCCCCGGGCCAACTCCAATATCTGTGTACCGGCAGACCAAACCGGAGGGCAGCGGCTCTTTTTCGGGGACATGCACAGCCACGATTTTCAATCAACCGCCGAGGGATATCCTGCCGACTGTTATCTTTGGGGAAGAGACGATAAACGGCTCGATTTTCAGTCGATCGCCATACAGGTCCACCGCTGGATCGACAACGAAAAGTGGACCATCGGCAAGCACATGAACGAATATTTCCTCGAAGAGGGTACGTTCGTCACCTTTTTGGGATTCGAATGGCAGCACTCAGGGTATGGAGACAAAATCATCCACTACTTAGGGGGGGACATGCCGTATCTTCCGGTAGATGATCCCCGCTATGATAATCCTGCCTCTCTCTATGAAGCACTCCGCGGGACCGATGCGTTTATCATCAGCCATCATCCGGGCTACGCGCTCGATCTTCACGTGCCCGGGACCAGATGGGACACTCTGGAGACCGATGTGGAACGGCTCTTGGAAATCTGGTCGATGCACGGCTCCTCGGAAGGGCTCGACGAGAAGGACCGGCCCCTCATAAAACCTTCCCGGCCGGGCGGGATCTATGAAGGGCTTAGGCAGGGAGTGAGAATGGGTATTGTCGCCGGATCGGACACCCATACGGCCAGGCCCGGCGGCTCACCGGACGATGTGCGGCCCTACCGGGGCGGCCTCTGTGCAGTGTGGGCCGAAGAGCTTACCCGCCGCTCGCTGTTTCGGGCCTTTTTGGAAAGACGGACCTACGGGCTTACCGGTCCCCGGATCGCTTTACAATTTACGGTAAACGGTGCTCCGATGGGGGCCGAAATTCCTTTTGCATCGAAGAGAAAGCTATCCGTAAAAAGCTGGGCCCCCTCCCCGATAAAAGAGGTCCAGTTCATGAAGAACGCGGAGTTTCTCCGCGCTGTCCCCGTTTCCGGCCTCGAAGGGGAGGCGGAGCTTGACGACACTGCTCAGCCCGGGCAGACAAGCGATTTTTATCACTGCCGGGTGGTTTTGGAGAACGGACATCTTGCAGTATGCTCTCCTGTTTGGGTAGGATAGGGGATTATGACATCACGAGAACGAATCTTAGGTGTACTTGCAGGAAAAGCGATCGACCGGCTTCCGGTCACCCTGTTTATTGTTGATGAAGGACACTTCCTCAAACAGGTCCAACCCGATCTCGATATATTCGAGTACATGGAAAACAAGAAGAAGTGCATAGATCTCCACCGTGAGCTGGGGGTGGACGTACATCTCAGGATGTGGAACGGATGCTTCCCGCTCTGGCTTCAGACCGGCGGTGTTAATACCGACCGGAGTACAAAAGAGTGGCAGGTGGAACTGACAAAACGGAAAGCGGGCGACAGTGTTGTTACGGCAGCCGTCATTTCCACTCCGGACGGGACCCTCGAACAGGAGTATACGATTTCCCGGGTAGCACCCGGGACCTATCACTACGCCTGTACCAAAAAACCGGTCCACTCCCGCAGAGACATCGAGCTGGTGGAAGCGTATGAACCAACTGTTCCTCCGGAATACAAGGACTATCTCGGCGATATGGTCGACCGGACCAAGGCGTATTTGGGAGATGACGGGGTGATATCGCTCTGGATTCCGGGCGGGGTGTTCAATCACGCTTCCAGGCTGATCGATCTGGACCAGCTCTATATGATTTTTCTCTCCGATCCGGATTATTACCAAGCTTTGATGGAGTTCTGCTTAAAGCGGACCCGCCCTTGGCTGGAAGCCCAGCTTGCCGCGGATCTCGATATCGTTAACATCGGCGGCAATGTCGCAGGCGGATTTTTAGGAAAACCCAGCTTCGATCAGTATGTGCTGCCATATGAAAAGCGGTATATCGAGTTTGCAAAGAGTAAAGGAAAATATACACAGTATCACAACTGCGGGGAGATTATGGGGCTTCTCGATTCGTATAAACCGATGGCCCCGGACATCGTGGAGCCGTTTTCTCCGCCGCCTTTAGGGGACGCGGACATGGCGGAAGTAGTGGAACGGGCCGAGAACGCGTTCGTCGTGGTAGGGAATATCGACCAGGTCAATGTTGTACAGAAAGGCCCGCCGGAACTGGTCCGTGAGAAGGTAAAGGAAGTGTGCGAGGTGGGGAAACGGTATCCTCGATTTATCCTGCAGACCGCCGATTTTCTCGAATATGATACGCCGGTCGAAAATGTGAGAGCGTACGCGGATGCGGGAAAAGAGTTCGGCAGGTTTTAAATGGCCGCAGGCTTCCTGTTTGTAGCCGGGGCGGTCTTTTTTTGGACCGGTACCGGTATCTTCTATAGAAAAGCAGGTTCAGTCGGACTCACCCTTCTTCCCTTAGGTTTTCTCGTTTCCGCGCTGGGAACGGCAGGTTCGCTTTTTTTTACCGGTCTCGATCCCGAACTTTTTTCCGTACTTATCAC
>CAZQKT010000099.1:12661-13961 GCA_964594055.1 uncultured Spirochaetales bacterium
TCAGCCGGCTACAGCAGATGGCTGGTAATGGTGGCCCTTGCCTTTATTCTCAATGGAATACAGCAGATTTTCTTTCTCATCCCCTCGCACGTACCTGCCTGGCGGGAGGTATACAGTGCTCGTGTTTTTATCGGTCAAGCCGCGTCTACCCTCTTTTTTTTGGTTCTGTTTCTCTTTTCTCGTCAAAAGATAACAAGGGGCCACGTGTTGGTGGCCCTGCCCCTTACCTGCTGTGTCATATTCGGACAGCTTGTCTTCCTCCTCGGTGCAGACATTTTAGCGGAGGGGGGCCTTTCCGGTATCGCATTCCCCTTTGTCGTCGTGGGCATCATCCTCGTCTTTACTCTGTACAGCCGTTTTGTACTCAAAGATGAAGTGACGGCGAAACAGTGGATCGGTGTCGTCGTGGGAGTTTTGGGGATTCTTCTTCTTTCGTTGAAATAAGGTTTTTTAGTGACTCAAACCTTGTTGCAGAGGGGGGAAATTGTCTGTGAACGTTCACAGATAGCGAATCATATGGTACTATGATATGGAAGAAGTTTTAGGGACTGGAGGCATGAGGATGACAAAAAAACGGGTAACAATAGTTGATGTTGCTAATCGGTCCGGAGTATCGAGGCAGACCGTCTCTCGGGTGTTAAACAAAAGTAAAAACGTATCGGAGCAAACGAGAAACGCCGTTCTCCAAGCAATCGAAGAGCTCGACTATGTACCGGACCCGCTTGCCCGTAATTTGGTTACCAGGCGCACCCATATCATCGGTGTTATTACAATCGATTTTCGCTCTATGCATTCCCAAATCTTAGAAGGTGCGGAAATGTATGCCCGGGAAAACGGGTATCAGTTGTTTATAAGCGGCTGTGAACATACAACCTTCGGTGAACCGTTGTACAGTCCGATGCTTACCCGGCAGCGGATCGAGGGAATGCTGATCGCGTATCAAGGATCTCACCAAGATACACATAATATCTTTCTCGATCTTCCCCGGGACATTCCCATCGTGACCACCGGTTATGGTGTCGGTCGAAAAAATGTGATTCCCGTCAGAGTCGCTAATCGAAAAGGTGCGGAACGGGCCGTCTCCCATCTTATTGCCATGGGCCGTGATCGGATTGCCCATATCATCGGACCGGCGACAAACTACGACAGTGAATACCGTTTTCAAGGATACAAGGACGCCCTCGATCGTGCCGGGATTGCTCTGGATGAATCGCTTGTCGTGGGGGGGGATTGGCAGATTAACAGCGGATATGAGGCTGCCTTGGAACTCCTCCACCGCGGGAAGCGGTTCAATGCATTG
>CAZQKT010000100.1:0-13472 GCA_964594055.1 uncultured Spirochaetales bacterium
ATAGAAAACGTTATCGCGGACAGCGATAACCTCCGGGATTTTCAGTATTTCTTTTTAGAAGAACTGAAACTCAAAGAGAAGCAGATGAGCCCGGCAGAGGAGAATCTCGCCTCCGACCTTTCCCGCGCAGGCGGCAACGCGTGGTCCAGACTCCAAGAGAGCGTCAGTTCCACCCTTACCACGGTTTGGGATGATACCAATGGAGAGAAAAAAACGGCCGTCCAGCTACGGGAACTGGCCCACAGTAAAGACCGCAGCGTCCGCAGAAAAGCATACACCTTCGAACTTGCACTCTGGGAACAGGCAAAAATCCCGCTTGCGGCAGCAATCAACGGGGTCAAGGGGTTCTCGGTCATCTTAAACGGCAGGCGAACATATGCTTCTCCATTAGAGCGTTCCGTTTTTCAATCACGAATTACGAAGAAGAGTCTCGATGCTCTTTTATCGGTTATGGAAAAATCGCTTCCTGTATTCAGAAGATATTTAGCTGCCAAAGCGAAACTGCTCGACGTAGAAAAACTCGCGTTCTACGATCTATTTGCTCCGGTTGTCATCACAGAAGAGCAGTGGTCGTTTGAACGCGCGCACCATTTTATCGTCGAAACTTTTGCTGCGTTTTCCGAAAAACTGGCATCGTTCGCCG
Source organism: uncultured Spirochaetales bacterium (assembly GCA_964594055.1). Classification (GTDB taxonomy): domain Bacteria; phylum Spirochaetota; class Spirochaetia; order SPDA01; family CAZJBZ01; genus CAZKZZ01. Next base: position 644 of record CAZQKT010000100.1, read on the forward strand.
ACCGGGCATTTAAAAACGGTTGGATCGACGCCCTGCCCCGCGAAGGGAAGGTGGGAGGCGCATACTGCATCAGTTTCCCGCTGCCCAAAGAAAGCAGAGTGCTGTGTAACTACAACCACGACTTCTCTTCAGTCTCGACTGTAGCACATGAGCTCGGACATGCGTATCACCATGAAGTGCTCAAAGACCATTCGGCGGTCCACCGAGATTATCCTATGACATTAGCGGAAACCGCCTCTATATTCTGCCAAAACCTCGTTATAGGCGAGATGCTCGAAAACGCTGCGGGGCCTGCACGTCTCGGCATTCTAGAAGAGTTTCTCCAGGAGGGTACCCAGGTCATCGTCGATATTCTCTCCCGGTTTCTCTTCGAGCAGTCACTCTTTAAAAAGAGAGAAGAAGCCGAGCTTTCCCCCGAGCAGCTGTGCAGCCTGATGCTCGAGGCACAAAGAAAAACCTACGGAGAGGGTCTCGATAAAACGCAGCTCCATCCCTACATGTGGGCGGTAAAAAGCCACTACTACAGTCAAGACGTAGGGTTCTATAACTTTCCCTATGCGTTCGGAATGCTCTTCGGCCTCGGGCTGTACCGAAAATACCAGCAGGAAGGGCGGGGATTTATCGAAACATACGATTCGATCCTGGCACATACGGGAAAAACATCTGCAGTAGAAATTACCCGGGAGGCCGGTTTTGACATCGAGACCCCGGAGTTCTGGCAGTCAGGAATAGACCTGTTTGCAGATCAGGTAACAGAATACGAGAAGCTGAGCTCAGATAAGTGACATCATTTGATATCACTCGAAGAAGACCACAGATTGATGTTCCCCTCCTTGGCGTATTTATCGATTTCAGCAAGCTCTTCATCGGAAAAGGTGCGGTTCGAAAGTGCCGCGACATTTTCCCGGATCTGAGCGGGACTGCTCGCCCCGATCAGTACGGAGGCAACCTGGGGATGACGGAGGTTCCACATCAGTGCCGTCTGAGCGAGACTCTGCCCCCTCTTTTTGGCTATCTCATTGAGTGCCCTGATATTGGCGAGGTTCTCTTCTGTTAAAAAATCCGGTTTTAAGAAGGTCCCCTCCCTGCCTGCCCTGGAATCTTCAGGTATACCGGAAAGATATTTGTCGGTAAGCATTCCCTGTGCCAGAGGCCTAATGTAATCGCAGGCAGCTTTAATCCGCTTCTCCCGCAACGGGTATCAATCGGTCTGAACTCCATAAATGCTCCTTTTTGCGGAAATGTCCTAAAACAAATTGTAAACTGCTTTGTTGCACATATCAAGGAACCAGGGGGCGCTGTCTGAATAATAGATGCGTTTATCAAATCCTGATACACTCCCTTTCAGGTTTCGATATGGGAGATTTTTTATACTTTACGGGACTGCTCTACGGCTGTCTTCTGGCCGGGTGGCTTATACAGAAGAAGTACCCGAAGGCGACCGGGGCGAGCCGTCCGCTAACCAAGATTCTTCTCTTAGCCGTAGAGACCCCCTCGATCCTTCTCGTCTACTGGGGGATAGAGCGGAGTATGTTTCTCGGGAATTTTCGTATCTCCTTGGCCCCGATCATCATCTCTCTTATTATGGGTGCCGTCGGCATCACTGTATCGGGGAAGCTCCACTCGAACCGGAGGTTCCGGGGAGCGTTTACCATGGCTTCGATGGTGTCGAACAACGGGATGACCTTGGGCGGGTTTATCTGCCTCCTGCTCTTAGGCACCGAAGCACTCCGGCTCGCCCAGATGTACACCCTGTTTCTCCTTCCCTATGTGGTGACAGTGCTCTTTACCGTCGCCCGGAGCATCACCCGGACGGTGCGCATCGGATTTATCGGCGGGGTAAAGGAGGCGTTTCGAGATCCGTTTATGCTTTTTCCTTTGCTGGCAATCTGTGTGGGGATCGGCCTGAGTATGGCCGAAGTTCCGTTTCCACCGGAGCTTTCCACCCCGCTTCGGGTCCTCGTCTCGATGAGTGTGGGGGGCTATTCGGTCAGTTTCGGGTTGAGTCTCAATATCCGCAGCTTCCGCACCGACATCAAGACCCTTCTCTCCATGGTACCGATCAAGTTCGTCCTCGGTCCTCTGGCGGGATTGGGATTTGCTTTCCTGTTCGGCTTCACCCCGCAGGCGAATCCCCTCGCTTTCAAAGTGATTTTGATCCAGTCAATGATGCCCACTGCGATCCTCTCGGTCATCATCTCTAAAATCTACGATCTCGATGATCAAATCGCAATCAGCCTCTGGATTTTTACGACGATTTTGCTGGCTGCAATTTTCCCGGTGTTCAAGCTCATCGCCGGGCTGCAGTTTTAGTCCTAAATACTTTTTTTCAGGTAAGTCATTGATGATTATCGCATAACTTACTACCATATACAGTTCTATGAACATTGTAATTACCAATGATGACGGTATACAAAGCCCCGGATTAACGGTCCTAAAAGAGACCCTCGAAAAAGAACACGATGTGTGGACCATTGCCCCCGACGGGAACAGGAGCGGCGTTTCTCATTCACTTACTCTGCGCCAGCCGATAAAAGTGGAAGAACTCACAGAGAGATCGTACATGTGCGACGGGACCCCGGTGGACTGTATTATGATCGTACACCACAAATGCATACCGGTTGTTCCCGATATCATTATTTCGGGGATCAATATCGGGCCGAACCTCGGCTCCGATATCATTTTTTCCGGGACCATAGCAGCTGCGCGTCAAGCTTCTATGTTCGGCTACCCTTCGCTTGCCGTAAGCATAAACACCTTCGAGGGACCGTATCATCTTCAAAAACCCTCTGTTTTTGTCCGGAATAATCTCGAGGTCTTTATCAAAAAATGGAACACCTCCCATTTTCTCAATATCAATTTCCCCAATAAAGAACATATCAGCGGCACAATAGAGTGTACCTATCCGGTGAAACTTCCCTATTCCACTGAAATTACCAATTTCAAAGCACCCGACGGTGCAGTGTATAATTTTTATAATGGCTCGATAAAAGGCCATCCCCCCGATGATGGGTCCGATTGGAGTGCGGTAACCAAAGGGAGCGTATCCGTCTGTCCGATAAACACCTATCAGACCGGATACAACGAGACGGAGGTGTATTCGCCGGAGATGTTTTCTACTGATTTAGATTAACATCGGACTCGGAAGGGTCCCTCTCACGGAGTTCCCGGTAGAGGTTCTCTCTCGCCCGGGCCTCGAACCTGGAGAAAAAAAACTCCGTTTTATAAATACGGACTTTCTCGAGAAACTGAAGAAGCAATGTAACACGCCCCGCATTGAACTGCTTTTCGGTATACTGTGCATACTCCCGTCTCACCGCTTCCATATAATCTTTGTACTCATCGGGAGGAGCTCCGAGGATAGACAGATCGATGTCCTGCATATAAGCGGAATCTGTCTCGGCAGGACCCGTTGTCTCCCGCCCGGCTTCCCGTCCGACATGTTTCGTTGCAAGAATCAGCTCTTGCACCCGCTCGATCCTCTTTTGCGGGAGTGTTAGCTTGCTTAAAAGTGAAGAAGCGAACTCGGCACTCCGCTCTTCATTGTCCGTCGAATCCGTATCGTAGATACCATCGTGCAGCCAGATAGCGATTTCTAGGGAAAGGGGGTCTTTCGTATTTTTACTTACTGCATCAAATAAGTCCAAACAGCGGACGATGTGAGATAGGTTATGATAATACCGGTGTTTCTCGGAGTAATGTCGACGAATCTCGCCGAATGAACCGATAATGAGCTCTTGCGGCAGCTCTGCTGCGGACCGTGAAAGAGTGCGCGCCCAGCGTTCTTTGAGCTTTTTTTCTATTGCGTTATTCATCATCACCTGATACTAATTATACTATCATGGTATTGCGCAGCTTAGCAAAAACGTATTGAAAAGGAAAAGGAAGGAACAATTCATACCTTCGGCTTCATTATAAAAAAAGCTGCCCGCCTCATTGCGACCATTTTTATCGTCTCGACTATAATTTTCTTTATCCTGAGAGTTATCCCCGGTGATCCGGCCCTCGTAATTGCAGGGATAGACGCCGGCGAGCAGGACATTCAGGCAATCAGAGAGAAGCTCGGTACCGATGCACCGGTTGTAAAACAGTATTTTTCCTGGTTACTGCAGGTCGTTCAGCTGGACTTCGGGGAATCTTTTATTTCCGGCGAACCGGTAATAGAACTTATTATGGAACGATTTCCCCTCACCCTTACTCTGGCTGTGTTTGGAATTATCATAGCACTCCTTCTGGCAATCCCGTTGGGAATACTTTCGGCAGTTAAACGGTGGTCGGTCTGGGATTACGGAGGCATGCTCTACTCGCAAGCGGGAATGGCCGTTCCGAGTTTTTGGCTGGGCATTCTGCTTCTGCTTATATTTGCGATAAAAATCCCTATTTTCCCCCTCTTCGGGGCTGAAAGCCTGTGGCATTTTGTTCTCCCCGCCCTCTCTTTAGGCGTAGCACGGGGTGCCACGCTTCTGCGTCTCACACGTGCTTCGATGATAGAAGAACTCAGCAAAGAGTATGTTATTACCGCACGGGCAAAAGGGCTTACTCCGTTTCTGATCAAGTATAAACATGCACTCAAGAATGCACTGCTTCCGGTCATTACTATTGCAGGTATTCAGTTCGGATACATGCTCGGCGGGGCAATCATCATAGAACAGGTGTTTTCTCTCCCCGGTATGGGGCGTGTCCTGCTGTTTGCAGTTTACCAGCGGGATTTTCCCCTTATTCAAGGCGGAGTTATTTTTATTGCGGTTGTTTTTTCACTTATCAATTTTATTGTAGATATCCTGTACAGCTTCCTCAATCCTAAGATTCGGGTAGGCTGATCTCCGGGAAGGGACTGGAATGGAAGAGTTGGTCCGTATTGAAAATCTGCATGTCTCATTTAATCTCGGAACGACACCGCTGTCTGCAGTCCGGGGCTTAGACCTCTCTGTATCTACAGGAGTCGTTCACGGCTTGGTCGGAGAGTCCGGGTCGGGAAAAACCGTTACCGCTAAATGTGTAATGGGGCTGCTCGATACTCCCCCGGGAGAGATCACGCAAGGGAGCATCTTGTTCAAAGAAAGAGAGATTATCGGGTTGCCTTCCAAGGAATTGAGAAAGATCAGGGGAAGGGAAATCGGTATGATATTTCAGGAACCTGCCCGATATCTCAACCCGTCCTATAAAATAGGAGAACAGATCCGGGAAATGCTCAGTCTTCATTTCGGTGACAGCCGCTTAGAAGCCATGGAAAAAGCGTACAATTTTCTCTCTTTAGTAGGATTGGGAGGGGACAAACGGATTCTAAACAGTTTTCCTCATGAGCTTTCCGGAGGGATGAAGCAGCGGGCGATGATTGCCATGGCCATCGCCTGTCACCCGGCTCTTCTCATTGCCGATGAACCGACGACAGCACTGGACGTGACCCTGCAGCTCCAAATACTGAAACTGCTTCTCTCTCTAAAGGAGAAGCTTTCCATGACCGTGCTGTTCATATCGCATGATCTCGGCGTCATTCAGGAAATCGCGGATGCCGTATCCATTATGTATGCGGGAAAAATCGTCGAGGAAGCTCCTAAAGAGATTCTATTTTCCCGGCCCCTCCATCCGTACACCCATCTGCTTCTCCTCTCCAAGCCCGAACCGGGGAAACGGGGCACAAAACTGCACACCATACCCGGGCGGGTACCCGACGCGGAGCATGTCCCATCCGGATGCGCATTTCACCCCAGATGTCCGCTGGCTGAGGCCGTTTGTACCCACGAGATTCCTGAACTCAAAATATACGGCGAGAACCATCTTTCTGCCTGTCACTTCAGCGGTGTTAAAACAGTAGGAGAAAAGGGATGAGTGATGTACTCGAAGTCTCAAACCTGACCAAACGATTTCGGGGGCGGGGAATAACAGTCTCGGTCCGTAATGAGTTTACAGCAGTTGATACTGTCTCTTTTACCATAACAAAAAACAGTATTTTCGGACTAGTGGGAGAATCGGGATCGGGGAAAACAACCGTTGCCCGCTCGATTCTCTATCTCGACCCTCCCAGCGAAGGAGACGTCTCTTTCGAAGGGATATCATTATCAAACTTGTCCCCGAAACAGCTGAGAAGCTACCGGCGCAAGATGCAGATCATCTTCCAGGACCCCAATGCCGCCCTCAACCCCAAACTCACGATAAACCGGAGCATGGAAGAGGGCCTTAAAAACAGAAACATACAAAAACAAGAACGAGACGAAAAAATTGACGATATGCTCAATCTGGTAGGGATCACTCCGGCACATAAGAACAGATACCCTCACGAGTTCTCCGGGGGCCAGAAGCAGCGTATTGTTATAGCACGAGCTCTAGTGATGGACCCCGATTTTATCATCCTCGATGAACCGGTGTCCAATTTGGATGTATCAATTCAGGCACAAATTATCAATCTCCTGCTGGACCTCAAAAAACGGTTTTCGCTGACGTACCTCTTCATCTCTCATGATTTGAATCTTATTTCATATTTGAGTGATACGATCGCCGTCATGTATGCGGGGAGGATCGTAGAGTTCGCCCCGGCGGAGACGATCATCTCCCGTCCCGGACATCCCTATACGGTCCACCTCTTCTCTTCCGTACCCGGGGCCGGTGATAAAAAGGAAGAAAGCGGGGAGATCAATCAGGACATCCGTCGGAATACGGTAACCGGTGGTTGTCCTTACTATACCAACTGTCCGCAGAGAATTGATTCATGTACGAAAGCAGTACCGGAGCTGGTATCTTTCGGCAAAGACCATTATATTGCCTGTATAAGGGCAGAAAACAATATCAAGGAGGAGTGAATTATGCATTCATTAAAGATTTGGAAAAAAATAGGCCTTGCGGTCCTTTTCGCCGTGCTTGCCGCCGGTATGATATGGGCAGCAGGAGAGAAGGAACCATCATCGGCAGAGAGTAAATCGGGAGCAGCGGCAAAACCGACAACGGTAGTCATCGCCATGGCCGGTAACCCGGACACCCTCGATCCGCACACTACTTCCGGAACACTGACGTTCCAAACCATAAACAGTATTTACGACAACCTGGTCGAACCGAACAAAGAGGGAAAACTCGTTCCGGCACTGGCCGAAAGCTGGGAAGTAAGTGATGATAAGCTGACCTGGACATTCAAGCTTAGAAGCGGTGTAACATTTCACGACGGAGCACCGTTTACTTCGGCTGATGTACAGGCCACGTTCGAGAGAATCGTTGACCCCGACATTGCGAGTCCGAAAGCGACCGAGTTTGCCGCTATCGAAGAAATCCGTACCCCCGACGACACTACGGTGGTCTTCCGACTGTCCGAACCGTATGCGCCTCTGCTTGCCTCAATGGCATCGGGATGGGGGGCAATACTCCCGAAGTCCCTCATTGAAAGCGGTCATGACTTCGGCTCTAAACCGGTCGGTACGGGGCCTTTTGTCATGAAAGAGTGGATACGAGACAATAAAGTCGTTCTCGAGAAAAATAAAGATTACTGGATGGAAGGGCATCCGATAATCGACAAAGTCGAGATGCAGATAATCCCCGAACAGTCGGTACAGGTACAGGGGCTTCTCGCCGGTCAAGTTGACCTGATTTATACGGTCGGAGAAACAGACATTCCGGTAATCAAGGACGATCCGAACACGATCTTGGAGCAGACGATGTCTTCACTGGTAATGGTCATAGCTATAAACTGCGAGAGGGACCATCTAAACAATATAAAACTGAGGCGGGCATTAAACCATGCAATCGATAAACAGACCGCACTCAATATTGCCTACGGAGGGGGTAAACCGGTAGGAACTTTTATGGACAGTACCGACCCGTATTACATCGATGAGACCGACAGGTATCCCTACGATCCCGACAAAGCGAGACAGATGATCGAAGAAATAGGACTGCCCGATGACGCTGTTTTCGAAATGGCCCTCCCCCAAAACTACGCCCCTCACGTGAAAGCAGGCGAGCTGTACCAGGAAATGCTCACCCAGGTCGGGCTCAATGTGAATATAAAACTGGTCGACTGGTCCACCTGGATAAGCGATGTATACAGCGGCGGTAACTATGATCTTACGGTCATAGGACATACCGGAAAGCTCGATCCGGACGGACGGCTTGGCGGCTACGGGACGGAAGCGACCTACGTGAACTGGGTCAACGAGCGGGCCGCTGAACTGATCGAGCGGGCGAAGAAAGTAGTGGACTTTCAGGAGCGGAAGAAACTCTACTCGGAAGCACTGACGATCATGGCAAGAGAAGTCCCCTTCGTCTTTGTCGGCACATCCTACCGGTATATCGGCAGACAAGAGGATGTGACCGGGTTCTATTTGACTCCGAAACTCGATACATTCGAATTCCGGTATGTTGAAAAAGAATAACACTAATACTGTACTCTTTTATGTGGCACTAGCCTTTATTGCCGTACTGGGGGTTGCCGCTGCGGCGGCGCCCCTTATCTCTCCGTTCAGTCCCACCGATCAGGATTTAAGCTTGCGGTTCGCCCGGCCCGGTGAAGGGGGGCATCTTCTCGGGACCGACGATCTCGGGCGGGACATATTCAGCAGGATTATCTACGGGTCCCGGTCCGCATTGATGGTCGGGGTCGTTTCGGTGGGTATTGCCCTCTCTATCGGTCTTGTCGTCGGCTTGATTGCCGGGCTTTCCGGGGGGAGGGTCGATAATATCCTCATGCTGTTGATGGACAGTATCCTCTCATTTCCAACCGTCCTCCTCGCTATTACCGTTGTATCGGTACTCGGGTACGGACTGCTGCAGGTCATATCCGCAATCGGAGTTATCTTCAGCCCTGTATTCGCACGGTTAGTACGGGCCGAAACAATGGCAATTAAATCCGAGGGCTTTGTGGAGTCTTCTCATGCCTTAGGAAGCCCGATACTAAAAATAATATACCTGCACTTGCTGCCCAATATGATCGGCAAACTAACGGTCCAGTGCTCTATCACCTTCGCCTTATCAGTCGTAATCGAGGCCTCCCTCTCTTATCTGGGTCTCGGCTCTCAACCTCCGAACCCAAGCTGGGGGCTTATGCTCAAGGACGCGAGAAACTTCATGTTTCAGGCGCCGTGGATGGCCGTCTACCCCGGACTGGCGATTGCATTTACCGTATTGAGCTTTAATATTTTAGGGGATTCAATTTCTGAAAGAGTCAATCCGCTGGCGAAAAATAAAATCACGCTCACCTAACCGGCGGGCCGGCGTTCCTGTAAATTTCTTCGATCAATTCCGGCAGCGGCAACGGATTACATCCGAGGGGGACACATGGCTGTTCAGAACTTCCGTCGCTCAAATTAGTATTTCCGACAAGTTCCTCTACACCTTTAGTAGTGTTTTGGACTTCGAGTATATCCGCCAGCCGTTTTACGACAGGCCCTGCAGCTGATTCCGCAGCTTCGAAGAGCTCCCAAAACGATTCCTTTCTTTTACCGCCGTTCTGCGAACAGGGATTTTCCCAAGGCGTGCCTGCTTCATTGAGAAAATCTACACCATCATCCAAATCCTGAGGATGAAATAAGGCTAAGAGCCGATTTTTAAAGTTCTCCTTTTTATCTCGTTCTAATGCAGTACGAAGATTCTCGAGCACGAAGGGGTTGGTGAGTGTATAGATATCCATCATGTCCCGATATCCGTTGGCCACTTTTTTAAGGAGGAGGTCTCGATTTTCACCGGCCCCATACGTACAGCTGAGTGCCTCTGCAAGAAGGGTGTGCAGCGTCTCGGGCAATTCCGGCCCTATTTGTATGTGCGATAAAAAATCATACGTTTGGATTTGTGCTTTCGTAAAGGCATGGAGAACAAGTACATCGAGTATTCTCTCAAAAAAAGGATGACACTGATGATATTTTTTACTCCCTTCATCACCTTCATCAACCCATCCTGAAAAATACATGATAAACGGATGCGTATACCGGTCGAGGACGGCATGGGTCGCATAAGCCAAAATGAATACTCCTTCAGGAGAAAAAAGAAGAGAGCCCCCTTCTCCTCCCGCTGCGATGCTCCGGTGCTTCCGCTGCCCGAGAAGAAGATCGAGCATGCACCGGACAAACGTCCCGTATCCGCGTGTATGGAGCAGTTTTCCGTAACTGAAGCTCGACGGTTCGGTCATCTGATTATGGAGAAACATGTCCGGCCCCTGGGCCCCGAGAGTCAGCCAGCGGCCGAAGCGGTCTATGATCCGGGGTCCCTTCTCCGGAAGGGCTTTTTGAATGGTTCTTTGTGCAAAAATCTGATGAGTGGTATGGGCAGGCATTAGCACCTCACTTTATTCTGTATATTCAAACTATTGCACATTCCGTTTATTCGATAAACCCTTGTGCTATGGAAAGCTTCGAGCGGACAATTCCCTAGCCGTCCGTTTGAGCCGTTCCAAATCATCCCTGGTAAACTGTTCCCACTCCATGGGGAAGAAGGTATTATTGTGAAAAAGCGGTTCTTCTGCGATCGGATAGCGGCTCTCTGCTGCACTCCGTTCCCACAGGACAGTTCCCGGCACCGGGGAGTATTCGGCGATACTGACTCGAACCTTGTTGCACGCTGCAAACCGGACCGACTCCTCGACTTCACACGCTTCCTGCCCGGGAAGCCCGGCTAACACATACACGATAATCTGTTCTTTTTCAAATCCGGCATCGTGGAGGAGCCTCACTTTCTCATCGAACTCTTCGATATTGAATTTCCGGTCATGCTCGGCGTGGAACTCCGGTGCTGCGCTTTCGAACCCGATCCGCACTTCCTGAAAACCCGCGCGCTTCATCAACCGGGCCGTCTCCTCGTCTATGTACTGCAGATGCACCGCGTTGGGGAGATAAAAGCGGGCCGCTATCCCGGCATCGATTACTCTGCGGAGAAAAGGCTGTAAGACCGTCTCTTTGTGTACCAGCAGAGCGTCGTCATAAAAAGCGAAGTTTGTAATACCAAGGCGGGAGAATGTCTGTAAGTCGGCAACCGTTTTTTCCGGATCTCCCGGTGAGAAGCCGCGATACAGTTTCTTCGAGGCGCAGTAACTGCACGAGAAAGGGCAGCCCCGGTTGAGCCGGAGTACACCGGCATCGAGCCATGCCTCACCGACCGTTTTTTCGGTAATCAGGGGACTTACGGTGATGTCTGCAGATTCCGGACCGGGCAACCGAGGTGCGGGATACCCGAGCCGGTCTAATAATTCTCTAAGCTTTTGCCACGGTTCGCCGGGTATCACATAATCGACTTCTCCTTTCTCTTTACAGTGCTCCGGTAAAAGGCTTGCATATATCCCTCCGGCAACGATAGGCATACCGGGATATATTGATCTGACCACCCTGGTGACTTCCTGCACACCTAAATACCAGTAGGTCATGCCGGTGGAGATGAACACCACATCCGGGCGTGCCGTTCGAATTCTCCCTTCGAGGAGGTCACAGGCTATTCCGTACCGGGAAAAACGACGCTTTCGCCCAATCAGCAGCCCGGGTGTTTCCACCTGCTGTTTAAAAAACTTTCCTGTCCCGTCCTGTTTTCGTTTTACCGGCCCCAATCGTCGGACCATCTCAGCATCGCTATACGAAAGCGCATTGATAATGTCCACGTTCCATCCGCTCTGCTCGAGCCGGTGAGCGATCGTGAGCAGCCCGAAAGGTTTACAATAGAGATCGTAGAGGGCGAAATCATACACCGGCGGGTAAATAAGAAGTGCCCGCGGTCGGGCGGGACCGGGCGATTCATTGGTTTCAACTCGTGATCGTTCCATAAAAACTCTATTGTGCTCATTCCACATTCGCGATTATGATACCAGATGTTTACAAACAATGCAGGATGGAAATCACCGAAGAGGATTTACCTGATCGTTTTTATTGCAAATTTCAATCTCTAGCACTTTTTTCTTGACTCCCGTTTTTCTTTCCACTATACTACTAATTAGTATTGAGACTGATTTGCAAATTTAAATGAGAAGGAGAAAAAAATGGAAACGACAATGCCTTTATTGGGAGAAAGATTCCCGGAAATGGAAGTAACAACAACGCACGGAAAAAAGAAATTACCCGAAGATTACAAGGGTACGTGGTTCGTCCTATTCAGCCACCCGGCCGACTTTACTCCGGTCTGTACGACCGAGTTCGTCGCTTTTGCAAAACGGGCTGAAAAGTTTCAGAACTTAGGATGTGAGCTGATCGGGCTTTCAATCGACCAGGTTTTTTCACACATCAAATGGACCGAATGGATAAAGGAAAACATCAAAGAAGAGATCAAGTTCCCGATCATCGCCGATGACATGGGCCTGGTAGCCAAGAAACTGGGCATGGTCCACTCCGCAAAGGGGACGAACACGGTACGGGCTGTCTTTGTAGTCGACCCGAAAGGGAGCCTCAGGCTGATGCTCTACTATCCCCAGGAAGTCGGCCGGAACATGGATGAGATTCTTCGCGCCGTCGAAGCCCTGCAGACAGCAGACAAGAACGGTGTTGCCATGCCTGCTAACTGGCCGATTAACGAACTTATCGGTGACCATGTCATTCTGCCTCCGGCTTCCGATGAGAAATCGGCTGAACAGAGGCGTTCACCCCAGTCCGGATTTGAATGCTACGACTGGTGGTTCTGTCATAAGGAACTGTAATCCAGGTCGAATTGAGTTTTTATAATGCAATTACGGGTTTGGGCTTTGGAAAACAAGTCCAAACCCATTATTTTTTTAGGTGATCGCATATACCATCAAGATACTTTACAGAGCACCCGGATTTTTGTATATTGTAACCCGCATAATACAGACTACGGCGCCGTACCCAAGTGGTAAGGGAGAGGTCTGCAAAACCTTTATGCACCGGTTCGAATCCGGTCGGCGCCTTTTTTTGTCTACTGA
>CAZQKT010000101.1:0-13405 GCA_964594055.1 uncultured Spirochaetales bacterium
GGGGGATCGGTACAGAAGAGGCGGCAATCCCGGAAGAAGAGGAGATCGAGAAACTCCTCCCTCTAGTTGATTATACCAAGGTCGTGCTCAATGAAAAACAGCGGACCGTATATTTGGAGAAAGAGGGGATGAAAATCGATTTGGGAGGTATCGCGAAAGGGTATGCGGCGGACAAGGCTGTTTCCGTTTTAAAAGAAGCGGATGTGGCTAGGGGGATTATTGATTTCGGCGGGAACATTTTCGCCCTTGGCCGAAAAAACGAGGAGACCTCGTGGCGGATCGGGGTCCAGCATCCCCGAGGCAGGCGGGGCTCATTTTTTGGAATTCTCGAAGTAACTGATAAGGCGGTGGTCAGTTCGGGAGATTACGAGCGGTTTTTTCTCCGAGACGGGGTGCGGTATCATCACATTCTCGATCCGGACACCGGCTATCCGGTCCGCAACGCACTGGTAAGTGTAACCACCGTTGCAGAAGATTCTCTTACCGCGGACGCCCTTTCCACAGCGGTCTTTTCCATGGGGTTGGAGCGGGGGTTGGCATTTTTAGGATCCCGGCCGGAGGCGGAAGGTGTTTTTGTAACGAAAGAAAACAAAATTTATTTAACCGACGGCCTCGTAGAAACGTTTACGGTGACCGATACTGAGTTTTCGATCGCCACTCCGTAAGCATACCCGTCTCCTAGAGAGCAATAACAAAGAGGGCCCAGTTTGCAACAGTAATACCTATAATCAGGACGATTCCGAGACCTGTCGTACGGCGGCCTTGCCCCGATGGTGCACCCCCTTCCTCACGGCCCGGCTGCTGTCCGGGACGGGGGGAGAGGGCGAAGAGCAGCTCATCGAGTCTGGCGAAAAGCGGTTTCCTGCCGATCTCCTTCCACAGTTCCGTGATCTTCTCGAAGTAGTAGAACGTACGGCCTAACAGTGAGCCGATTTTCCCCGGAAATTGTACGGTAGTACGGATAAAAAAACGGGAGAGAAATATAAGCCCTACCAATGTCGAGGCTTTGGTGATTCCGAGCTTTAGTGCCCCTTCGGTAATGGTTATTCGTCCTATCGAGAAGAGCACACTGCCGTACGGCTTGAATAGATGCACTGCTATAATCGAGGCAAATATACCGGCCGATACCAGGACCCGTACCCGTTTTCTGCTTGCAACGAGCAGGACCGCGAAGAAACCGGCCTGTATCAATTTGATAAACGGGTCGGAATGTAATAGAAAAGAGGGCAGTACCAGTAGTCCGGCAGCGAAACTCAGTTTGTCGCCGGTATGAAAAAGGAGAAGCGGGGCGTCCCTGTCTTGTTTCACTCTATCCCCTCCGGCTGCCGGTGTTCCTGCTGTAAGGCGAACCAGCTCGATTTGGCCATGAACCGACGGGCAAATATGCCGAGTGCCAGAGAACTTATCAGCCCCACCCCTAGAAAAGGCGGTGCGATAAGCCATGCCCCCTCTCCTACCACAAATATGCGGGCAAGAACAAGCTGAATACAGTTGCTCGCCAAAGCCCCGCTTACACTGATACCCACCGCTGAGATAAAGCGGCCGCACAGTTTTTTTACCGCAATCATGGCCAATGCGGAAGCATAAGAGCCGAATAAGGAGAAGAGAAATATGTAGGAGAACAGGGTCCCGTTTACCAGCCCCTGTCCCAGTACCTTGAGGAAAACAAGCAGAAAAAGATGCGGTGCGCCAAGAAAAAAAAGACCGACAAGGATGGGCAGATTTGCCAGACCGAGCCGGATAAAAGGAAGCGGCTTGGGGACCATGTATTCAATGGTGGAGAGGAAGAGAGCAAAAGCGGCAAGTAATGCAACCTGTTCCAGTCGTTTGTTAGAATGATGTGGCATCGGTCCGTTGTTCACCGTCGCCTCCGATCCGGATAAATACCCGGTTCGGGAGACATGCAATCCAGGAGCCCGGCTTGGATATCTCACCCATTGCAATACATATTTTCTCATTGCAGGGAGAAGAAGTAACACGTACCGTCCCGTTTTGAATGGTTACCGCCGTCTCTCCTAACGGCCCGGGTATCTTCAGTTTCCGCTCTTCATCCAAGGGATAGATCCACTCCTGATCAGAAGCTATAATACGCACCTCCCGGACCTGCTGCTCACCGCTGTAGGCTATGACTGACGCACCGACAATAATACTAATGGAAAGCAGGACTGCGGCAAGATCAAAGAAGCGGAGTCTTTTCATATAGATCAAAGTACGGTATTATAGGGTAGTAGTCAATTCCACCAGGTAAAAGTGAGTGCTGTATGAAGCCGGGCGTTCAAGATCCGCTGAGTTTTCTTGGTGAATCGTTTGCCTTTCAGGACACGAGAGAAGAAATACTTAAAAACATCAAACTCATCATCCGGATACGGTTTATCATCTCTCCGAGTATTTTTCTCATCATGTTCGTATCCGGATTGTTCGGACTTACCCAGCAATCCGCCTTTTCCGAAAACCAGATTATCGTCAACGGAATCAACCTTCTTGTTATCCTCATGATGAACGGCGTCTATACGGTCCTTGTCCGGAAGATCCGCAATCTCAAACCGTTGGTCCTCTTTCAGCTCATTATCGATGTGGTCCATTTTACACTTACCGTCTACAAGACGGGTGGTATTACCAGCCCCTTTTCGTTCCTCTTTTTCTTTGTCATATTTTCGACATCCATCCTTGTTTCGGGAAAAGCATCTTATATTATCGCGGGATTGTCTGCTCTGTTTTATACCCTTATCGTTGTTTTCGAGGTACAGGGAATTATTCCTCATCAGGATTTTTTCAGCCCGTTTACCGTGCTGATGGGCAATACTTCATTTCTGGTCCTCTCCTGGAGTTTTTCCACCTTTTCGCTGTTCGGTTTTGCGGCCCTCACCTCATATCTCTCCGGTCTGCTCCATAAGCGTCAGCGGAAACTCGAAGAAGCAAACAAGCTGATGACCCGTAAGAACCGTACTATGGTCCTTCTCTACCGGACCAGCAAAGCTTTGAACAGTTATAAAACGGTCCGGGAAGTAGTGGACTATATATTGACCGGCCTGGTTTCCCACATGCGGCTGGACCGGGCGCTGCTCTATCTCACTATCAAAAACGAGTACCTTCATCTCTATATGGTAAAAAAAGGCGGGGAAGCAGGTGCGGCTGTTGAGATCGACAGTACCGAAATAAACAGTATGGATAAAGAGGAGATGACCGACGGTCTCCAGGTGGATCTCCCCTACGAAAAGAAGGCGGGATTGACCGCCCGGGCAGCCATAGAACAGAAACCGTACAACATCGAAAAACCGGAGGAATCTGAGTTCATAAACCGTGAGCTGGCCAAAAAAATCGGGCTCAATCCGTTTGCCGTTGCTCCGCTCATTCTCCGAGAGCAGACGATCGGTGTGATCGGGATCGACAGAAACTCAAAGAACGGTTCCATTACGGACGAGGAGTTTCAGATTCTGCAGATGTTTGCCAACCAGGCCGCAATAAGCATCGCCGGTTTGCAGCGGATCGATACCGGCTTCCGTAAACGGTACGGGCTGTAACGCGTTGCTTCCTAATTCCGCGTTACCGTTTTCCCGTCCCGATGAGATACGTTTCAAAAGAAGGTTTTCTGCTCGCTTTCGGTTTGTATGGTTTTACCTTCCCGAAGAGACTTCGCATCCGTTCGAGAACAGTCTGTTCATCACCGCCCTGGAATATTTTGACCACGAGAGAACCGCCTTTTACCAAATGTTCTTCAGCAAGGGTGATAACACGGGAGACGAGCGCAAACGATTTTCCGGTATCGACGGTGCGGTTGCCGGTCGTTGCAGGCGCGGCATCGCTTAAGATGATGTCAAACGGCCCGGCGTCTGCGATTTTCCTGCCGGCTTCTTCTGAGAGCATATCGGTCTGTATACACTTCCCGTTTTTTATCTTCTTTTTAACAACAGGATCTATGTCCTGTAGATCGAGTGCCAGTACGAACCCTTTCTCTTTTACGAGCTCGGAAGCGTAGAGCGTCCAGCTGCCCGGGGCCGCCCCTACATCGAGTACTCTGTTTCCCGGTTTTATCAGGTGCAGTTTTTGCTGAATTTCTTTAAGCTTATACACCGAACGGGCCGGATACCCCTCGGATTTCGCTTTTTGGGTATAGTGATCGTGTTTTCGCTTCGCCTGATTTCCGCCCATTTTCTCATTCTCAGTATAGAAAGATTATTGACCTTTGTACACAAACTCCGTACTTTCTATATATGCGTAATTCGATAATCAAGAAGAGTTTTCGGTATCAGTACTACAATGCGGCATTTATTCTTATAGGAATCAATATAGCGATGTTCCTGCTCAATACTGTAGCACCGCAAACCAGGGGATTTTTGGCCCTCAATCCGGTGCTGGTACTGCGGCGGGGTTTTATCTGGCAGGTGTTCACGTATATGTTCGCCCATGCCAATATTTCGCATATCCTTTTCAATATGCTCGGATTGTTCTTTTTCGGGGTCCAGCTCGAACGGCGGGTAGGCAGTTCGGAGTTTCTTCTCTATTATCTGCTTACAGGCACATTGGCCGGTGTATTCTCCCTGCTCGTTTATTGGTATACGGGTAACTACCGGGTATGGCTTCTCGGTGCTTCCGGTGCGGTGTTTGCCGTGCTCTTAGCCTTTGCCACCTATTTTCCCGATTCGCGCATATTTGTATTCGGAATTCTGCCTATAAAAGCACCCCTTTTGGTAACGATTTATGCAGGAATAGAGCTTTTCTCTCAATTTACCGCAACTGCGTCCGGGGTCGCCCATCTGACCCACTTAGCGGGGTTTGGGTTCGGGTTCCTCTACTTCATACTCAGGCTCAATATCAATCCTGTAAAAGTTTTTTTCGGAAAAGACCGATACTACCATTAGAGGTGACTATCGGAAGACATGCGGAACAAGAAATCAGCCCTCCCTGCTGCGTCGGCTGCAACAGCACTTGTTATCACTTTTTTTCTCAGTATCTCCCCATTAGCTCCCTTTGAAAGCAGAGTATGGGCGTTAGGGCCGGAGGATGATGCAATTGTCGCGGAGTTTTGGACGGAACGGACGGTCATCGCATTCGATGAAGGGGCCGGCGGCACCCCGAAACGCACTCCGGTACCCATCGAGCGGCTGCTCGAAGAGGCCCGGTACGTATTTTCCGGGATGATCTACGGGTTTTCCTTTGCATATACCCCTTCCGATACACTCCGCAGTGTAGAAGAGCAGTTTACAATAGAGCCGATCGCCCAAATTCCGTGGGGAGACCCAGGGCTCACCGTCATGGACACCCGCGAGGCGGAGGACCGCGTCTATGTGAGAATCCGCTATTTTCTCAATGAATACCACGGGCCGTGGATAACGATGTGGCAGAGCAACACCCTTCCTACGAACTCCGCCTTCGGAGAGGCCCCTGTGTACCGGGGCGTTGAGAACAAGATAGAAGCTATTAACCAGGGTGTAAAACAGGCGGTCCGTCATTACCTGCGACAACGTGTATATAACAAACCGAAATTGATCACAGGAGAAGCAGTACTGCAGTCCCCCCCGCGGACCGTTATAAAAGCAGGTGCCTATCGGGCTGCTGTGGATGTGAAGATGAAGTTCGAAGAAGTCCGCCCCTACAGCGGCTTTTGACTGCGCTGGGCCTTGTACGGGGCCTTTCGCGGGGCTCAGAACCCGTTGTTCTCTATTACGTCTTTATACCAGTAGGCACTCTTTTTCCAGGTGCGTTCCAGTGTTTCGAAATCAGTCCGGATCAATCCGAACCGCATGGAATATCCTAACGCCCATTCGAAATTGTCCATAAATGACCACTGATAATACCCCTTGAGGTTTACCCCTTCCTCGATCGCCCGCGAAGCGGCCTCGAGATGGCCGGAGAGATACTCGATCCGTTCATCATCTTCTAACAGCGGTCCGTCGCTTTCTTTGAGCGGATATCCGTTTTCCGTAATGTAGCATTCAGGATTTCCGTACTCCTCTTTTAGCCGTTTCAACAGATAATAGAGGCCGTCCGGGAATATCTCCCACATCGCACTCCGTTTAAGACCGGGTGTCGGCTTTTCCCGGGCATTGACCACGGGTGCAAAGAGAGCGTGTTTATAACTTCGGGTCATGTAGTAGTTGAGTCCTATAAAATCCCCAGGTTCCTTCATTTCCGCCAAGTCGTCCTCATAGCCGTCGGGGAGATGCTTGCCCAGTTTTTCCAGCACAAAGGGAGG
Organism: uncultured Spirochaetales bacterium; assembly: GCA_964594055.1. Classification (GTDB taxonomy): domain Bacteria; phylum Spirochaetota; class Spirochaetia; order SPDA01; family CAZJBZ01; genus CAZKZZ01. The sequence goes on from CAZQKT010000101.1 coordinate 6,194, forward strand.
ATAGGAGCCGTGTATTACCGGGTCGATATAGAGCCGATTGATAAGCTGGTCCATCCTGTCTGCTGCTGCCCGGTCTTTCGGATTGTCCTTTCGTAGCGGTTGAATGTACGGCTGCGCTTCGGCTATACCGATCTTTCCGTCTTTTACATGTTCTCTGCACGCTTTTACCATAGCAGCATGACTTAAGAGGAGGTGATGAGTAGTACGCATCATTCCTTTTACATTGTTCTTTTTCCCGGGAGGCATCCCCCCGGTAATGTACCCGTACATGGCGAACACCATGGGTTCGTTTACCGTTACCCATTTTTTGACCCGGTCTCCCAATGCTTGAAACAGCACTTCACTGTATTCCCGCATATAAGTGACCGAATCCCGGGACAAGAACCCGCCTCGTTCAAACAGCCACGCCGGTGCGTCCCAGTGAAACAGGGTGCAGAGCGGTTCGATGTTTTTTTCGAGGAGCTCATCGACCAGCTTCGAATAGAAATCAACACCTTTTTGGTTTACTTTTTCCGGTTCGGGAACGATACGGGGCCAAGCGGCCGAAAGTCTGTACGAGTCGACTCCCATTCGGTGCATATGCTCGATGTCCTCGGGATATTTGTGATAATGGTCGCAGGCGATATCCCCGTTTTCGTTGTTCTCTATATTACCGGGTGTGTGTGAGAACTGGTGCCAGATCGAAGGAGCGGCCCCGTCTGCTAAAGGATACCCTTCGATCTGATAGGAGGCGGCTGATACGCCCCAGATGAATTGATCGGGAAACTGAACTGACTGCTTTTCCGGCATGAGCTGCTCCTCTTTTTAGGGGTTTTCATAATTCGTAAGGTATCATACAGTATCGATAGTGAATATGTCACCCAAGGAGAATCGTATGAAACCTCTTCCTCTAGTAGTAGTTCTGCTGTTCGCAGGAGGACTGTTTTTTACCGGCTGTGAATCCGGCCCCCCCCCGGACCCGGAAAAGGTAAAGGAAGAACGCAAAGAGGTTTCCAACAAGAGGCAGTTCGTTTTGAATGCTTCGAAAGGGAAGCTCTTAGAGGTCAAAAAATATCTGAATTTGGGCGGTGATGTAAACGTACAGGTTGAAGAAGGGTGGACTGCATTGATGGCAGCTGCAGCCATGGGGCATGAACGGGTGGTGGAACGGCTTTTATTGGCCGGTGCCGACCCGGACATTCAGAACCAAAACGGTGCAACTGCCCTGATGTATGCAGTATCGGGTGAGCACACCGGGGTTGTAAGAAGGCTCGTTGCAGCAGGAGCTGATGTAAGCATTCGTACCGACAATGATGCAACGGCCCAGTCTATAGCCATGGATAAAGACCTCGAGGAAATCCGGAACATACTCACCCAATCGGAAACAGCCTTGAGTCTCGATCGGGTCGTAAAAGACCCTGACTTCAGGAATGTCAAATGGGGAATGAGCAAGGAAGAGGTCAAAGAGATCGAAGGCCGGGGAATACAGCAGCTCAGTTCGGACAAGCTCAGTTATCCGGACAGCATCGCCGGGTTCAAGGCAATGGTAACCTACTACTTCAATGAGGACGGTCTTTATCGGGGAAGGTACTACTTTCTCCAGAAACACGAGGATAAAATTACATATATCGATGATTTCGATACGTTAAAGGAGCGGCTCGTTACAAAATACGGACCACCCGGTACCGATGAAATTGCATGGAAAAACTCAACCTATAAGGCCCAGGTCGAGCAATACGATAAAGCTCTGCTCGAAGGGCATCTGCAATTATACACCGAGTGGATTACCGAAACGACGAGCATACGGCTCTCACTTAAAGGGGAAGAAGAAGAGATCATTCTCGCTATCGACTATCGAGCGATCGGTACCGATGAATCGGGCAAAGAGATATCCGAAGAGGAGCTCGAAGGGCTGTAAAGCAATCCGGGGAATTTAATCCATTGGATTGATTTCGTTTCTCAGCTCTGAGAACTTCGGTTTGAGTGTATCGTAGATAATCCTGATCCGCTCATCATGATGGAGGAAGGCCGATTTCATCGTGTTGATGGTGATTTTTTCCAAATCCCGGAGGGTGAGATTGTAATACTTTACTGCTAAGGCCATTTCCCGGCCCAAGGTGGTATTACTCATAAGCCGGTTGTCCGTACAGAGCATGACCCGAAAGTTGTTTCTGAAATAGATATGAAAAGGATGTGAATCGAGGTCTTTCGCCGCCCCGGTGTGGATGTTAGAGGAGAGGCACACCTCCATTGGAATGCGTTTATCACGGACAAAGTGGGCCAGCGAGCCCATGTTTTCGATCCTCGACCCGGTAACCGTCATATCCTCGATAAGCCTCGTAGCGTGTCCTACGCGATGTGCACCACAGATTTGGATCGCCTGCCAGATCGATTCCGGTCCGAAAGCCTCACCGGCGTGGATCGTAATGTTGAAATTCCTGCTCCGGATGTACTGGAACGCCTCCAAATGCCGTTTGGGAGGATGACCGAACTCGTCCCCTGCGATATCGAATCCGACCACCCCCTTATTGCGAAAAGCAACTGCCAATTCCGCTGCCTCTAATGAAGCAGCAGCATCCTGATGACGCATGGCACAGATGATAAGACCGTACTCGATCCCGGTTTCCTCTTTCCCCCGCTCCAGCCCTGTTAGAACAGCTTCGACCACTGCTTCGAGATTGAGCCCCTTCTGCAGGTGTTGGATGGGCGCGAACCGTATCTCTACATACACAATGTTGTCCTGCGCCCTGTCCAGAATCGCCTCGTATGCGATTCTCTCCAACGCGTCCCGGGTCTGCATAACGGCTACGGTAATTGCGAAACCTTCGAGATAGAGGCCTAAGTTTTTACGGTCCGCCCCCCGATGAAACCATGAAGCCAGTTCTTCGGGGTCCCGCGACGGTAATTCGGTAGCGGATGTATCCGCTAACTCGATAATTGTTTCGGGCCGCACGCCGCCGTCGAGGTGGTCGTGAAGGTCGATTTTCGGTATTCGTTTAATCATTTCGTCGGTAACCATGCTGTAAGAGTACAGTACTAGTGCTGAGTTTGTAAATCACATACTCAGCGGTATTCCCGGAAGGCTTGAACTTCTCTTTTTTTATTCATATGCTACAAAAGCCCGAGTGTATAACCTCAACAGCACAGAATGGAAGGAGTGAAAGCATGGCAGATACCATTTCTATCGGAATTATCGGCGGAAGCGGGCTCTACAAAATGAAGGAGCTTCAGGACAAAGAAGAGCGTCACGTTTCGACCCCTTTCGGGGAGCCCTCCGGGGCACTTATCACCGGTACGATTGCCGGAAAACGGGTCGCATTTCTGCCCCGTCATGGTGTGGGGCATATAAAAAACCCGAGTGAAGTTAATTATCGAGCCAATATCTATGCTCTTAAATCGGTGGGAGTGCGGTTTATTATCGGGGTGAGTGCGTGCGGGAGTCTCAGAGAGGAGTACGCTCCGGGGGACATTGTCATACCGGACCAGCTAATTGATTTCACCAAAGGCAAGCGGGCAATGAGTTTTTTCGAGAAGGGGATTGTCGTTCATATCGGCACGGCGGAACCGTTCTGCCCCGAACTTTCGAAGCTGCTGTACAAAGCTGCATCATTCAGCGAAAAACAGGTACATAACGGGGGAAACTTTATAACCATAGAAGGACCGCGGTTCAGCACTAAAGGCGAGAGTAAACTGTTCCGGCAATGGGGTATGGATATCATCGGGATGACCACCAGTCCGGAAGCGTATCTGGCCGGGGAGGCTGAAATCAGTTATGCGGTCATGGCGCATGTGACGGACTATGATGTATGGCACGAAGAGCCGGTCAGTACCGAGATGGTAATAAAGACCTTCGCAGAGAACATCGAATATGCCCACACCTCACTGGTCAAGGCAGTCGAGCTGATTGATCAGAAAGCGGATTATCCGTCCCACCACGCCTTAGCAGGGGCGGTTCTGACCGCACCCGAGGCGCTCGACCCGGAGGCAAAAGAACGGCTTGGTCTGCTTATCGGTAACTATGTGTGATATGACGATTCGCGATCTAGCGGAGAGAAAGTAATGTATACAACGGGAAGTTTTTATAACAGCCGGGGGTTGAAGATTTTCCATCAGTCCTGGCTGCCGGGACGGCAACTAAAAGCTCTCTGTATTATCTGCCACGGGTACGCCGAACACGGCGGAAGGTATGCCCATGTAGGTGAGTATTTGTCGAAAGAGGGAATCGGGGTGACGGCCCTCGATCATCAGGGCCATGGCCGTTCCCAGGGTACGAGAGCGGATGTTAAAAAGGTCGAGTTCTTTTTACAGGATGTAGATAAACTGATCGAGATCATGAAAGAGGACCACCCTGATGTGCCTCTTTACCTCTTCGGCCACAGTATGGGGGGCGGCATTGCTGCAGTATATGCCACCCTGCATCAGGAAAAAGTAAACGGTGTTATTCTCTCCGCACCGGCAGTAAAAGTGGCCGCGGATGTTTCTCCGCTGCTGAAAGGGATTTCCGGCCTTCTTTCGGTGGTAACACCGAACCTTGGAGTGCTGCCTTTCTCACCCGAACTGATAAGCAGAGACCCGAACGTGGTTGAAGCATACAAAGCCGACCCGCTAATATATCACGGGAAAGTAAAAGCGCGGCTCGGATACAATCTGCTCCGGGTGGAATCGTTGTTCAAAGAAAAAGCCGTGTACTGCAGGCTGCCCCTTCTCTGTATGCACGGGACTAGCGATAAAATGGTCGAACCGGCTTCGAGTCAACTGGTGTATGACAGTGTCGGATCGGAAGACAAAACCATCCATTTCTGGGAGGGGCTCTATCACGAGCTCGTCAATGAACCGGAACAGGAACAAGTACTGGAGATGATGGCGGAGTGGATCAAAGAACGTCTGTAACTGAAATCGACATCATTTTTCGGTAATGAGAGAGCGGATGTACTCCTTGGGTTTCTCCCGGTACTGTTTTTTTACTACCGGTTTAATTGCCGCGATGGTTTTTGCCAGATCGTAATCGAATTTCCTGTACAGTTCATAGAAAAGAGAAAGGTCTTTTGTGTAGAGGACATAAGAGAGTATGTAGGCATTGTTTACCGGTATATCAAATGCCCGTTTGAACCGGTCGGTTTCAAAGTAGAGCTCGTAGTGGTCTTGTACTTCACGTGAAAACTCCTCTAGTATCGTTACCCGTTCGGAAAGCACGGTTTCATAGTCCAGTTCATCCTCGATTGCCCGATTGTAATACTCCTCGAGCTGTCTGTAGAGGACCCGCATCAGATTGTAGAAATTTTTGGTATCTTCCAAATAGAGAAGTGTCTCTTCGAACAGGTGAGAGTCCTCCCCTTCCTTCTCTTTTATAAACTGCAGGGCCCCTTCATTTCCGACAAATGTGGCCAGCTCTTCGTTGAATTGGGCCTGGTCCTTGAGGAAGATGGTTGCATGGGTCTGTTCGTGGATGATGATGTTTGCAAAAACGTAGGGTGAGTATTTTTTCATAAAGGAGTAGACGGGGTCGGAGAAGAACCCCAGCGTGCTGAACGCTCCCACCTTTCTGATAATCACATCGTAGCCCTTCTCTTTTAATTTCCGGGCCTCTTTTTGGGCATCCTCTTCTTTATAAAACCCTTTGTAGGGCAAACTCCCGAGTAAAGGGAACGACCATTTGTACGGTTCAAAACGGTCTTTTTTACATCCTGACACCACATATACGAGAAAACTTTTTTCGGTCGGAATGTATTTTGTATAATTTCTGTCCTTATTGAGACCAAGCTGTTCTACCGAAAACTGTTTGATCTCTACGGCATTCTCGAGAAGATGTCGGACCTCGGGGGAAAGGTCATCTCCAACGAGGACCTCCGTAATCGGTTCCGCTTTCTGCTGGTAGGAATAGAAATAGTGCGCCTGTTTGGCGAGATAACATCCTGATAAACTCGCCGTAATACCGATCAAGGATAATAATACGATGCGTTTCATAAAGCTACTATAGCACATGAACTGTGATCAATTGCAACCTTCCAATTTACAGCTCAGCTTGACCAGCAGCTTGGAGACGTGGGAAACTTGCAGGCCATGATTATTAAAGAAAGTGATCAGCTTACCATAGGGAAAGTATTTCTTTTTTGGGCCCCGCTTGCCGCGATGTGGATCATCATGGGTATCGAGCTCCCGGCGGTAAATGCGGTCATCTCCCGGCTTCCCTCGCCGAAAGAAAATTTAGCTGCTTTCGGTGTTACCTTTGCCATTGCTTTAATAATCGAAGGTCCGATTATACAGCTCCTCACGGCCGGGACTGCTCTGTCCAACCACCTGGATAATTATAAGCGGCTGCTCCGGTTTATGCATATTATGGCCGCCGGGCTGACCGGTATACATCTGCTTATCGGTGCCACTCCTCTGTACCGGTTTATTACCCGAACGATTTTAGGGATTCCTGAACACCTTATCGGCCCGAGCAGGGAATCGTTTCTGTTGATGGTCCCCTGGGCGGCGGCAGTGGGATACCGAAGACTCTGGCAGGGAGTGCTGATCCGGCACGGAAGAACAGGAGCAGTCCCGATCATAATGGTTTTGCGGATTGTGGTGACCGGTCTGGTTTTGGTGACCGGTCTGGTTACAGGGTCCCTTTCCGGTGCGAGTGTTGGGGGCCTTTCCCTCTCGGCAGGAGTTACTACCGGTGCAGTAGCTGCCTATTTTTTTGTCCGCAGTCTCTTGAAACAGAACGGTATTAAACCGCCCGGGCCGGATGAAAAGACGATTTCCTGGAAAGGGCTGCTTACTTTTTACGTGCCGCTGGCCCTCACCTCGTTTATTCTTTTGGCGGTTAGGCCGATCATCACTGCAGGCATTGCCAGGGCACCGCAGCCGCTCGACTCACTTGCCCTTTGGCCGGTTATTCACAGCTTTCTCTTCCTGTTTACTTCTCTCGCCCTCTCCTATCAGGAAGTAGTAGTGGCACTGTTAACAGATACCAATCGGTACCGGGTGCTGCAGCGGGTCACCTGGATGATATCCTTTGCGCTGATGGCTGTTTTTTTTCTGGTCCCGGTCCTCAATCTGGATACGGTATGGTTCCGCATCGTGGTAGGCGTCCCGGCCGACCTCATGCCCCTGGTGCGGGCCCCTATGTATATTCTTCCCTTTATGCCGTTTCTCCTCTCTCAAACGACCTGGTATCGGGGTATCCAGGTAAAACGGCGGGGAAAGATTACCATTACCAAAGGCGTTCTCGTAAAAGGGATTATG
>CAZQKT010000102.1:0-12999 GCA_964594055.1 uncultured Spirochaetales bacterium
CATACCCCCGATACTCCAATCTCCGCAAACCTTCTAAGAGGACTTCCGGCGCCGGTCTCGGTCCGCAATACCCGATTATGCCGCACATACTACCCTTCCTTTTTTACCTACTCTCATTACCTGCTTACCACCAATATATCACAGGTTTGCCTATTTCCCCATGCCGTTTTTGAATACCTGTTACCCGGAAGCAATCTCGGAGAGCTTGCCGCTGTCGAGCAAAATAATGCTTTTATCATCCGCCCTGATAACATTTTGGTTCTTAAACTCGTTCAGATAGGAGACGACCACGTCGGGTGATATCTCGAGATTCATCGCAATGTCGCGGACCGTTGCTACCCGATCGAGTGAGGCGTTGAAAAGCCCGGCCTCCGCAAAGGCGTAGTTTAAGTTTTGGGCAACAAGCCCCTTCTCATTCCCCTGCTTCAGCTGCTGGATTTGGCTGTTTGCCTGCTGGAGCCGCTTACACAGTTTGTCGATGATATTGAGAGCAATCTTTGCATTTTTTTCTATCATGTTGATGAAACCCTGCCGGTCGAACTCGAGATATCTCACCGTTTCTCCCGCAGTGACCGTAGCACTTCGACGGACCCTGTTCACAATGGCCATTTCGCCGAAAAAATCACCCTTGCCCAAGACGGCGAGAATGTGCTCCTTCCCCCCGATAGTCTTGCTGATACGCACGGTCCCGTCTTGGATAATATACATCTTCTCCCCTTCATCTCCCTCTTTAAAAATTATCTTTCCGCTGTCTACGATATGCCCGTATTTGTTGAACAATACATCTTCGGCCATACATGCTACTCCTTATAATCCTTGTTTCGTGTCTTTTTCACTTTTCATCCAGTATAAAAATTAATGGATCGAGAAGCAACAGCCCGTTTACCTCGGTTTTATAGAGTAAGGAGGATACTGATATGAATAGTTATATGATACGAAACAGTAGTAATCGAGGGAGAATCGCCCTTTTCATCTCCGCGGTCCTTTTTCTCTGCAGCAGCTGTCTGCCTGTAGCGGACAACCGGACCCTGACCGAAGACGGGCTCCAGCCGCCGGTCCTCCTCGATATCGAATCGGTATCGGAGAAAAAAACAATCATTTATTTCGACAAATCGTGCAGTGTGGTCGAAGAGACGATACTCGTTGCCCCGAAGCTGAACGTCAAAAAGACGAGCAGCGAAGAAAATACTGTAAAGATCGAATTCGAAGAAGCCCAGGGGATCGGAGAAGAGTACCTGCTCGAAGCAACGGTCAAAGACGAGCAGGGAAACAGCATGAGCTTTATCATCAGCTTCTACGGATTCAACCCGTATATTCCGGATGTCGTTATAAACGAGTTTACCACGCAAGGGTCCTCGACCCACCCCGATGTGGCGGAACTGTTTGTAAAAACGGAGGGGAACATGGCCGGTACTGCCATGTTTGAAGGGGCCGCCGGGAATTGGGACGACCGGCTCATATTCCCGGACCTTCCCGTTGCTGCCGGAGATTATATTCTCGTCCATTTTAAGCCGCAGGGCATCGAAGAAGAGAAAAACGAGACCGACGATAAAACGGTCTCCGGCGGCCTCGATGCTTCGGACAATGCCTTCGATTTCTGGGTTGAAGGCGGTGCGGGGCTTTCCGGTAATAACGGGGTGCTCACCCTCTACACCACCCCCCGGGGGGAAATCATCGACGGGGTACTCTACAGCAACCGGACCTCCTCCTCCGATGAGAATTACCGCGGATTCGGGACAAAAAAAGTGATGCTCTGGGCGGACCAGCTTGCCGAAGACGGAGGATGGAAGTATAGCGGAGAGCTCATCTCCCCCGAAGACGGAATAAACCCTGACGACTCGACTGCCACCCGCTCCATTTGCAGAGACAGCAGCTCACATGATACGGACACAGCGGCGGACTGGCATATTGTTCCCACGAGTACGTACTCTTTTGGTGAGGTCAACAGTGATGAAGTTTATGAACCTTAGATGTGCTCTTTGAAAACGGATTCGATGTCCTGACGGGAGCCGGCCCCGATTTTCTGGTTTACGACCTCTCCGTTTTTAAACACCAACAGGGTCGGGATACTGGTAATGGAATACTGCGCGGCGATCTCGCCCTGCTGATCAACATTGAGCTTCCCCACCTTTACTTTACCGTTATAATCTTCAGAAATCTCTTCTAATATCGGGGCAACCATTTTACAGGGGACACACCAATCAGCCCAAAAATCAACAACGACCGGAATCGATGATTTTATCACTTCTTGTTCAAAATTTTCTGTTGTAAGCGTTACTTCCGCTCCCATAGTGCTCTCCTTAGAGATTCTGCGGCTTTAGGTCCATCAGCCGGAAATCCTGAAGGACCTTCCGAATATACTCTTTCGCTTCTTTATAACTATCCTCATTTTTATCTATTCTGTCAAGTTGAGACAGGATGGAATGGAGGAAAAACGATGCTTCCAGAGTGCACCGCTTCTGCTCTTTTTCGATGAGCCCCCAATCTTTCCGGGGCGCTTCGAGCAGGGCAATATAGCGCCTGAGCAGGGGAGGTATTTCCTTCTTATTACCGGTAAACAGGTCACGTGCCTTGGAAAGATAGTCCCTGGTAAAACGTCCGTATCCCGTTGTAATAGAATCCTGGAGGTAGTAATAGATATCCATCCAGTATGCCTCCGCGAAGCGGGCAAGTGCCCCAAACAGCTTTTTTAATTCGTATGACGCTTCTCCGTGCACTTCGAGAGAGGGATAGTGCTTTATTCTCTCGAGATTCTCTTCCATGATTCTGTCGGCAAAGCTTGACGCCTTCTCTTTCCCGGATTTTGGTCTGCCGTAGATCTTTTCCATGGATTTTCGGTTCTGCTTTTCCGTCTCTCGGCGCTTGAGCTCGATGATAACCTGGATTTCAGCGCCTAAAAAGGTCTCCATATCCATGCCCGACCGGCGTGCCTGCAGATACCGATGTTCAAACCCGGACTGGACGGTCAGCGGTTTTTGATACCGGATTATGTAGTCCCGATACTCAGCTTTTATTTTTTTTACGAGTTTTTCGATCTCTTCGGGTTTTAATTTTTTGTGTCGAGGCATCAATTGTTTTGTACTCTCTATACAAAATAGCGCACAGCTTTGCGGATTTCCCGATACAGCGTATCGCCGGCCGCTTTACGGACTACTTCAACAAACGCCGTCCCGATGACCACACCGTGTACGCGGGAGGACAATGCTTGGACCTGCTTGCGTGTTCGCACCCCGAACCCTGCAACCACCTTTGCGTTGTACCGGGAAAGTGTTTCGAGATACCGGTACGCTGAATCCAGTCCGGTCTTCTGCCCCGTTACTCCGCTCCGCAACGCCGCGTAGATATACGCAGGACGCAGTGCTGCAACCTCCTCGAGGCGGTCCTCCCGCATTGATGGTACCACAACCGGAACGATATGAACAGTCTCCCGCTCTCCGGCGGCATAGAGCCCTTCATCGTAGAGCGGGGCGAGATCGGGGACAATCAAGCCGTCAACGCCGGCCCGCTTCGCCCGCTTTACGAATTGTTCGACGCCCACTGCTACAACGGGGGAAGCGTAGGACATGATAAAAATCGGTATGGAACTGTGCGCGCGGACCTCTTCGATAAGGCTGAATCCCGTATCGAGGGTAAACCCCGCTTCGAGAGCATCGGTACAAGTGGCCTGGATGACCGGTCCGTCCGCCGTGGGGTCGCTGAAGGGAAACTGCACCTCGAGATAGGAGGCCCCGCCGTCTATGAGCCCCCGGGCAGTATCGAATGAGAGCTCCCGGGTGGGGAACCCGGCAACCATGTGGGCCATGATGGGGGTGTGATCAGTCATGCGCGAAAACTTCGGACACTGGTCCGGCCATAGCCGCGGTCCCGGCTGCGGTCCCGCCGAGACGGTTCGCCTCCTCTACGAGAAAACTGCGCCACGTCTCGTCATGCCTCGAGCGCGAGAGAGCGGCCGCGGTGATGAACAGGTCTTTCTCGCCTCTTCCGGACATGTTTACTACCACGGCCTGCTCCGGGGACACTTCCCGGGCGGCCCGTAATGCGGCAGCGGCGCCATGGGCGGACTCTAAGGCGAAAATGATCCCTTCATGCCGGGCAAAAAACGTGAGCGCCTCGAGTGCTTCGGTATCACCTACCCGAACAAACTCGATCCGTCCGGTGTCCCCGTAGTGGGCCAATTCAGGTCCTATTCCCGGATAATCGAGCCCCGCACTGATGCTGTGGGTCGGCTGGACCTGACCGTCATCGTCTAAGAGAAACATGCTCTTGTACCCGTGAACAATGCCACAGCTGCCCTTCCCGGTCATTCGGGAGGCGTGTTCACCGAGACCGCTTCCCTTCCCCCCCGCTTCCGCCCCGATAAGACGGGGCGCGGGGAGGTCGAGGAAGGGAGTGAAAAAACCGATGGCATTGGATCCGCCTCCCACACAGGCGACCAATGCATGCACATCGATATTCTGCTGCCTGATCTGCTCTTCAGTCTCACGTCCTATGACAGACTGGAACTGTTTTACCATAGCCGGATAGGGAGAAGGACCCAATGCCGAACCGATAAGATAGTGTGTGTCCTTAAAGCTCGAGGCCCAATCCCGCAGTGCCGCATTGATGGCATCCTTTAAGGTCCTGCTCCCGGTCGCAACCGGGACCACCTCTGCTCCGAAGAGTTCCATCCAAAACACATTCGGGCGCTGCCGCTGTATATCGACCTCACCCATGTACACCGTACAGGAGAGACCGAGTTTGGCACATACCGCTGCAGCTGCCACACCATGCTGCCCGGCACCGGTCTCGGCGATGATCCGCCGCTTTCCCATTCTTTTGGCAAGGAGGGCCTGTCCTGCTGCATTGTTTATTTTATGGGCCCCCGTCTGGGCGAGCCCCTCCTGTTTTATATACATACGGCCGCCGCCCGCGGCTTGGGTCGCGTTTTCGGCGGCCAAAAGGGGTGTCGGTCTTCCGATATAGGTAGCGGCAAGGTCATCGAACTGCTTGTGGAAGTCGTCGTCTCCTGCCGCAGCTAAAAATTGTTCTTCGAGCTCAGTTAGGGGGGCGCGAAGCACTTCCGCAACATATCTCCCCCCATAGGTGCCGAAATAGTCGTTATACTTGTTCGTATGCATGGGTTGCTTCCTCGAATAGCTGTTTCATTTTTTGATGGTCCTTTATCCCCGCCGTCTCCTCGATCCCGCTCGAGAGGTCGATTAGTTCCGGATGAAACTCTCGGATGATCTCTCCTGCATTTTCAGGGGTGATCCCCCCCGCAAGCCACAGCGGTACCGCCGCGGCCGCCTCCGTTACAAGCTTCAAGTCGATGCGTTCTCCCGTCCCGCCCGGGGCGCTCGCCGAAAACGCGTCGATTAAGACCCGCGGCGAGCGGTAGGTGTAAAGGGCGGCAAGTGATTCCTTGTTCCGTACCCGGAGCGCTTTGTAGTAGGGAAAAGCTGCGGGAAAGCACGCTTCGGGCTCTTCTTCTCCGTGGAACTGGATGCAGTCCAGTTTGCCGGCATCGAGGAGCGGCTTGAGAAGGCCGCGGGTGTGCGGGTCCGTTCCGACGCACACCCCGACTTTAAGAGCTCTCGTCTCGGGGAGGCCTGCAATAAACTCCGGGTCCACCCTGCGGGGAGAGTCGGCCAGTATAAAACCGGCCATATCCGCACCCAACTCGTCTGTATAGAGGAGGTCTTCTTTTCGGGTGATTCCGCATATCTTTATAAGCGGACGGGACCCCTCCGCGGTCTTCCCGGAGAGTCTGCTCCAGAAACCCGTTTTCCCGGTGTGGGTATAAAACCCGGTAAGATTTTCTTTGATCTCGGTGATCAGCGCCGGCTCTTTTACGACCGACTCGCCGACGAGCACTCCGTCGAATCCGGATGAAACTGCAAAGGCCGCATCCTCTCCCGACCGTATACCGGATTCAAAAAGGCAGCGGGTCGGCCAGGTAATCGTTCTGCGCACCGATAGGGGGTGCATGAGGTCCACGCGAAACGTTTTTAAGTCCCGGGCATTGGTCCCTGTCATTTCCGGTTTGAAAACTGCCGCTTTCCTGACATCTTCGTTCGAATGTACTTCCACCAGTGCATCCATGCCGTAACTGCGGGTAAGGCGGTACAGTTCTTTGAGCCGCTCTTCGGTAAGCATGCCCGCTATAAGAAGCACCGCGTCCGCTCCGGCCCGGTAAGAGACTGCAACGTCCTCCGGGTCTAAGAGAAAATCTTTTCGTAACACCGTGCATTCCGGTACTGCCTGTTTTACGGCCATTATATCGGTTAACGAGCCCCCGAAATACGTTTCTTCGGTCAGCACGGAGATCGCCCCTGCGCCTAAGCGGCGATATCGCGCTGCAGTTGCCGAGGCATCGAGGTCCGGAGCTATCGCTCCTTTTGAGGGGGAATGACGCTTCACTTCACAGATGAGAAGCGGGGAGGGCCCGAAGGGAACGAGGGGGACTTGACGATTATCGGGTACTCGCACGCCGAGTGTATGTCCTGCCGAAGCAATACGTTTTTTTCTCATCCCTACGATCCGTTCCCGTATGTTCACTGCCATTTTTTATTCCCCGGCCTGCCCGCCTCTACGATTTCATCGAGTTTGCGCTTTACCTTGCCCGAGAGAAAGGCGTCCCGGACGGTGCGGTATCCCTCTCCCACACTCTCCGCCATTCCGTATACAAAAAGGCCTGCCCCGGCATTAAGAGAGACCGCATCGAGGAGGGCCTCTTCTCCCTCTCCTGCCAGCAGGGCTTTCGCCTTGAGGGCGTTCTCTTCCGCCGATCCCCCTAAGAGGGCGTAGAGCGGATGTTTTTTTATTCCGTACTCTTCGGGCCTGATGGTCACTTCCCGAAACCGCGGTTTTTTGCCGTCGGTTTTAGCGCCGTCCGGCCCGGCCCCGCCTCCGTGTTGAAAGATGACCGCTTTCGTCGGCCCGGTTACGGTCAGCTCATCGAGCCCGTCGCTTCCGTGGACGACCATTCCCCCTTTTATTCCAAGCAGTGCGGCGGCCTCTGCGACCGTTTTGAGAAGCGATTCATCATACACACCGATAAGCTGATACTCGGCACCTGCCGGATTTACCAGGGGGCCTAAAAGATTCATGATTGTCTTTACTCCGAGTTCCCGCCGCGGTACCGCTGCGTGCTTCATCGCCCCGTGATAAATCGGTGCAAAAAGAAAGCTGAAACCGGTCTCCCGGAGAAGCTGTTCCGCCGCCGGGGGGGTGGTCTCAATATCGATCCCCAGTGCCCGGTAAAAATCGGCACTCCCGCTTAAAGAACTTACCGCCCGGTTCCCGTGCTTTGCCACCACCGCACCGCAGGAGGCGGCAGCAACGGCGGCCATCGAAGAGATATTAAATGTGCCGAACCCGTCCCCCCCGGTTCCTACAATATCGAGGACGGGCCTGTCGGAGTGCAGGTGCACCCGTTTTCTGCGGAGGACCGAAGCACAGCCTGCGATTTCTTCCGGGGTGGTCCCCTTGCTGTTTAAAGCCACGAGAAACCCTGCAATTTGAGAGGGAGTAAGGTTCCCCTCGGTCAATTCCTCCATAAACTCTTCCGCCTCTTTTCGGGTCAAGTCATTTCCGGAGAGAACGGTCAAAAGGATATCTTTTACCTGAAAGGGGTCCCTTCGGTAGCTGAAAAAGTTTTTAAACAGTTTCTTCCCCATGGTCGAAGCCATAGATTCGGGATGGAACTGGATCCCCTCTACCGGATACTGCTTGTGGCGTATTCCCATGATCTCGCCGTCGGCGGAGCTCGCGCTCACTTCGAGCTCTTCGGGAACGGCACCCCGGTCTATTACCAGTGAGTGGTACCGGGTAAACTCGGCACCCGTAGGAATGGCCCGAAACAGCCCTTTCCCGTCCAAGGCCATCTTCTCGGTTTTCCCATGGACGATCCGTTTTGCACCCACGATCGAGGCCCCGAAAGCGGCTCCTACCGCCTGATGGCCTAAGCAGATCCCCAAAATGGGGATACTCCCCGCAAACCTCCGTACCACATCGACCGAAATCCCCGCGTCTTCCGGACGCCCGGGCCCCGGTGAGATGACGATACCTCGAGGGCCCATCGCCTCGATCTCTTCTGTCGTAATCGCGTCATTTCGCACTACTTCGATCGGCTCCCGGGTACTCTCGGCCATGTATTGATATACATTGTGGGTAAACGAATCATAATTATCGAGCAACAGATACATCCCTACACCTCCACTCCGATCGCGCGGGCCAAACCCCGCAGTTTTTCGTTGGTTTCTTCGAACTCCCGGTCGGGGTCCGAATCGTAGACAATCCCGGCCCCGGCCTGAAGGATGATGGTACCGTTGTGCCTCGAAGACAGTTTTAAAGCACTCCGTATCGTAATGCAGCTGTCCATCGAGCCGTCCGGCCCGATGTAGCCGACAAGGCCCGCGTAGAACCGCCGCGGGACCGGCTCGAGCCGGTCTATCGTCTCGATCGCCCGTATCTTAGGTGCACCGCTTACCGTCCCTGCAGGAAAGGTGGCCCTGATAACATCGGCCGTAGTTTTTCCGAAAGCGAGCTTCCCTTCCGCCTGAGAGACGATGTGCATAACGTGGGAGTAGTATTCGACCTCCATGAACTCGGTCACCGTTACCGTGCCGGGGAGGCATATCCTCCCGATATCGTTTCTAGCAAGATCGACGAGCATAAGGTGTTCCGCCCTCTCCTTCTCATCCCCTAACAGCTCCTTCTCGAGTAACCGGTCCTCTTCCCGGCCGGCCCCCCGGCGTCTCGTTCCCGCTATCGGCCGGATTACTACCTTCCCCTCTTTTACTTTTACATGCATTTCAGGGGAAGAACCGAAGAGCTGATAGGCGCCAAAATCGATATAAAAGAGATACGGGGAGGGATTGGCCGATCTGAGCCTTTTATACGCTTCTAAGGCGGGGAGATCGGTCTCTACGGTAAGCCTGCGGGAGAGTACCCCCTGCAGCAGGTTTCCGGCTGCGATTTCTTCCCGTACCTTCTCAACAGCCGCTGTAAACCGTTTGCGGTCCTGCGCTCCTGCTCCTGCAGGCACTGATGCGGCATACTCTTTTTCAGGCTGCACGAGATAGTTGAAGTTTAAGTCATTGATTTTTTCTTCTACGGCCGCTGCAGCTGCTTCGAGGTCTATAGCATGCTCCCGGTAGTTTAATCCGACAATGGTGAGCATATCGGTGTAATGGTCGAATATGATAAAGATGTGGCCGAACAGAAAGCATCCGTCGGGAAGGTCTAAAGGATCGGTTTTCGGGCTGAAAAAAATGGAATCGCAGCGGTGTGCAAACTCGTAGGCGAGATACCCTACTCCGCCTGCAGGGACTGGAAACTCTTTTTCGAGCTGTTGGTGCTGCCCTGCAAAGTAGAGAAGGGTGTCGAGGAGATCGGCACCTCGGTGTCGTACCCGTTTCCGCGTTTCATCACAGATAAAAACGACTTCATTCTCCTCCTCGACTAATCTGAACGCCTCTTTTACGAGCAAAATGGAGTACCGCTCCCTTCCCTTGTGAAATGAAGCGGACTCGAGCAGTGCCTTCGCCTGCAGCTTTTTTGCCAGCCCGTACGGGGTAAACCGTTCAGCCGGAAGCTGTTTTATGAGGTGTTCCGGCCCGTCCTGTTCCGTGCGGTTTATCTCGGCAGATGCCGCGGTTTGTGCCATGTTCTTCTCCCTTTCCGTCGTTCAGTTACGTCCCGAGTGTTTCTACTTATAGTAACACCTTAGGAGTGGAGAATACAAAATCATAGTGTTTCTGTCAATAGAAACGATATGATTTTGTAAAATAATTGAAAAAAAACTCCGGGGCTGCTGCTGAAGCTAAAGGACAGCCCCGGATACGTCTTCTACACTGCTTCTCTTTCTATCACCTCCTTTTCATCAAGTTCGGGATCGAAGAAATCCCGTTCAGTGAGTTTTTCGTCACCGTCAGACTTATCTTCGCTCCGGTTTTTAAAATCCGGCTTGAACTCGACATGTTCGGCCACGATTTTCACCTTTGTCCGGGTTTTCCCTTCGGTATCCACCCAGCGGTCCTGTTTAAGCCTTCCGACGACCCGCACCCCGCGCCCTTTTTTCAGGTACTCACCGCAGTTCTCTGCAAGCTTCGACCAGGTCTCTACATCGAAAAAGGAGACTTCATTCTGTCCTTCCCCGTTCTTCTTGTAGTACCGGTTCGAGGCAAGAGAAAAGTTGCACACCGATGTACCGCTTTTCGTACTGTTTAGGTCGGGGTCTTTGGTAAGGTTCCCTTCAATTAAAATTGAGTTGAGTTGGTTCATAAATCATTCCTCCATACACAGATTATTACGTTTTTTCATCTCCGGAGATGTATCTAGTAATACTGCCTTATGCGCCCTGCTGCTTCACGAACGGAGGAATTTTTTACTATTTTTTTTAGAAAAGAGATTCGCCGTACGGGGTTATCGTCCAGGTTTTCTCGATTTTATCGTTCCTACTTTTGATGTGCAGCCGGTACTTCCCAAAATAGGTACCTACCGTCCGTTTCATAGTGGCTATTCTAACAGATCATGGAAGGAGGAACAACTTCGTGTACTGTAAACTCTTCATCCACCCATAACCCGATAATTTCAACCTCCGGGAACCAGTCTTTAAGATAGCGGGCCGCTTTTTTGATTTGTTCGATCTGCGCGTTGTCCACGGCCGGGTTACCGGCACAATCGTGGTGCCCGGTCACAGCCAGTCCTACCGAGCCGTGTTGCTCTACCGATATTCTGACCCGATCAATGATCGATTCTACCAAGGTGCTGCTGTAACGCTCCGCTAAAATACTATTTGGACCGGCCTCGGTGACCGTATCGACATAGTCCGCTTTGAAGTGCTCTTTTAGAAACGAATTAACGGGGAGCTGCACCCGCCCGTCCATGCAGTTTACTACGGTACAAAACTTCATAGTTTTTCTATCTCTCCTGTAGTGATTCTCAAGCCCTAAATTATCCTGTAAGGATTTTTAAACAATTCACAGGTGGCAGTTTTGAAAACTATCGCCTTGCCCTTTTTATATCACACGTCTTAAAGTTTACTTTTATATGTAAGAATGTTTTTAACTTATTTTTCTTTTTTCTATTAATTGACCCGTTATATATTTATGAATAATGCTTTTTACAAAGGTTTGATATTTTAAGCCTTCCTGGTTAGCAATCTCTTTTATTTTTTCTAGTTCTAGCGGATCTATTCTTATGTTCATTTTTGTTTCTTTTTTTAAGTAATTCAATGCTGCATTTTTTAGATTTATTTGTTCTTCTTTTGTGGGGGGAGATACTTTTGTGATATCGACTGAATCATAAGCTTCGATTAACTCTTTTTCTTCTTCATCAATATATTCTTCAATCATTTTTCTCCTCCTCATTTGAAGTTAATAAGTACAAGAATTTTCTATTTGGATAAATGGTTTTTAAATAGTACGTTTTCCCGGTTACAACATATGGAATGCAATATGTATAATTATTGAATTCAACCACCATCATCCATTGGTTTGGATATTTAACCTCATTTGGATGTTTTATACGTAATAAAATCCCATTTTCAGCGATTGCATCAATTATTTGATTAAAAGTAATACTTCTTTTCTTAAAAAGTATTTTATTTTTTTCATCGCTGAAATCGAATTCCATTGGTAAATATACGATATTGTGCGCACATAGTCAATACTATGTTTTGATAATTTTCAAAAATATATTGCAATATGGCGTTCACTTGGGTCGCCCGACGCTATCCTTTGTTAATCCGTCTTCGAGCATTCATTTCCCGTTATGTTGTTTTATTTACTGCAAACCTTTTTTCAGTCCTCTCTGTTCTGCCTCATACAACAAGGTTGCCTGATCACGTAACCATTTCAGATGTGCTTCATTCAGGCTTTTCATTTTATCATCGTGGGTAAACTTCTCGTACTCCCAGTGCGCTTTGTTGATGTCATCATCTGAAATAATGTTTTTTATCTTCTCCGCATCCTTCCCCTCGTATTTTAAAAATGCCAACCACTTCTTTAATTTACTATCAAACCTGTCCGTCTCGAGTTTCGGTACTTCCAAAAAGTGCATCAAAAAATGATCACTCAAGACATATTCCGGCTCTTCTTTATCCCGGGCCATAAGGGATTCGCATAAAACCGCATATCTTCATTATTATCACACCCGCTCATTTTTGCAATACCTCCTTTTGTCTCTTTTCTAGGTAATACTGCAAAAGGCGGGCTGGTGATTCTCAGAAGACTAAGAATCGTTAGAAGAACCGATACTATGACATTTGACATACACCTTTATTATTCATATAATAATTCATATAATGAAGAAGAAACGGGCAACTTTTACAATTGATGAAAATCTTCTTTCAGAACTCGAGGATTATTCCCGAGAACTCGATACAAAAAAAAGCCATATAATCGAGTCATCTCTTACAGCCTTTTTTGACTACCTCGATGTCAAGATTGCTGAAAAACGTCTCGCCGATATTGAGACCGGTCCCTCACAGGTAGTGCCCGCTCAAGATGTGTGGAAAGAGTTGGAACTCGATTAGTGTATACGCTCCTGTTCGATGTTCGGGCCAGAAAAGAGTTTGCAAAGATTCCCCGTCCATACCAAATTACTATTAAAAGAAAGCTGGAAATCCTCGCAAGGTCCCCGGAAGCGCTACAGAATACTATCAAGAAACTTAAAAGTAATTATAATCACCTCTATCGCCTTCGTGTCGGCAGGTATCGGGTAATTTACCAGCTTCAAAATGATACTATGGTCATTTTGATACTCAGAATAGGTCAAAGAAAAAGTATTTACGATTAGTGTAGAGCCCTGCAACGAGCGGGCCGGTGCTTCATGAATCAGCAGGACGTTATCTCCGGTTTTATTAATCGGAGGTGCGTATGAAAAAGAAAAAACGCAAAAGAACTGTTGCCGCTTCAGAAGCCGAATCGTATAATGAAGATATGAGTCTGAGGATCTCCGCATTATCGGACATCGTCTTTAAGTACATTTTCGGTACCGAGAAGAGCACCGAGG
>CAZQKT010000103.1:0-12739 GCA_964594055.1 uncultured Spirochaetales bacterium
GGATGTATAAAATCGTAGAAAAACTGGCTCACAAATACGGTATACCACGAATCAGGGTAATAAATGAAAGATTATTGTTTTCATTATGGACCAAACCATTAGCTTTGGTTTTTTCTCCATTGGGGATTGTCAAACTAGTACTAGTGCGGAGCTTGTCGCGGCTACATAAGCAGCATAGCGAGAGATATTTTTTCAGTATTGTCCATACCTGCAAAATAACTGACGCATTGATACGAAGAATAAAAATACCGAAGCAATACACTTCTGTGGAAATCATGCTGCATCCAAGCAGATCGGAAAAAGAAAAAAACCGGCTGTCGGCCTACGAAAGGAAACACCTGACTTCCTTTTACAGAGATAAAGAACTGGAGACAGCTCTTCTGTTTGGCGGGCTCGAGAAGGACCGATTTTATTTCAGGTTTAAGAATGTATATTATAGAAAAAAGGAATAAGAATGTTTCTCCGTACGAGGTTTTTTTTAACAGCACTTTCATTTTTTGTTGTCTTTTCTTTTGAGCCTAGTTCGGTGTTTTCCCAAACAGCGAAAGACAAGCCTAAAATCCTTATCATGAACTCGTATCATCCCGGTTTCCCGTGGACGGAAAGCATTATGGAGGGAATCCGGGACAGATTAATCGAGGAGAATAGTAAAATCGATATTTCCGTCGAATATCTCGATACAAAACAATATGATCCGCTTCATCTATTTCCCCTGCTCGAAGCACTCTATGCGGAAAAGTATAAGAACCAACAATTCGAGGTTATTATTGCAACGGACAACAATGCAATCGATTTTATTTTCGCGTATCGTAACAGCATATTCCCGGGTGTCCCCGTCGTATTTTGCGGCATTAATGATTTTCATCCTTCGTTACTTGAAGGCAAAACTGGGATTACCGGTGTTGTTGAAGATTATAAAATGAAAGAGACGTTCGATCTTGCTTTACACCTGCATCCGAATACGAAACACATTGCCGTAATAAGTGACACGACTCCCACGGATGCTGCAAACCGGTCTCGGTTGGAACGGATCAAACCCGGCTATCGGGGGTGCATTCGATTTATCGATCTTATCGGATTGCCCGCTCCGCGGCTGATAGCCGCTGTACAGCAGCTGCCTGAGAATACAGCAATTCTTTTTCTCAATTATTACCGGGATGTGGAAGGAGGGGTATATACCCTGAAAGAAGGAATATCGCTTTTATCGGAGAATTGTGGTTTTCCCCTGTACAGCATGTGGAAAGACAAGATTGAGGCGGGAGCACTTGGAGGCATTATTACCAGCGGGAAGTTGCAAGGTGAGAACGCTGCGGATTTGGCTCTGCGCATTATCTCGGGAACAGCACCGGATGACCTTCCAGTGCTTACGGAAAGTCCCACTGTTCCTATGTTTAACTATGACAGTTTACACCGTTATGGTGTTGCTCGCTCCGAACTGCCGAAGAACAGCATTGTCCTAAATGAGCCGAATACATTTTTCTATAAGCATAGAGGTTTGATTATTCAAACGCTTGTTCTTATCGGTATTCTGTTAGTGATTATTTTTATCTTGTGGCTAAATATCGGGCGCCGCAAGCGGGCGGAGGACCGTTTACGGCGACTGCTCGAGGAAAAGGATTTTCTCATGAAAGAACTCAACCACCGGGTAAAGAACAATCTTGCTATTGTCTCTTCTTTAATAAGCTTAAAGGATTCCGCCTTAGGACCCGATGTCGATTTATCCGATTTTAAAAGCCAAATTGATGCAATACAAATTGTACATGAAATTCTGTATAAATCGAATGACATTACTTCAATTGAGATCAAAGAATATTTCCAAGACCTCTTAAACACAATTTTCTCTTCTTTCACCACCCGTCCGGTTGCCATAGAAACCAATCTCGAGGAACAGAATATACCGACGAAGATAGCCATTCCGATAGGTCTGATTGTCAATGAACTGGCCACAAATGCGATAAAATACGGATTTACGGATGGAGAGAGTGCAAAATTTGTTCTTGATTTTTCAAGAAACGAAGCGGAAAAGAAATATGTATTGACGATCTCAAATACAGGGCGGCCTTTCCCCGAAAACATTGATCTCGATAATCCTCAGACTTTAGGGGTGCGGCTCGTTTCTGCTCTCGTAAATCAGATTAAAGGATCGATTGCACTGCAACGAAAGCCGTATCCGGTGTTCACTATTACTTTTCCAATAAAACCAGAGGGATGAGAGCTACAGGTTTCGTATAATGATCTCATCGGAACAGTCGTTTATAGAGGTACCGTCTATCCAATTTTGGGGGACAAGACTCCCTTCAATTCGAGTGCTGAGCACATCGGGCCTAGGTAGTTTGCCGTTGCTTTTAATTGTGATTGTTTTCTCTATCGTAACATAAAGGGGTGTAACATCTCGGAGAATTTCGAAAAGATCACTGCACCCAATTACAACTTCAGTCATTTTCTCAGGTGAGATAAAGACTGCTCTATTTCCTGCTACTTTAACTGATATAGGGTCTGCAATAAGGCGAAGCAGTTCACGAAGGTCCACCTGTGGTTTAGATGGGTTTTGAAGCAACAGATAATTGGCTGCAGATATTGCACGAACACGTCTGGAGAGCCTATCTACTGCGGCCAGGAGATAGAGTTTAGCGCTTATACAGGCAAAAAGACTAGGCACGTAGGCAATCGCACCCAGAGCGACCATCCATTTAAGAAGGTTGTTGAGCAATTGTTCCTTTCTATATAAAAATATATTCACATAGTAAAAACTATATTTCGTATTCTTCCTTGTCAACAGGCAATTACTATCGGGAACTGAACCGTTCCGGAGGGTGTAAAAATCGACAGCGGCGTAGGGAGCAGAGTCACTGTCGCGTGTTTTCATCACGCCGTCGTTACAAAATGTACTGGTGGTGAACCCGATACGTTCGAAGCGGCCAAAGCCTTCCGGAAGCGGGGCATCAAATGCTGGATGCTTACCGGAGATAACAAGGAAACCGCAAAAACGGTAGCGAACGAGCTGAGTATGGACGGATTTTTTGCAGAAGTTTTACCTGATGAAAAACAAGAGAAAGTAAAGGAACTGCAGAATGAAGGTGAGTATGTAGCAAGGACCGGGGATAGTATATTATGATTGAATTGATAAAATTTATAGAGAGAGCAGCACTATATAGTAACGTATCGTTCGTACTGTTGTTCCGGAGTCCCTTGTCAATTCTTTATGCAATTGGTAATATATAGAACCAGTCATTAGAACTTTATTTCCTATAAATAGAGCTGGGGAAAAAACAGGAGAAATATATGAAATCATATGATGTCGTACTTATTGGAACAGGCCAGGCTACCGGAACTATTCTCCCGGCGTTGCTGAGCGAAAAGATGAAAGTCGCAGTGGTAGAAAAAGACCGGGTAGGGGGGAGCTGCGTGAACTGGGGGTGTACGCCGACGAAGACCCTTATAGCAAGCGCACGGGCGGCCCGTATGGCCGCGCGAGGAGAGGATTTCGGCATTCAAACAGGAGAAGTTGATACCGATTTTAACCGTGTGATGAAGCGGGTAAATGATATTCGCGATAAGGGCAGTTCAGGTTTCCGGAAATGGCTCGAAGAGGTTACCGATTTCTACCCTTTTCCCGCGACGTTTGTTGATGAACATACCCTATCGGTAGGAGATGAGACAATACAGGGTAAGACGATTCTCATCCATACCGGAGCGCGGGCACGGAAACCTACCTTTCCCGGGATCGAAAACGTACGGTGGCTGGATAATCGGGGAATCTTGGCATTGACCGAACTGCCGAAACATTTGCTGGTAATCGGCGGTTCTTATATTGGTCTCGAGTTCGGGCAGGCGTTCCGGCGATTCGGCAGCACGGTAACGGTCTTAGAACGAGGAGATCGGATCATCTCCCGCGAAGACCCGGATATCAGCTCCATTGCCGGGGAGATTCTCGAAGATGAAGGCGTGGATGTTCGTCTAAACTGTTCCGTTACAGGCATAGAGGAAAAAGAAAACCGCATACTCCTGCGGTACAGGGCCGATGGAAAAGACCGTGAAATATCCGGCACGGACCTCCTCGTGGCCGTCGGGAGGGTCCCCGCGAGTGCGGACTTAAACCTTTCCGCCGCGGGGGTCGAAACCGACGCTCGCGGGTATATCACTGTTGATGATTACTGTCGCACGTCGCAGGAACATATTTACGCGATCGGTGATGTAAACGGGAGAGGGGCCTTTACGCATACTTCGGTCCATGACGGTCAGGTCTTTCTCGATCACTATCTGGGGACCGGTGATAAACGGATATCGGACAGAACCATGATCTACGCTATGTACATCGATCCTCCCTTAGCCCGGGTCGGCTTAAACGAAACACAAGCAGTTGAGGCCGGACTCGACTGCCTCGTCGGGACTATGCCGATGTATTCCGTAAGTAGGGCGAAAGAAAAATCTGAAACGTGGGGGACCATGAAAGTTGTCGTGGAAAAAAAGAGCAGCAAAATTCTCGGAGCTACGATATTCGGCGTAGGGGGTGATGAAATTATCGGTATGCTCGCTCTGGCAATTCAGGGAGGAGTGCCGTATACAGTGTTACAGAATACGGTAATCCCCCATCCGACCGTATCCGAACTGGTGCCGTGGATTTTCAACAATCTAAGACCGGGAGCGAAGTGATGAAAGTATGCGCCCGCAGGAATTCCTTTTAGCGGAGAAACAGCAAAATAAATAATGGAGTTTTAGAATGACATTACAGTTCTGGTTTATGCTACCTGCGGCGATACTTATCGCAACGATCGCTATGGCATCAGGGGTCGAGGGGGCAACTTTTTTTACACCGCTTTTTATTCTCGCCTTAGGACTCCCGGCGGAAGTCGCCATCGGCGTCGGCCTTATCACCGAAGTTTTCGGTTTCGCAAGCGGCGTCTTCTCGTATGCGCGAAAACAATTGATCGATTACAAACTTGGCTTTTTTATGCTCATGGTCACTGTCCCCCTTGCTGTTGGGGGGACGTTTCTTGCGACAATAATTCCCTCGTTTATTTTGAAACTATTATTAGGTGGAGGGCTGATCGCTATTGCTCTTTCTTTTTTAAAAAGTCCGGATAATCATACAGTCAAGGCATTAGATACGGAAATAGAGCGGCTTTATCCGAAAAATAAAGCGGAAACAACGCTGATAACTGCCGACGGAGAGGAAATAAGCTACACGGTATGCAACAAAGTCCAGGGGGGGGTGTTCGGAGGTATTGGTGCGTTATTAATAGGAATGATTTCCACCGGACAGGGCGAGTTGAACGGCTATTTCTTTCTAAAACGGTGTAAAGTTCCCAGCAAGGTCGCGGTGGCAACCAGCGTGTTTATCGTCGCGGTTACTGCATTAACAGCCTCGGTTGGTCATGCGGTTCGGTTTGCGCAGTCGGGAGAAGAAATACTGCAGCTCGTTTTATCCATTGTTGTTTTCACCATTCCCGGAGTAGTTATCGGAGGACAAATCGGATCGTTTATTGCTTCGAAAATCCCGCAAAAACTACTTGAAAAAATATTGGCAGTTCTATTTCTTGGGGTCGCTGCGTTGATGATAGGGGAGACACTGTACCGTCTCTCAATAGGATCTATTTAATCCTGATAGTGCGCCATAACTGTTTTTATCTCCGGTTCAAGCTCGAGAAATGCCTCAACAATCGAAGCATCAAATAGTGAACCGGCCCCTTTTTTTATTTCTTCCACTGCTTCCTCATGCGGCCAGGGTCCTTTATACGGCCGCTTGCTGCGGAGAGCATCATAAATATCCACGACGGTTGTAATTCGCGCGGACATCGGTATAGTGTCACCGGAAACACCATGGGGATACCCGGTCCCGTCGTATTTCTCGTGGTGGTTAAGTGCTATTTCCGCCGCCATTTCCAGGGTTGATTTCCCCTGCAGAATTTTAAAACCTAAGGTGGTGTGGGTTTTCATAGTATCGAATTCCTCCCTGGTCAATTTACGCTCCGCAAGGAGGATGAGATCGCTGATGCCGACTTTTCCAATATCATGAAGCGGCGCGAAGGTTTCGATATCTTGACAAAATTTTTTGGGCATTTTCAGCTGTTTTGCGATTGCTCCCGCCAGTTTCCCGACCCGCAGAATATGGTTTCCTGTTTCATTGTTCCGCATTTCGGCAAGGCGAGTAATGGTATGATAAATATTAAGCCGAATATTCAATTCCCGACGGCGGTTTTCGGTAATGTCGATGGGGATGGCCAAATAGTTGGTGATTGATTGTAACTCACAAAAAATAGCGTTGATAATCAAATGCACCCAGATAATCTCACCGTCCTTTCTTCTGTTCGGGATCTCACCTTTCCAGTAACCGATCGCAGGATTTTGGATATGTTCCCACATTTCTGTGAACAATTGGTCGTAGTTTTCATCGGCATACCCCAGATCATAATAGGTGTCTCGTCCGGGGTTAAGGATATTCGGGGTTTTCCCCCCCGCTTCGGCCGATGAAAAACCGTAAATCTCTTCGAATTTTGGGTTTACATATTGTATTCGCCCTTTCGAATCGGTAATCATCATCGCGTGAATGGACGACTGGAAGGCTTCAAAATAGAGCTGCCGTTCGAGAATAACCCGTTCCATTTCTGTTACGTCCGTAAGGGTGATCATGCAGCGGTCCGCCCCTGCTAACGGTTTTAATTTTAAATCGTACACTTCGTCGTTATACTTTATTTTGTGTTTTTGTTCGGAGATCCTGTCGCAAAACCGGCAGAATATGGTGAATAGCATCGAGGTCGGAATACTGGTGGGACCGAAGCCACTTGCGGCCGGCGGGGTTTACATACTCAATCGTATCCGGACAGTGGAGTATAAGAACGATATTAGGATTCACTTCCGGCAGCAGGGTGAGGGTATCTATCTGTCGTTGGAGCTGTTTGTTTTTGGTGATGTCTTGGATCGTTACAATAACTCTATCTAAAGAATTTTCATGGCCGGATAGTACGGCAAACTTCAAAGTTACATCGATCTGTTCTCCGTCAACGCGATAATTTGTCGTTTCCGCTTCAAAACGAGGGTTTCCCTCAAGAAGGGCGACTGTTCCGTTGAGAAGCGCGGAAAACCCGGTTTTTCCAATGATGTCTTGAAGCCGGATTTCAAACTCCTCACGCGTGCTTACTCCGTACAGCTTTAAGGCTTCCGTATTGATCTTCGTCACCGTAGCTAAAGGAATAGAGTTTTTCACTATATGAGGATTTTCTTCAAGGTAGGCTTTCAGGAGGGTGTTCTCCGGTATACGTACAATGGCAGCTGCTACAGATGCGACGCAAAGGTCGTGGAAACTTTTCCCGGCGAGGAACAGTATAATAGTTGCATTTATCAACTATTAGTGTTATGTTCTTGGTATGAACTCTAATACAACCGTAAAAATTCGGGAGTTTCGTCATGCTCTCCGGCACCTTGAACGGTTTATTACGGCAAATGTAAAGGATAACGCGGTATGTTGTGGTGTAACTGCCACTCAATGCCATGTCCTCTTGAAGGTGGAGGAAGCCGGATTGATTTCTCTTTCAGGGTTGTCTGAGTATCTCGGCCTGGATAAGAGTTCTCTCTCGCGAACGGTAGATGGAT
This sequence comes from uncultured Spirochaetales bacterium, assembly GCA_964594055.1. Taxonomy (GTDB): domain Bacteria; phylum Spirochaetota; class Spirochaetia; order SPDA01; family CAZJBZ01; genus CAZKZZ01. The sequence goes on from CAZQKT010000103.1 coordinate 7,591, forward strand.
TGGTTAGACTCTCTCTTTTGCAGAGAAAAGAGTCGTCCGAAGACAGAAGGTACCACAGCATAGGCCTTACGGAACGAGGTAAAAGATTCGTTGATCGTTTAAACAAGGAGTGTGATGCTTATTATCAACCGATATATGAAGCCTTACCAACGGAGCTTCGGGAACGAATACTTGAAGATATGGAAGCCCTTTTTACGATTTTTTCCCGGACAACGAAAAATACACCCGAACGAACATGTTGTCGTGTAGAGGATGTCATTAATGACTAGTAGTTGCTGCAGTTCTTCATGTTGCGGAAAATCCGATCAGGAAGCACGGACGATACCGAGAGTAGACAGTGTTATCACGAGAAAAGATACGATGCAGAGACGGGCGTTTCGTCTTGGAATCGGGCGAAAAAGGTTGACCGTCACCCCCGGTCTCTATGCGCTTGGCTCTCCGGGGACTGCGGACCCCGTACTGGTTTCAGCGAATTTCAAAGTGACGTTCGATCAATTGAGGGCAGATATGCACGGTCGGGACGCTTGGCTGCTTATCCTGGATACCAAAGGGATCAATGTTTGGTGTGCCGCCGGGAAAGGGACCTTTGGAACAGAGGAGCTTATTCGGCGGATAGAGGATTCCGGCTTAGCATCGTTGGTGTCCCACAGATATTTAATTCTTCCCCAACTTGGCGCCCCGGGTATAAAGGCACATGAAGTCGGAAACCGGACGGGATTCAGAATCCTCTATGGTCCGGTCTCGAGCAGGGACCTGCCGGACTATCTGGATGCGGGAATGAAAGCCTCTTCGCTTATGAGGCGTAAAACATTTACTCTAGCAGAAAGAATGATCCAGATACCACTTGAGCTCGTACAATCATGGAAAGTGTTGTTAGCGGTTACGGTCCTTTCCTTTATCCTCACTGTACTTTTAGGTGGAATTGATGCAGTGACTGTCCTCTATGATGCGGTCCCTTCCTTCCTTGCAATACTAGCAGGGGCGTGCATAACACCGTTCTTGCTTCCTTATATTCCGGGCAGGGCTTTCTCCATTAAAGGGGCCATTGCAGGAGGACTGCTTGCCGGATTGTTCATCGTACTATTTACTCCGCCCTTCTCGCAAGGTTTTTTCATTACCTGTATTGTGATCGCTGCTTCATCTTTTCTTGCAATGAATTTTACCGGGGCCACTCCATTTACCTCACTATCAGGAGTACGCAAGGAGATGCATTACGCCCTACCTGTCCAGATTGGATTAATCGGCATTGCCGTTGCTGGGAGAGTTCTCTTGGAGACGGTGTTCAAAGGAGGAATAGGAGCATGATGGTGTATTTGAACAATGTCGTTTCTCTACGGTTTAAGCCTGAGTTATGCAGCGGATGTGGGAACTGTCTGGAAGTATGCCCCCGCGAGGTTTTCCGTAGGACCGGGAAATTAGTAGAGATTCAATATCGTGATCGATGTATCGAATGCGGAGCGTGTATGATGAATTGTCCGACTGATGCTATTACGGTCGATACGGGGGTTGGTTGCGCTGCGGCGGTATTGAACGGCATGCTTCGTAACAGTGAACCGAATTGTGACTGTGGCGGCGCCGATTCTTGCTGTTGAGCCTATAATGAGTAGTTTGATTCAGGCAGCTCCCGGGCAATTTTAAAATAACCTCATTTAGTTCAATTTCCTACTCGACTGAAAAACTGAGAAACCACGTCTCTATCAGTCCAGGGTAATGCAATCAGGGAGCGTTCTTTCCCCCGCAGGGTATGGAGGTATCCCGTTCTCCTGCTCTCCTTAATGAGGAGCCTTCCCGCGGAATCTTTCTTTTCCTTTTTCATCATATTGAGATATCTGGAAAGCCGGAAGATGGTCAATAGAGAAGCTGTGGAGAGGGCCCAGCTCCACGGCCAGGCGGCGCTTCCTAGGAAACGGCGGAAGGGGGCCTCCGGGTCTTCGTCCGGAAGGGGATAGTAGAGGCTTACACCGGTCCTGCCGGGAAGACGGGATAAGGTGACCAGACTCTCCAGGGCCTCTTCCCCGGAATCACCGGGTAACCCGGCAATGAAGTAGTATACGCCCCGTCCTCCCAAGGCCACCCAGGCGGTTACAATATCTTTAAAATGTGTCGGGGAACCGCCTCGGTCCGACGTGGATAAGGTCGCCGGGTTGGAAGAAGCAAGGGCAAGGTTGAGTACGCGAAACCCGTTTTCCCAAAGAAAGGGTAGGTCCCCGACTGATAAAAACCGGTAATCCATACCGTTTTCCGCGGAGATCTCCGCCTCCGGAAACCGTTCATGCAGGGCCGTTAACAGCTCCTCGAACCAGGACATCTCTGCGGAAGGATTATCGTCTTCAAGAAAAATCCTTTTTACTCGATGTACTCGATTCCCGGATGCATCAATCCGGTCGAGCTCCTTCAAGACTTCCCCTACCGAAGGGAGCCTCAATCCCCGGCCATGGACCAGGTGGTTAGCACAGAAGCGGCAGGTCATGGGGCATCCCCTCCCCGCGGAAAGGGAAATCGCACATCCCTTTTCACCCTCATTTCCTGCTTTACCGGGAGGTCTTCGGGCAACAGCTATGGGAACCGGCCTTCGATTAGGATCGGGAGGAACGGTGAAACGGCCGTTAAGCGGAGACCCGGCATTAAGCCAAGCGGGGAGGACCCCCTCAGCCTCCCCTTCGAGGAACAGAGAGAAAAGACCGGAAGAGATGAACCGTCCCGGAGCTGAGGTAAACCCGGCCCCGGCAATCCCGACAGGGCAGGCGGGATTCCGCTGCTTATACTTCCGGGCAAGCAGAAGCAGGTCCTCTCCAAAGGCCCAAGCAAAAAGCCCCATTATTATAAGGTCCGCCCCCTTCGATTCCATGAGCTCACAGGCCGCGGAAACATCGGGCCCAAACCTTTGAAACCGGTTCAACCCGCTTACCGGTCCCTTCTCGCCGGGAAAAAGATAGGGCTTCAGATAGCTCAGTTCTTCAGGGAGGGGGACTGATCTCCCCCCGGGCAGGAGGGGAAAATTGATAATCTCCGTATTATGTCCCGCATCGGAGAGCATCTTTCCCGCCAGATGGAGCCCTAGGGCATTGGTCCTGTGGACGGTGGCGTAGAAATCATGGAAGGGAGGCTGAACGAGGAGTATCTTCATGCTTTTTCCAGCCGTTCTACATACTTAAACAATACTCTGCGAATAGTCAACAACGCTATCACCCCTGTGCTCATATAGCTGAAAGCGATAGCCGTGAACGCGCCTGCCATCCCGAAAAGGTATGAGCCCAATAAGGCCAGCGGTACGGAGAGGCCGAACAGTTCGAGTATGCTGAGTCCGGCCGCTTGCAGGGGCCGCTTCAACACATTCAGTCCCGCACTTACAATTAAATAAAACCCCTGTGCTGCGTACGCCGAAGAGACAATCCGCAGGTAGAGCGCTGCTGTTGAGATTACAATAGGGTCCGCGTTAAAGAAAGCTGCAATTTTTGGGGCAAAGATGAGATAGACGCAAAAAAGGAACCCTCCGACAGACAGGGAAAAACGGCCACTTGTTGTAAACCCGGCTTTCACCCGTTCTAATTGCTTCGCGCCGATGTTCTGGCCGATAAACGGGCCGATAACAGATGAGAGGGCGTTAAGAGCGGCCAGCGAGAAAAACTCCAACCGTGTCGCCACTCCATATCCGGCTACAGCCGTGGCACCGAATGAGGCAACGATGCGGGTGATAAACCCGTTTCCAAGGGGGATAATCATCTTAGCAAAGGCATTGGGAACACCGATATGCAATATCTCCTTCCATGATTCCCACACTTCCGAGGGTTTCGGGATAGCATAGGAAAGGAGTTTTTCTCTTTTCATCAACACATACATCGCTATGAAAAACGTAATTCCTCGCCCAATTAAAGTAGCCAATGCAGCTCCGCGAATACCGAACGCCGGAAAAGGGCCGATGCCGAAAATAAGGAGCGGGTCCAAAGAAAAATTGGCAGCAGCCCCGAGAACCATTACTATCCCGGGGGTTTTCGAATCACCGGTGGCCCGAATAATGTTGTTTCCCACCATCGGTACTACCACAAAGATCATACCGTAATACCAGAGCCCCATATATTCTACGATGTAATCCAATACAATTCCTTCAGCTCCGAGCAGGCTAAACAGGGGTCGAATTGTCAGAAGCCCCGCGGCTGCTCCTATCCCGACGACGAGGATACCGAGAATAAGGCTGTCGGATGCCAGTCGGCGCACCCGCCGGTAGTCTTCTTGCCCGATTGCCCTCGATACAACCGCCGAGGTACCCATACCGATTCCCTGGGCCAAGCTGCTAATGGTAAGCACTACCGGAAACGTAAACGAAAGGGCGGCCAGCTGGTCTTTTCCGAGCCGCCCGACGAAGAACGTATCGGCGAGGTTGAATATCACCATGCTGAAAATTCCGAAAAGCATGGGGACCGTCAATCGTAGTAACGTTTTGCCCACAGGATCATGCAAAAGGCGCTGTCGGTTTATCTGTGTGTTTTTCATGCATTGTCCTTGATGTAGTCGACCAATGAAGCTTCCACGTTATCGAGTAGCCGGAAGAGCTCATCTACTTCGTTCTCGGACAGATCGGAGGCGCATACCTTTGTTACTTTGCGAAGGGTCGCCTCGATTTTTGGTATTACCGCCTCCCCTTCTGTGGTAAGAAACATTCGCCGGACCCGGCGGTCACGTTGGTCGGGCACGCGCCGTAAGTATCCGGCTTGTTCAAGCTTTGCAAGTCCTTTCGCCGCGGTTGCTTTGTCGATATCGATTTCCCGGCTAATCTCATTCTGGGTACTACCGGGATGACGGTGTACAAGGTGGAGAAAAAAATACTGACCGCTGCCCACTCCTATACTCTCGAGTTCATGGTGGACCATCCAGTGGATATTCCTGGAGATATGGCTTATAAGCTTTCCGAGAGAACGTGTATGATAAGTATCCCCCATTGTATGTGCTCCATTAGGCGATATAGTTGCATATGCAACTATATAAAAGTACTATAGAGTTGATTTTCGGTCAAGTTTAAAAATCGAATATCATTGAGGTGTTGGTATGTTCGATAGAATTACAAGAAACTCGGAAATATTAAACGGTCAGCCGTGTATTCGAATCAGGATTGAGGAGACCGTAAGCTTCTTTCCACCGTCTCCCTCCTTCT
>CAZQKT010000104.1:0-5359 GCA_964594055.1 uncultured Spirochaetales bacterium
TTAGGTATGTTTTTTAATTCTTTAACGGCGGATTTTTTCCATTCAAGCTTATATAAGGCCATCAGTCCTTAATTCTTTCAAAACATTTTCATGTGATACGGTTCCCTCATCACGCCTTTCTGCAATAACAGCCAGATCATCTAAGTCTTCTAGCAATTCATTGTAGTTATCGATTGGGAGAATGACGGCCTTCTTATGGCCTTTTCCATCGGTAATGTATTCCGGGTTAAGGTTGTTACTCATCATTACAAATTAGTTTAATGTATTCATAAAAGAAAGTAAATAATTTCGTTTTTCTACCCAGGGGGCGCCCACTGGGAAAAAATCGGGCACATAGAAAAGGCGGAACCTATTGGTATAATGTAAATGACCAAAAAAACGCGCCAAAGGAGTGCACGATGGTCGGGGGGCCGTAGCGTTGCCGCACTGCGAAAATCCTGTACCGCATCGATAAGGTCTTTCCCGAAATACTGTTGGGTGTCGAGATCAAATCTAAACATCCATCAACACCCGTGCCCGCCACGTTCCGTCGGGCCCGCTCTCTAGTGAAAACTCATGAAATGTGACCGCTTTGATATCGACGCCGTTACCGTGCTTTTCGGAGTCGATGGGCTCACCATACACTTCCGCCTCGAGGTTCCAGCTCTCCCCGCCTTTTGTAATATCGAGTGTGTCGATTCTGAGGACCAAGCCATTACTATCTTTGTAAAAAATAAACTCGCCTAGAAAATCGAAGAGGAGGAGTTCCACATCTTCATCCTCTATAACTATTTTTTTATGCACAAGCGGTTCTACGGCACCGGTCCGTTCGACAGTTGCCTCGGCAGCTGCCTCCCAGCAGGAGGTAAAAACCTCCGGTAAGTCTTTCCCCTCTGCTGTAAAAAGCAGGTCTGAGAAACTTTTCTCCTCCAGAAATTGGTACGGCATGTAACTATACCTATTTACCCTTTAATATTTCCGATGGGGCGCAAACGCACTACCTTTTTACTCAGTCCTGCACGATGGACTGCCTCTACGACCTGGTCGATGTCTTTGTAGGCCCCTCCCGCTTCCTCGGCCAAACCTGCATTCGAAGCAGTTTTTATATATATACCACGCCCGCGGAGTTCTTGTTTTATGGTCTCCCCGTGGAATTGCTTTTTTGCTTTTCGCCTTCCCATTGTTCTACCGCTGCCGTGGGCCGTTGTAAAGAACGCATCTTCTCCTTCCGCTGTCCCGACGAGCAAATACGACCCTGTTTCCATACTCCCGCCAACGATCACCGGCTGTCCTATCGACCGGTATTCTTCGGGCAGATCCGCCTTTCCGGGTGGAAACGATCTGGTAGCCCCTTTGCGGTGAATGATCACCTCTTTCTCTTGCCCATCGATGAGATGCTTTTCGACCTTTGCAGTGTTGTGGGTCACATCGTAGACAGTTTCAATTCCCAGCTGTTCCGGGGACTTCCCAAATACTTTTGAAAACACTTCTCGCACTTGGTGCACGATCATCTGCCGGTTGACGAAAGCCATATTTACCGCGCACTTCATGGCTGAAAAATAATCCTGTCCCTCTTTTGACAAAAACGGTGCGCAGGCGAGATTACGGTCGGGAATTTCAATACCGTAAGGAGAACCTTTCCCTTTGACAAACTTTCTCACATAATCGGTGGCGATTTGATGTCCGAATCCACGGGAGCCGCAGTGGATCATAATGAGGATTTGGTGCGGAAGAGCGATACCGAGCTTTGCCGCGTATTCTTCGTTTATACTATCTTCAGGTGCAGCGACTTGGATTTCGAGGTAGTGGTTCCCCGACCCCAATGTTCCAACCTGATTGATTCCCCGCTCCAGGGCTTTTCTGCTGATGCACGCAGAATCAGCCCCTTCCATATGCCCGTTCTCTTCGGTCCTGTTTACATCGTTTTCATCCGCATACCCGTTTTCGAGACACCAGTCGAGTCCCTGTTCTACGAGAGTACGAAACTCCTGTTCATTCACATGGAGACGGCCCGTCTTCCCTGTGCCCGACGGTACGGCATCGTAGAGGGAATCGACCAGACCTTCCAGACGGGGGCGTACTTCTTCTTCGGTAAGTGAAGTCCGAAGCAGCTTCATGCCGCAGTTTATATCAAAACCGATACCTCCCGGCGAGATGACCCCTTCTTCTACATTCATTGCTGCAGCCCCCCCGATAGGGAATCCGTAACCCCAGTGACCGTCGGGCATACACAGGGCATATTTTTCTATACCGGGGAGACAAGCAACATTGGTTAGCTGGTCGAATACACCTTCTTCCATTTCGTTGAGAATGGTTTCGGTCCCGTATATTCTTGCAGGGACCCGCATGCCCTGCTTGTAATCCGGAGCTATTTCCCAGAGAGTGTCCGATAATTTTTGGACATAGTGCGGAATCATAGGTAACTCCCTGTTATTTTCCTCTTCTTTCTCCCGGCTTGTCAATGATACGTTCCGGCTGCTACTGTTCCTCCAAAATTTTTTAGCAGTTTTTTGAACTCATTTTCAGTGAGTACCTCTATTCCTAGTTCTTCCGCTTTTTCCAGTTTGCTTCCCGGGTTCTCTCCCGATACGACATAGTCTGTATTGCTGCTTACACTGGAGGTAGCGCGGCCACCCAGCGACTCGACGGTCCGCTCTGCAGCTTTCCTGGTGTAGTCTTTCAGATTTCCGGTAAAGACGAAGGTCCTACCCTCGAGCGGCTGTTCACCGGCCTCCACGTCGGCCTGTTCTTCCGGTGTTTCGACCGGTTGCGGGTCGACCCCCAGTCCGAAGAGGTCCTCTATAATTTTCTTATTCCGTGCATCACTGAAAAAATTGGTTACACTCTTTGAGATTTTCGGACCGACCTCCGGGATTTGCTGCAGTTCCTCTGAATCCGCTTTCATCAATTTTTTCATTGTTCCGTATTTTCGGGCAAGAATCCCCGCCATTCGAAGACCAATATGTTTGACACCGAGTGCATAGATGAATCTATCCAGCGGTGTTTTTTTGGATGCTTGTATTTCATCAATAAGAACTTGTGCGGACCTGTCGGCAAAACCTTCGAGTTCGAGTAAATCTTTCTTGGTAAGTCTGTAAAGGTCGGACAGCTCTTCTACTAAACCGGTTTCTACAAGCTGATTGGTAATTTTCTCTCCCAAAGTTTCAATATTGGCTGCGTCCCGAGATGCGTAATGCTGAAGTCGACCTCTCAGCTGAGCAGGACAGGACATGCCTGCAGGGCAGAGGTAGTAGGCCCCTTCCCGGACCACTTTGGTTCCGCATATGGGGCACTGTCCGGGCATTGAAAACGGCTTGGCTCTTTTTTTCTCGGGTCTCTCGTCTACTCGTTCTAAAACTTCCGGGATTACGTCACCGGCCCGGATGACTCGAACAGTGTCTCCGGGGCGTACGTCTTTTCTCTTTACTTCATCTTCATTATGAAGAGTAGCTCTGCTTACCGTAACTCCTCCGATCTCCACCGGATCGAGGAGCGCTACCGGGGTGAGCATTCCGGACCTCCCCACCTGCACCATAATATCATGAAGTATCGTTACTTCTCTGTGGGGTGGAAATTTCCATGCTATCGCCCATCGCGGACTTCTATGGCGTGTCCCCAGTCGTTCACGGAGGGAGTAGTTGTCAAGCTTGATCACCACTCCGTCCAACTCGTAGTTGAGTGAATCCCGTTTCTCGATTATTTTGTGATAGTACTCTTTGAGCTCTTCATGGTTTTCGCATAAACGGTTCAGCGGATTCGTCTTAAGCCCCCAGGTCCTAAATGCATCCAGTACTTCCCAATGTGAATTGCTGATGGTCTCACTGCTCGAGAGAATTTCATAAAAAAAGATATCGAGCGGTTTATCTGCGACATTTTTTGAATCGAGCTGTCTCAAGGTCCCTGCTGCAGCATTTCTGGGATTGGCGAAAGGGTCTTTTTCATCTTGAATCCGTTTTCGGTTCAATTCTTGAAACCCGTCTTTGAGCATGAATACTTCACCCCGTACTGCTAGAAAATCGGGAAGAGAAGCTTTTTTCTGCAAACGAAGCGGTAACGGTCCGATGGTTTTTAAATTCTCAGAGATATCTTCTCCTGTCTGTCCATCTCCGCGGGTATCTCCATATGAGAATATTCCGTTTTCAAAAACGATTTCCACCGACAATCCGTCCAGTTTCGGTTCCGACACATAGCGGATGTGTTCACTATCGAGTTCCCGATGAAGAAACTTTTCAAATTGAATAATGCCTTCTTCGTCTTGCTTGGAATTGAGACTCAACAGAGGAGCGACGTGCTGTACTTCTTTTAATTCATCAACAGGTGGTGCTCCGACCCGACGGGTAGGAGAGTCGGCAGTTTCGAGTTCGGGAAACTGTTCCTCGATCGTTTGAAGCAGGCGAAACATCGTATCGTAGAGCTGATCGGAAACCTCAGGTGTGTTTTTTACGTAGTAGAGATAATTGTGATAGGCTAACCTTTCCCGTAACTGTTCTGCAATCTCTTCCGCCTCTTTTCGGGACATGCTCTGTGGATCAAGCTTTTTTACGCGGGTCTCTATCGCCGGTTGTTCTTGTTCGGACATAACCTCACACTTTATACAGTAAAGATATTGCGATTTGGGCCCGAGGTCAAAAAATACTGGAAATTTTTATGAGGGCTATCCGTTGATTATGAAATGAAACAGTCTTATTTTATACATAAGGGAAAGAAAGGAGAGGGTATATTATGACTGATAGACAGATTATCGAAGAGATAGAAAGACAGTTTTCTCGAAATGAGAATCTACATCCCGATGATTTTACAATTGAAGTAGATAACGGAAATGTTGTCCTCGCAGGAGCGGTAAGCTATCTGTCTCAAAAACGTGATGCCATCTCAACAGCCATGGGGATTACCGGGGTTAAAGATGTAGAAGACCAGATAACGGTTGTAGCCCCGGCCCTGGAAAGCGACCCTATTGAAACACGGGTTATCAATGCGCTTACTAGGCAATTAGATTTTGATATCTCGGAGTTAGATGTGACTGATACCGCAGGGCAGCTTATTCTCGAAGGGTCTGTCGGAGCGTACCGGCAGAAACTGCAGATCGAAGAGGTGGCTGCAGCGGTTGACGGAGTAGTGGAGATCATCAACAACATCACGGTTGTTCCGAGCGAGAGTGAATCCGATGAGACCATTGCTGCCCATATCATGCACGCGCTGGAGAGAAGAGATACTATTGATGCGGGTGATATAGAAGTGAAAGTAGAAAATGGTGAGGTTTTTTTAACCGGACGAGTTCCCACATGGATTTCTAAAAACTCCGCCTATGAAACGGTACAGCACGTACCGGGAATAATTGATATCATCGATAATCTCACAATCGACGAGCGAATGTAACTTC
>CAZQKT010000104.1:5459-12404 GCA_964594055.1 uncultured Spirochaetales bacterium
CTTCGGTTGTATTCTTCGACTGCCTGATCGGTGCGTTCGACGATCAGCTCGATTCCCTGTTCTTTGACCGCTTCTTTCGTATCTTTCGGTACTTTCATCATCCCTGAGGCCCCGGTGCCGACGATCATTGTATCCGGGTTGAAATCGAGCACGTCTCGAATGTCTTCAGTGATAAGATTGTGCCCGCTTTTTCGCCACCACGAACCGTCTACACGGTCCGGGTAGATAATAACATCGTTGGTGTACGGTTGCCCGTCTATTACGATTTCTCCGAACTTGTAAGAATCTATCATATCGATCTCCTACTTATAAGATAATACCTGAGGCCCCTTATACCAAACAACGAACCTGATTTCTCAAATGTCTTGATTGACCGGAAAAAATCTGCGTTGTATCATGATTTCATGAAGCAGCAGTACAAACTTCCCTGTATTAATAGGTACAAGGAGGTTATTGTGGCATTAATCATAAAACCGATTATTCTTGCAGGCTCGAAAGGTCGAAAACAGGTGACGGCACTTTTCGACAGCGGGGCTAGTTATTCGTGTATCAGTGAAGAGCTGGCCAAAAAGCTTGCTCATTTAGAACCGTTGACTGAACCGATGGAGTTCGAAACTGCTGAAAAAAACAATACGGTAATTGCGGAATACGCTGTACGCGTAGATTTTTTCTTTACCGACACCAATCGAAGATTCACAGACGAGCTTGTCGTAATCGATGGATTATCCGAGGAACTCATCATTGGGGCGGCGACAATGCAAAAATGGAAGATTAGGCTCGACTTCGACCGGAAAGAGGTGCTCTACGATAAGAAAATGCACCGGCTGCGGATTTAGACGGGCCGGGGCATCTGTATTGTTAATCTAAAAAAACTACTGGAACAATTCGACTGACCGTAGTAAAAGTGTATAGATAATGAAAATCTTTTCTCTCTTCTATTTTTTGATCGTATTTTCCTTCGTATTTCCATTTTCTGTTCTTGATGCACAGAACAAGGAACCTTCGCGCGGGGAACAGACCCAACAGTCTTTCCAAGACGATCGGCAAAGCCAAGCCGCCCGGGCGGATGCCCTTCTCAACGAGGGGAGTTCCTTGTACTACCGGGGAGACTATCAGGGGGCACTCATTCGTATTGAACAAGCCCGGACAATCGACGAGTCACTGGGCGAAAATCGATTAGTAAATCTCGGGTTCGACTACGGCTGGATAGGAGAAATCTACCGGGTCACAGGCAATTATTCCCAAGCACTGGGGCAGTTCGGGAAAGCGATCGAAATACTCAATGCAGCCGGAGAGGAACTTACTGCGTCGATCTACGAGGGGAATACCGGGTGGGTGTATTTACAGGTGGAAGACTATAAAAACGCCCGTGCGCACCTGGAGAAAGCCTTTCAGGTTGCCTTATCGTACATCCCCGATACAGGAATTGATCCGAACAATCCTGCACCCGGGATGTATGCCTCTCTCTGGGCGGGCCATCTCGCGGAGCTGCACGGCCTATTAGAAGATACCGGGGCGATGATCCAATATAACGAGACTGCACTCCAATACGCATCCGCCTTACAGATGGAAAATCAGATATACATCACCACAAACAACCTCGCCAGGACTTATTTCGATCTCTATCACTATGAACGTGCAGCAGAATACGGTGAGGCCGCCCTCGAATCGGCCCGCCGGATCGAAAGCGGTACGGCTCCCGGCCCGGGAAAAGAGATCGAGGCACGAAAACTGTTGGGACAAATCTATAACACCTGGTCACGGTATGAGGAAGCTGTCTTTCATTACCGGAAGGTGCTCGAACTCACTCGCTCCCGGAACGAGGCAGGTGGATCTCCGCGGGGTTTCTCGCTTGAAGATGCGTACAATCTGCTCGGGAAAAGCTACTCCGATTGGGGAAGATACGCAGAAGCACTCGAACAGTTCAATCTGGCTCTCGAAGTGTCCGAATCTGAAGGTGGTGAGGCAGGAATTGCTACAAGCTACAATAACATAGGTAGTGTCTATCACCGGAGGGGGGATTACACCGATGCACTTTCTTATTACAAAAAAGCGTTTGCTATCGATAATGAACTCGAAAACATACAGGACGTAGCGATCGAGCTCAACAACATCGCATCAGTCTATGAAAGCTGGGGAGAGTACGATCGGGCAGTCTCCCATTATGAACAAGCCCTCTCCTTTGCACAGGAGAATGAATGGCCCGAAGATGAAGCGACGTATCTGAACAACATCGGGCTGGTCTATCTTTCCTGGGGGAAATACGATACGGCGGAGGAGTATTTCACAGATGCACTTCGTATTGCCGAGCAGCTCGAGCGGCCTGAGATGATTGCCCGGTATATAGGAAACATCGGGCTTCTGAAACTGGAAATGGAATTGTACGAGGAGGCCTACGATTACCTGCATCGTACGGTGGTCATAGAGGAGGAGATCGGCAATCAGTCGCACATTGCGGTTACCTACACCAATTTAGGAGCAGTAGTCCACGAGTGGGGGAGATTCGACGAATCAATAGCATTGTATGAAAAAGCACTCCGTATAGCGGAAACCTTAGGAGAGAAGGGACGCCGGGCGACAATACGGAACAATATTGCCAAGGTGTATCATGAACAGGGAGAGGTTGGTAAGGCGATCCGGCTCTATGAAGAGGCCATCCCTTTAGCGGAGGAAACCGGAGAGAAAGACACTATTGCCACACTATACAGCAACCTCGGATCCGCGTTGTATGAAAAGGGTGATTATTGGGCTGCTGTTCCTCAATTCCTAAATACAATCGAAATCTTGGAGGAGCTGCGTCTTACTGCACCGGGAGAAATACGCAGAGACTATCTGGGCTCCCAGATCCATAACTATCAGTGGCTTGCCTCCACCTACTTCCGGACCGATCAGCTTTCCGAGGCGGTCGATATAATAGAAAAATCACGGTCGAAATACCTTCTCGAGCAGTTGGGGCGCACCCTTCAAGCCTCTCTTGGATTTAAAGGGATCCACACCTTCATGGATCGTATAAAACCAGGAGCGCGGATGGTCCTCTTCTCGAACAGCAGCTGGCCGGACCCGCTTCGGTTTACGATTTCAAATGATAGTATACAGGGGGCGGAGCTTCCCAAAAAAGAGTTTGTACATGACGTTTTTGCTACGTACGAAAAGGACATCAGACGGAGGACCGATTTTGACCTAGACAGCGCTGTAGACGATCAATTCCGTACAGCTTCGGCAGGGGGAAAATCAACCGGGGCATCCATCACCCTCAATACAAAGTTCGAAGCCGTCATCGAATACTATCGGTATCTTCTTGCCAAACCGATCCTTCTCCAAAAAGAAAAAGAAGCGCTGGATGCAATTGGTAGACTTCTGTATCTCTATCTGTTCGGTTCGATGGAAGAAGTGCTCGAAGGAGTGACGAACCTCACCATTATTCCTGATGGGATATTAGCACTTGTCCCGTTCGAAACACTGATTATGCCGGACGGCAGATATCTTGTCGAAGCGTATACGATTACCTATGTACAGTCTCTTTCCGTCTCTGAGACGATCGCCCTTCGTTCGCACGGAAAAAGGGACCGGTCGCTTTTAGCCTTTGGAGGTGCAGTATACAATCCGATTTCGTATCGGAAGGACATGGAAGTCTCCCGTGAGCAGCTTGATAGATTGGAACAGAGGATTGCAGAAACAGTGGAGGCGGGAGAGAGTCTTCGCAGTACTTACGGAGCACTCGGGTACGGCAACTGGACAAACCTTCCCGGATCTCTTGCGGAGGTGGAGGCTATTAAAACGATCGTTGCCGGCAGTGATATTGTCTCCGGAACAGCCGCATCGGAAGAGACGGTCAAACGGTTTTCCGGCACAGGTAAGCTCCGTGAATATAGGGTAATTCACTTCGCCGTTCACGGTTTGCTCGTCCCTGAAGTTCCGAGTCTCTCCGCGCTGGTTCTCAGTCTGGAAGATCGTAATGTGGATGGTGAGGACGGGTTTCTCTCGGTAAAAGAGATCAGCAAGCTCGATGTAGCAGCAGACTTTGTAAACCTTTCAGCATGTGAGACCGGACTGGGAAAAATCTACGGCGGGGAGGGGGTCGTAGGGCTTACGCAAGCGTTTCTCGTAGCCGGGGCAAATGGGCTTTCCGTTTCTTTGTGGCAGGTATCCGATGTGGCAACGACCGAGTTTATGGCCGGGGTGTACAGTCTGGTGGAAAGTCGCGGCTTGAGCTATCCTGAAGCAATCACATCCATGAAACGGGAGTTTATCAAAGACCGGAGACGGGCTGCTCCGTTTTTCTGGGCACCTTTTGTATACTATGGAGAATAAACGATGCGAAAAGTGATAGTGAGCAGCAGATGAACCAATCGGTTCCCAGCCCCGCCCGAGTTACAAAAAGGAAAAAATTTATCTTTGCAGTTGTTTTAGCCTGTGCTGTTTTTTTTGGTGTTGTTTTTATCCCCTTCATCGAACACGCGGAACTCAAACTTATTGACATGCGGTTTGTGCTTCGCAGTGCCGAAAATGCTCCGGCTATTCATGAAGATATCGTTATTGTAACGATCGACGATGCTTCCTTCAGAGAGCTCGACATCCGCTGGCCGTGGCCCCGTACCCTTTTAGCGGAAGCGATAGAGACCATTGCAGAAGCCGGTGCGCGTGTAATCGCTGTAGACATCGCTTTTAGCGAAAAAAGCCGGAACCACGATGAAGATGTTGCATTTAAAAAAGCGCTATCGACTGCAGACAGCGTTGTGCTCCCATCAAAGTTCGAAGTCTCCCGCCTGCAAGAGGCGGAACAGCTTTTTTTCAATCGTCCCTTAGAGATGTTTCGAAATGCAGCCGACGGATATGTCAATCTGACTCAGGACCCCGACGGGTTCGTGCGGCGGATCGTCCTCTTTCAGCCGTTTGGGGAAGAACTCCATTATCCGTTTTTTGCACGTATTCTCGAGGAGTATGCTTTCGGCGGCGGGCTTACCATCGGCCCCTACCGAATCCCTCCGACATCGGGAAACAGCATGATGGTAAACTTCGTAGGTCCCGGGAAAGCGGTCCCAACGGTATCATTCTACCGGATACTCGAAGATCAAAAAAAAGTAGGGCAGCTCCGGGATAAGATCGTTTTCATCGGAGCGACTTTCAAGGAAGCACATGACCGTGTCCCGACTCCATTTTTCAAAGGGGAGGGGATGTCCGGGGTGACGGTGCATGCCCAAGCAGTCAATACAGTGTTGCAGAAGAGATATCTTAAAACCCCCAGCCGGGTAGTAGACCTTATTGTTCTTATCGGATTGATAGCTGTCTCGGCCGTACTGTTTATGCGCATTAAACCGGGGCCTGCCGGAGGAATGCTTGCAGCCATTCTCACGTTGTTTTTGATACTATCCGTGGTTCTTTTCTCACACGCCGGTATTATCATAGAGTTAGCTGCTCCTCTGCTCGCTGTAATCCTCGTCTATATCGGTATGATTGTCTTTCATTATGGGGTGGAAGAGAAGCAGAATGCCTACGTGCGGAATCTCTTCTCTCGGTTTGTATCCCCCCAGGTTGTCGAACAGATCCTCGATACTCCGGGCGGGGTAACTCTGGGAGGCGAATTGCGGGAGGTGACGCTTTTCTTCTCCGATATTCGTGGTTTTACCTCACTTTCAGAAAAATTAACACCGTCCGAAGTGGTGGTCCTTTTGAACAGATATTTCGAGGCGATGTCGGAGATCATTTTTAACTATGAAGGGACACTCAACAAGTTTATCGGCGATGCAATTATGGCTTTTTATGGTGCGCCGATTCCCAGGGACGACTCGGAACTGCGGGCGGTCAAGGCATGCCTGGAAATGAGGGAGAAGCTGGCGAAATTGAACAAGGAGTGGGCCGGTGAAGAAAAACCTGGGCTTCGTATCGGCATGGGAGTGCACAAAGGAGAGGTGCTTGTCGGTAATATTGGGTCTTCCCGGCAAATGGAGTATACTGTAATCGGGGATGCGGTAAATGTCTGCTCGAGGATTGAATCACTTACTAAAGAGTTTGGGACCGATATCCTGATAAGTGAAGATGTCTATCGTGAGGTTTTGGAGCTGGTAGAAGCACAGGTCCACCCGCCGGTATCCGTTAAAGGGAGGGAGGAGCAAATCGTCGTGTATTCATTGATCGGATTTAGACAGAATGGCTGACGAAGAAGGAGCGAAATAATCATGAAACTACAAATAACTATGATCTTGAAAAATCGAATACACTTGTGCTTTTTATTTTTCTGTATCCCGATTCTTTTTGTTCCTGCACAGGATGAATCTGCAGAAGCTGCAGTTTTAGTTTCGGTAACCGGTACGGTGGCGGTAGCGGGAGACGGTCCCGCTTTAGAATGGTCCCCAGCTTCTTCCGGAACGCTTCTCCAACGGGGTGAGGCGGTCAGAACCGGAGAGGACGGTTCAGCCGTTCTTCTGTTTTCGGATGGAAGAAAAATGACTCTCCACCCGAATACGATGATTACGGTTTCGAAGGATGAGGAACAGGGCGGGGGTTTAAAAAGAATCCTTGCAAAGCTTTTCGCCTCGATCAGGGACAAGTTCGCTGACAGTGAGTATACCAATGCTGCTCTCGGCGAGGTGGGAGCAATCAGGGGGGAGGAGGATGTCGCCTCCCTAAAAGATTATCCGCTCTCAGGGGTTGAGACAAAAGAGATGGATGAGAAAAAAGCGGCAGTGGTATTAAGCGGAGACGGAGGCCCGACTGATTATATTTTTTTGGGTATTCTCTTCGAGGAGTATGACCAGAACTATTCCGCCGAATCTGCCTACATGGAGGGGCTGCGGATGGCCGGATTCGGGGCGGAAACAGAAGAGACGAGCCGCCTTATCAAAGAACTGCTCATAGATCTATATGTAAAAAACGAACTGTACCGGCAGGCACAAAAGATGCGGGAGTCTGTACTACACCCTCAATAATCAATACCCTACATCCCAT
>CAZQKT010000105.1:0-12392 GCA_964594055.1 uncultured Spirochaetales bacterium
GGATGAAGTAGCAGATGCCATTAAACGTCTTTATACGAAGGAGCCTGTAGCGAACTACTGATACACTTTTAGAGTGTCTGACTGCATCTTTTCTTCTCACTTTTCCCCGGGTGGTTGACGGGTATACAGAAACGGTGTTTTCCCGTACTATTCATCTCGTTACTATCAGAGTGTCGGGGAGCGCATGAATCATCTGGATCAACTCGAATCCATTAGTGTGGGAATCCTGCGGGAAGCGTATGCCAATTTCAAGAGTCTGGGCATGCTCTGGTCGATCGGGAAGGACAGTACCGTCCTCCTCTGGCTCGCGCGAAAGGCGTTCTTCGGCCATGTTCCCATACCGCTCGTACACATCGATACCAGCTATAAAATCCCCGAGATGATCGAATACCGGGACCGGCTTACCCGGGAGTGGAACCTCACCATGATCTACGGGCAGAACCGGGACGCCCTCGAGTCCAAGCAGACCTACCCTGACGGCAACGCGGACCGAATTACCTGTTGCAGGCTCCTCAAATCCGAAGCGCTCAAGAACACGCTTAACGGTTCCTGGCCGCGTTTCCGGTTCAACCATAAGAAAGACACATACGAAGTCGAGAAAAACGCCGAGCCGTTTACCGGTATTATCGTGGGGGTCCGGGCCGATGAGGAAGGGTCCCGCTCCAAAGAACGGTACTTCTCGCCCCGGGACAGGAACAACGAATGGGATGTGGGGGACCAGCCCCCCGAGTTCTGGAACCAATTCAAGACCGATTTTGCACCCGGCACCCACGTGCGCATCCACCCACTCCTCGACTGGACGGAACTCAACATCTGGGAGTATATCGAGCGGGAGCAAATCCCCACGGTAAGTCTCTACTACGACCGGGGGGAGGGCAAACGGTACCGGTCCTTGGGCTGCTATCCCTGTACCTTTCCTATCGAATCCGAGGCAAGAGATGTCGCAGAGATCATCACCGAGCTCAAGAGCGGGCGGCTTTCCAACATCGCGGAGCGGTCCGGCCGGGCCCAGGACAAGGATGACGGCGGCGGGCTGGAAACACTCAGACGGGACGGGTACATGTGAACCAGATGAACATCGTCATCGTGGGGCATGTCGACCACGGAAAAAGTACGATTATCGGGAGGATGCTCGCCGACACCGGCTCTCTTCCCGAAGGAAAACTCGAGCAGGTCAAGAGAAACTGTGAGCTCAATTCCAAACCGTTTGAATACGCTTTCCTGTTAGACGCCCTAAAGCACGAACAGTCCCAGGGTATTACCATCGACAGTGCCAGGGTCTTTTTCAGTACACAGAAGCGAAGCTATATCATAATCGATGCGCCGGGCCATATCGAATTCTTAAAGAACATGGTCTCCGGGGCCGCCCGGGCGGAGGCCGCCTTCCTCGTCATCGATGCTGAAGAGGGAATTCAGGAAAACTCCCGCCGCCACGGATATATGCTCTCCATGCTCGGGGTCAAACAGGTTTCCGTCCTCGTCAATAAGATGGATTTGGTCGATTACGACCGGCAGGTGTTTAAACGGATCGTGCGGAAGTATTCCAGGTTTTTAAACAGTATCGATATCGAGGATGCCGACTACATTCCGGTAAGCGGGATGGAGGGGGCCACTATTTCCGCCTTGAGTGAGAAGATGGCCTGGTACGAGGGAGAGACGGTAGTCGAGCGGCTCGACCGGTTCGAGAAGGAGAAACCGAAGGGAGACCTCCCCTTCCGTATGCCGGTGCAGGACGTCTACAAGTTTACCCGCTTCGGTGACCGGCGGCGGATCTACGCGGGGACAGTTGCCACCGGTACGCTCGAGGTCGGGGATGAGGTGATCTTCTTCCCCTCAGGTAAACACAGCACAGTCCTTACTATAGAAGGTTTTAATACCGGACCGAAAACGACAGTGGAGGCACCCTGGGCGACAGGATTTACTCTGGAAGAGCAGATCTACATCACCCGGGGCGAGATTGCGGTAAAGAAAAACGAACTGCAGCCCCGTATTGCTTCGAGGATTCGGGTAAGCCTCTTCTGGCTGAGCAAGACCCCGATGACGTTCAAGAAGCAGTATTGTTTCAAAATCGGTACGACTAAGGTGCCCGCATCTATCGAAGAGATCGTGCGTATCATCGATGCATCGGACCTCAAAGCCCATTCTAAGAAGGAGCAGATCGAACAGCACGATGTGGCAGAATGTGTGTTGAAACTGGGCAAAGCGATCGCATTCGACCTGGTCGAAGACATTGCCGAGACCAGCCGGTTTGTGATCGTTGATGATTACGAGATCCGCGGTGGAGGTATTGTCCGTGAGAACCTTCCCGACCAGCAGGAGTGGGCGCGGCAGAACGTGATGCTCCGTAACTACAATTGGGAAGTGGGGAACATCGCCCCGCTCAAGCGGGCGGAGCGGTACAATCAGCGGGCGGCCCTCATTCTGATTACCGGTCTCGAGGACAACGGGAAGAAAGAGGTGGCTAAACGGCTCGAAGAAGTTCTGTTTCATGAAGGAAAACTGGTCTACTATCTCGGCATCGGGAACATGCTCTACGGAGTGAGTGCGGACATCAAAGAAGAGCTAGGAGGGAGGATCGAACAGGTCCGGAGGCTCGGCGAGCTCGCTCACATCTTCCTCGATGCCGGTATGATTTTGGTCATCACTGCAGTGGAGCTTGCTCAGGCAGACCTCTCTCTTATCAACCTCTCTATCAATACCGATAAGATCGAAACGGTCTGGGTGGGAGATGATATAACGACCGACATCACTGCGGACCTCCACATTCAATCAGGAGTAAGTCCGGATGAGGCGGTTGAAAGAATTAAAGAAATGTTGAAAGATAGACGCATTATTTTTCGTCCTTTTTGAAAGGAGCTTTGGTATGAAAACTGATTATGTACTACAGTGTCTCGGCTGCGGAAACATTGTCGAAGACGACGGGACTGTATTGTCCTGTTCCTGCGGGAAGCCCGCCTTGATGCGGGCACAGTACAAGAACAAACAACTTCAGGTAAAAAGTGCGGATTACGGAATATATCGGTTTTCGGACTGGATGCCGCTTTCCCGAATGCTGGAAGGCTCGAGCGCACCGATTACCTATAAAAGCGAGAAACTTGCCGCCTATTTAGGCCTTTCCAACCTGTATATAACGTTTAACGGGTATTGGCCCGAGCGGGGCATCACTATGACCACCGGGACCTTCAAGGAGTGTGAAGCGTACAGTGTGTGCGGGAGACTCCCGGATGACTTTGAAAAGACGTTGGTCGTCGCCTCGGCCGGGAATACGGCCCGGGCGTTTACACGGGTCTGTTCGGATAACGATATCCCTCTCGTGGTGGTCGTTCCGGAGCAGAACCTCGATGCGATGTGGTTTACCCGGCCTGTGGGAGAGTCGGTCCGGCTCATTGCAGCCGGAGGAAGAAGCGACTATTTCGATGCGATCAAGCTCTCCGGCATCATCTCTCAGATGGACGGATTTCAACCGGAAGGCGGGGCGAAAAACGTCGGCCGGCGTGACGGCATGGCCACAACCGCCCTCAGTGCCGTAACCACCATCGGACATATTCCCGATTACTACTTCCAGGCCGTAGGGAGCGGGACCGGGGCAATTGCAGCCTGGGAAGCAAATCTCAGGCTCCTCGAAGACGGAAACTATGGGAACACGAAAATGAGACTTCTGGTCTCCCAGAACGCTCCCTTTCTCCTCATCCACGACTCCTGGAAGCGGGGCACGCGAGAGCTGGTGCCGGTCGAAAAGGAGGTGGCAGACAACCAGATCGAGGAGACGGTCGCAAAAGTTCTATCTAACCGGATGCCTCCCTATCCTCCTATCGGAGGACTCTACGATGCTCTGACCGACACCAATGGGGACGTCTTGGCTGCCGACAACGGACAAGCTCTTGCCGCGGGAATCGTATTCAAGGACACCGAGGGTATTGACGTATCTCCGGCGGCTTCGATCGCGGTAGCGAGCTTGATAAAAAAGGTCGAGGAGAACAGTATAGACCCTGATGCTGAAATTATGGTAAATATTACCGGCGGCGGTATGGAATTGATGAGAAGCAGCAATGAACTCCATTACCTCGAACCGGACGTGATCATCCCTCAGGAAGACATCCGGGAAGACCGCATCGATAAAATCAAAACGATAACAGCCAGGGAGCTCGATCATGGACTTGTTCGATAAATGTAAAACCGATAAAGGATATTTCGGCCCGTTTCGCACGCAGGGCGACCACTATTTTACCCGCCCTATCTTAGACCCCATCCCCGGAGACAGGATGAACTTTCAGGACCGCGAAGTGGTTATGTGGTCCGTAAACAACTATTTAGGATTTGCCGGGAACGAAGAGATAAAACAGGCTGCCCGGGAGGCACTCGAAGAGTTCAGTGTCAGTTCTCCCATGGGTTCTCGGATGATGAGCGGGAACACCCGGTATCATCTGGAACTGGAAAAGAAGCTTGCCGACTATGCCCGGAAGGAATCGGCTTTTCTCTTCAACTACGGTTACCTCGGTGTGCTCGGGACGATCGCCTCGTTAGTCGAGCAAGAGGATATCATCATCATGGACAAGCTCGCCCACGCCTCCATTGTAGACGGCGTGCTGCTCTCCCGCAGTCAATTTCGGGTATTCAAACACAACGATATGAACAGTCTCGAAATCGTACTCAAGCGGGTAAACCGGGAACGGAAAGGCGGTGTGCTCATCGTAACCGAAGGCACCTACGGCATGACCGGCGATCTTGCCAAGCTCCCAGAAATCTGCGAGCTCAAGGAGCGCTACGATGCCCGTCTTTTTATCGATGATGCGCACGGAATCGGGGTAATCGGCGATAAAGGAAGGGGGGCAGCCGATTTTCTCGGGGTGCAGGAGAAAATCGATATCTATTTCGGTACCTTTGCCAAATCATTTGCAGCAATCGGGGGGTTCTCCGCTTCCAGCAAGGATGTTGTAGAGTGGATCCAGTACAACGCCCGGACCCAGGTGTTCGCAAAGAGCCTTCCCATGGTGTATGTCAAAGCGCTGGATAAGGCACTCGAATTGATAATTAATGGGGAAGAGAACCGCAAAAAGATGTGGGAGAATTCCAATAAACTTAAAACCGGTCTGCGCGAGCTCGGCTACTACATCGGCCCGGGGGAATCACCTATCTGCGCCGTTTTCGCCCCGATCGGGGAAAACGAGGCAAGCGACGTGGGGATGAAGATGGTCTCCTATCTTCGGGAGAAAGGTATCTTCGTTACCGGTGTCATCTATCCGGTCATCCCCTTAGGACTCTGCATGTTCAGGATGATCCCCACCACCGTGCACACCGATGAAGACATCGCTCTTACCGTTGAGGCATTTAAATCGATGCGGGATGATATCAAACTGGATTTGAACATGTCGTCGAAGGACATGGCCAATATCGGGAAAATCTATGTCGACGAAAAAAAGAATTAGCCGGGAGGAGATCACCGCCTATCAGGAACTGCTCGAGGGGAAAACGGCGGAGGATATACTCCGGTGGGCGGAGGATTTCTTCGGCCCATTACGTTTGGCCCTTGCTTCGAGTTTGAGTGCGGAGGACCAGATCATAACGGACATGCTTGTCTCCATCAACCCGGAGGTAAAGGTGTTCACCTTGGATACGGGGCGGCTGTTTCAAGAGACCTACGATGTCCTCGAACGGACCAGATTACAGTACAAAATTCCTATCGAGATCTGTTTTCCCGATACCGCCGCTGTAGAGGAGATGGTAAACGAAAAGGGGCCTAATCTCTTCTATTACAGTGTGGAAAACAGGAAGCAGTGCTGCACTATACGGAAGGTCCGGCCCTTGAGAAAGAAGCTAATCAGCCTCGACGGGTGGATATGCGGACTGCGAAGGGAACAGTCGGTGACCCGTTCCGATCTTAAAGCCATCGAGTGGGACGGTAATAACGGACTGCTCAAAATAAACCCGCTTATTCATTGGAATGAACAGCAGGTGTGGGACTACATCAAGAAGTATGATGTACCCTACAACTTTCTCCATGATCGTGGGTTCCCCTCGATCGGCTGTGCACCGTGTACAAGGGCGGTCAAACCGGGAGAAGACATCCGCTCCGGCAGATGGTGGTGGGAACTTCCCGAATACAGGGAGTGCGGGCTGCATAAGTAGGCTGCATAAGTAGCCGGCGTAATGAGAATGACCCCGGCCTCTTAGTCCCGCACCCGGGAGAGGGCGAGCAGTTTGAGTATGAAATCGGGAAGCGGTTTTTCCGGGTCCCGCTTGTCCAGATGAAGATACCATCCCAATTTTTTCAGTATCGGCATTTTATGGGTTTCTACGAACTCGATAAGCGTCCCGTCAGGGTCTTCCAGGTATGAAAACCGTCCGCCGGCCTCACCCATGTCAAAAGTGCTCCCCGTATCAACGGTAAAAGGGAACCCCTTTTCTTTGCACGTTTCTTTCAGTCCGTCCATACCGGTAACATCAAAACAGAGATGAATGAAACCGGGATCTCCCCAAAATCTGTCCTTGTAGAGCCGACGGGGAGTACCGTCGAGGAGCTGGACCAGTTCGATGGCGGAGTTTCCCAAAAGCCGGCTGAACGCGCCTGTTCTCGGTTTTGAATGGGTGATCAGTGCCCGCCTCACCGAGCGGTCTCCGCCCGGAAGGGGTCTGAAATCAGGAAAAACTCCAGACTCATCGTAGAGGAGAAAATCATATCCGAGCACATCGCGGTAGAGAGGGAGGACCCGGTCGATGTCGGTCACGCCGATCATACAGCCGGCCGCTCCACCGGTGGGTGTTTTTGGGTTTCCGAACCAGTCGTGGGCCCGGGCGATGTGAAATATGTTTCCCCACGGGTCGATACAGAAGCATTGATTGTTCCCTCCCGGGTCTTTGGACGGCGAGAAAACAAACTGGGGGTTTTGGACCCGGGATTCAGGACCGAGTGATTTCAGATGGTTATAGGCGGTTTCTACTTTTACAGTTTTGATTCGGGCGGCAATGATTCCGATGTCCCCGATGTTCGGTGTTTCCGGCTGGGGAGTGGGTGTTCTGCTGGTAAACTGCCACACTTCAAAAGCACTCCCGCCTTGGAGGTTGGCAGCGAGGACAGCATTTCTTTTCTGTACGTTTCCCCCGGTATAAGCGGTCATGTAGGGGGCTTCGGCCTCTTCCTGAAAAATGGGTACATCCATGGAAAACGCCTTCCTATACCAACGCCACTGGGTGTGGAGGTCCGTCACTCCAATCCCGATCTGTTGAATGCCGTTTATCATACGTAGTACAATATCACTTTACACGCAAACTGGACAATAGGGGAGGTCCTGTTCGAGGGAGGCCTACATTTATGTATAATCCATACGTTTTGTGCTACAAAAAAGTAGGTACCTTAAAATAAATAAATGATTTTAAAATTATTAATGAAGAGGTAATTCCTTTTAGGAAATATAAATAGTTAAATTGATTTTAATTTGGCATGGAAGTTGCTAAATATAGGTATACAGTAAGACTTATCATTCACCATAAGGAGATATCGAATGAACATCCCAAAAACACCCAAAGAGGTGATTGAACTTTTTGAACGTGAAAAAATAGAAGTAGTGGACCTGCGTTTTATGGATTTTCCCGGCCTATGGCAGCATTTTTCGGTTCCGGTAAGCGAAATCGACGAAGATTCGTTTACAGAGGGCCTCGGATTCGACGGTTCGAGCATCAGAGGCTGGCAGGCGATCAATGAATCGGATATGATCGTAAAACCGGTCCCGGAAACCGCATTTATCGATCCGTTTCTGCAGCACAAAACCTTGGTCATGATCTGTAATATCTGCGATCCGATCACCGGTGAGGAGTATACCAAAGACCCCCGCAATATCGCCCGTAAATCGGTAAACTATCTGAAAAACAGCGGTATCGGAGATGTTGCTTTTATCGGACCGGAAGCGGAGTTTTTCATTTTTGATGATATTCGGTTCGATCAGAACGAACATTCCGGCTATTACTTTGTCGACAGTGTGGAGGGACGGTGGAATACCGGCCGGGAGGAAGGTCCCAACCTCGGATATAAACCGCGCTATAAAGAAGGATATTTTCCCGTTCCCCCGACCGACAGCATGCAGGACATCCGAAGCGAGATGATGCTCACTATGGAGGAAATGGGTATTCCTGTTGAATGTCAACACCATGAGGTTGCAACCGGCGGACAGGCGGAAATCGACATGCGGTTTGCACCTTTAGTGGAGATGGCGGACAATGTTCTCAAATATAAATACATCATCAAAAACACGGCGAAGAAGTACGGAAAAACGGTCACCTTTATGCCCAAGCCTCTTTTCAACGATAACGGAAGCGGGATGCACACTCATCTTTCATTCTGGAAGGATGGAAAGAACCTGTTTGCAGGCGACGGGTATGCCGGTCTTTCCCAGGCCGCTTTCTGGGCAATCGGAGGGCTGTTGAAGCACGCCCCGGCAATTCTCGCTTTTTCGAATCCGACCACCAACAGCTACAAACGGCTTGTCCCCGGCTTCGAAGCACCGGTAAACCTCGCCTATTCGAGCAGAAACAGGAGTGCTGCAGTGAGGATCCCGATGTATTCATCATCCGAGAAAGCGAAACGGTTTGAGTTCCGCTGCCCCGACCCGAGCTGCAACCCCTACATTGCTTTCTCGGCCATTTCCATGGCGGCGATAGACGGGATTCTCAACAAGATCGATCCGGGTGATCCTTTAGATAAAGACATCTACGATCTGCCTCCCGAAGAACTGGCCAACGTTCCCCAGACCCCGGGCAGTCTCCGTTCAGCACTCGAAGCCCTGGAAAAGGATGCAGATTTCCTTTTAAAGGGGGATGTGTTCACTCCGGATGTTCTCGAAACCTGGATCGAGTACAAGATGACACATGAAGTGATGGCGCTCGACCTGCGGCCCCATCCCTGGGAGTTTGCCCTCTATTACGACATCTGATTCCTTTATGTGGAGGCCATCTTTTGTTTGACCCCTCAACCCCAATCAGGGTACAATCCAGCCGAGGATTACACTGATGTCACGGTTGAGGGTGTTAGACGGCTTTTTCATACTCATACTTTTCGGGCTTACCTATGCCTTCTATAAGGTCATAGCGCCATTCCTCCTCGATATTTTTCTAGCTGTTATCTTTGTAAATATCTTCCGGGGAGTGTATCTTTTTTTCTGCCGCAGGATGAAGCCGGGGGCGGCCTCGCTTATCACCGTCCTGATGCTTTTCATTCTGGTAGTGTCTCTCCTCTCGTTTTTCGGGATCGTGTTCTCTACCGAAGCGGTAGGCGGATTGAAAGACCTCGTCGAAGCTTGGCCGCAGTTCAAAGAAGAGGTGCTCTCTTGGGAAATCGAAGGGCTTATCGAAGATATCCCGTTTGCAGATCAGCTGCTTCTCACTGACGGTACGCTCGATATTTCCGGCCTGCTGGATAAAGCGTTTTCCGCTTTTTCCGGCGTGGTTGCCACTTTTATTAAAAACTCCTTCACTTCGATTTCCACTGCTATCCTCCATTTTATCCTGGTCATATTCATTATGTATTTTCTTTTCACCCAAGGGCCGAAGCTGCTCGATACGGTCCGAGAGCTGATACCGCTAAATGCTCCAAACACCGAAGAGCTGATCCGTGAGGTGGGAAATATGACCAGAGCTACGGTGGTGAGTACTCTGCTTATCGGAATTTTGGAAGGCGTGTACGGCGGGCTCATCTTCGTAATTTTCGGCATTCCTTCTCCCGCTCTTTGGGCGATCATTATAGCGATTGTTTCGATGATTCCCCTTATCGGGTCCAATCTGATCATAGTACCTGCGGGAATCCTGGAATTGTTAAGCGGTCAGTATGCGGCCGGGGTCATCATCATCCTGCTGGGATTGGGAGGAATTGCCGTCAGCCAGAATATCTTAAAACCGAAACTGTTAGGAGGGCGGAGCGGACTTCATCCGCTTATTGTTCTGCTTTCCACGCTGGGTGGGATCGCCTGGCTCGGATTGATCGGATTTCTGGTCGGACCGATGGTGGCAGCACTGTTTATCGTCATTTGGCGGCAGTTTGCCAAAAAATACAAGGTGGACCGAGAAGAGGAGAGTGAAAAACCGACTGAAAAGGTATCTGAAGAAACAGTCGAAGGAGAACCATAGAAAGGATGATCACGCAATGAACAGTAAAAACAATCGAAGCAAAAACGACGAAATTGCACAAGGACGCAATTTCCTCAAATCAAACTGGAAAAAAATTGAAGGATACATTACCGACCAGAGAAAAGGTGTCCCCGTCCCCGATCCGGAGAAGTCATTCGAAGAATTCGATACGATTGTCGCCCTGGCCGCACCGGATGATATTACGGTTGAAGAAGTGACCGTCCAGGAGGCAATCGCTCGGAGGAAGAGTAGACGCCGATTTATCGATATCCCGCTTACCTTGGAAGAACTGTCCTTCCTCTGCTGGGCCACGCAGGGAGTTCATAATAGTTCCGGTTCTACCGTTTTCCGGACGGTACCTTCTGCAGGAGCTCGGCACAGTTTCGAGACATACCTGGCAGTATTCAATGTGGAAGGCGTCCAGCCGGGTCTTTATCATTATCAGGCCTCGAAGGAACGATTGGTTGGATTGTCCTTCGATGAAGATCTGCAGATGGATGTTGATCGGGCCATATTCGGGCAGAGTTTCGGAAGCTCGGTCATTTTTCTCTGGTCTACGGTCCCTTACCGGATGGAGTGGCGGTACGCACCTGTTGCCCACAAGATCATCGCACTCGATGCGGGGCATGTATGCCAGAATCTCTATCTAGCTTGTGAAGCGCTCGGGTGCGGGACATGTGCTATTGGTGCGTATAATCAGGAAGCAGTCGATGCTGTTGTCGGACTCGACGGCGAAGACGAGTTTATCATTTACGTGGCACCTGTTGGAAAGATAAAGAAACCCTAAATCACCCCTCCATTACAGCCGAAATAATAACTAAGCAACAATTAAAGGTTGAGGAGGCTGTATGATTCAGTACAAAGTGAAGGGGAACGAAGGATTCGATACCTTTTTGGAAATAGTAAAAGAGAGAAGAGGCGGTTTCGATGTAATCATCACCTGTGTTTATGAAGATTACAAAAAAGAGATGAAAGAGTACGTCAATAAAGACCTCTTCGAAATGTGCATCCGCACTGGTTATCTTCAAAAGATCGACCGTTTTGCAGATATAGCAGTATAGCTTTTGTTGTTGAGGCGGTTACTGCGCGCCTTTTGGTTCCAGCTCTGCTCAAAAAAGGGGGGGGCGGATCCTGAGGAAAAAACACTACTACACGAACAGTTTCGTTTGAGCAGCCAATTATACGGCTGCTTTTTTTCTTTAATATAACAAAAGGGCCTGTTGATATTGGAGTGCAATCCAATTATAATAGAAAATAATTGGAGTACACTCTAATGATACAGAATTTCATTACAGCATACAAAAATATATTCAAGAAAAAATATTAGATAAAGACTCCTGCATTTATCTGACGCGTGACCATATTTACTTTGCAAATATCCCTCCCGGGGAATTGAATTATAATAGCATTTCAAAGAATATCGGATTGGAAAATAAAACTGTCTATAATTATATGAACATCCTCCATGAAACCGGAATTGTTGAATTGATACAGTCAAACAAAACGGGCAGTAATGTGCTGAGACAAAAAGAGAAGATTTATTTGAATAATCCGGATATTTACCGAGCTATATCCGAAGAAGTTGGGATTTCTACCAATGAAGGATCACTTCGTGAAATTTTTTTTATTAAAATGATCAAAAATAATTTGAAGAATGGATTTCTCGTAAAAGATGATATAACCTTTGGTGGAAAATATGAAATCCCATTATATTTATTTGGGTTTTTATATTGATAAAGCAGCTATAAAACTATAATACTCTACGAAAGGCAGTATTCCCGATGACAATCATACCGATAACGATCGATCACTACGATAGACTCATATCACTCTGGAAACGAATCGAAGGGTTGGGATTGAGCAGCGCTGACGAACGGCCGGCGATGAGAACGTATTTTACTATCTTTTCTAGGAACACAGGATGATTTTCAGGTCAGTGGAAATGAGTATTCGAGAATGGATAAAACTGCAGCCGATGAGCGTGCAAACCGAAGTGTGGAAGCGGCTTACTGCATTTCTTACTACCATCGAGATCAGTCAGGTGATGACCCAGGTGGAGAAGGGCAATTCTCTTTATAAAGCCCACGAAAAGCTGGGTCTCGTAGATAAATATCAACTGGAACTATCGAAAATCGTAGGAATTCTCGGTAAAAATAACTAACAGAGTCTGACCTATGCGGTCAGTTGACATCCGGGGCAGGCCCTCTATAGAATGTTTAAGGCTGGCTTCCTCATGCCCTGTAGCATGAGGATCAAGCGGCGCGGAGCTTGCTTGACCC
>CAZQKT010000106.1:0-12325 GCA_964594055.1 uncultured Spirochaetales bacterium
TAAAGAGATAGGATACGCATCCGGTCTCGCCCAAATTTCCGTTACCTTTTGACAACAGGTTGCGTATGTCTGCAGCAGTGCGGTTTTTATTGTCCGTTAAAATGTTTATTAGTATCGCCACCCCGCCCGGACCATACGCTTCGTAAGTCATTTCCTGATAACTTGTCCCTTCGAGTTCACCGGTGCCCTTTTTTATCGCGCGTTCTATATTGTCTTTCGGCATATTAGCCGTTTTTGCCTTGAGAACGGCAGTGCGAAGTACGGGGTTCGATTCTTCATCGCCACCTCCGTCACGGGCCGCAATGGTTATTTCTTTAATGATTTTCGTAAAAATCTTTCCCCGTTTGGCATCCGCGACACCTTTTTTATGCTTAATACTAGCCCATTTGCTATGGCCGGACATGTTCGATAAATCCTCCCAAGCTGTAGTAGTAATTTTACTCTCCAAAACTATCACACGAAAAAAATACAATGTCAAGGTGAGCGTTTCACGTCGATGTTTCACGCATTTTTAATGTGTCAAGGGGGAACAACGTTTCAAGCTGTGTTAAAAGATCGACTAAGAGCTTGTTGTTATACTGCCACCCTCTATCGGTCAGTGCAGCTCTGTTTTTATCTATCCAGTAGAGATAACCGCTCTGTTCCCACGAATTGAACAGAGGCCCTAATACGCTTTTCCACTCAAAATTGAAAACCTTAGTAATATGTTCCAAGTCTATTCCGTCTGCAAGACGAAATCCCATCATAAAAAACTCAAAGAGAAGTTTTTCAGGGGGCAGTTTTTCTTTCATTATTTCCCACTCAGATAGGTCGGTTGTACAATATGTGCTGATGTCTCGACAGTTCTGATATCGATAGGCACCGTCATGTGAATACAACGTGGAAACTGCTGACGGACCGCACCCGAGATACGGCAGCATGTTCCAGTAGCGCATATTGTGCAGGCATGGCTTGCCGTTTTTCTCAAAGTTGGATATCTCGTAACGTCTGTATCTGTTGCTTTTTAAAAAATCAAGGGAAGAGCGCCAAATGTCGAACTCCGTATCATCTGAGAGCGGTGTAACAGTGCCGTTTTTTATGTGTCTCCACAAAAGGGTCTCAGGTTCGAGTGATAAGGAGTACAGTGAAAGATGGTCGGGAGAAAACCGAGAAACAGTGGTTATATCATCGAGTGCGCTTTGTACTGTTTGTCCGGGTATCCCGGAAATCAAATCGGCACTCCATTGACCCGGCCAATGAGTTGAAACCAATTCCAAAGTTCTGAGCACTTCTGCCGGGCTCCCTTTTCGTCCTAAAATCGTGCGCAGATTATGTTCAAACGTTTGTACACCAATACTGATTCGGGTCACACCGGTTTCGCGAAAGAGTGAAAGCTGTTCCTTCCGAATCAAATGCGGGTTGCACTCAATTGAAAACTCCCGCAGTTCGGCAGTTTTTTCAGCCCCGGAATTGCCGGTACAACGTGCGATAACAGATTGAAGCCGCGTTAAAAAGTATCTCAGTAGTTTAAAAGGGAGGACGTTCGGGGTGCCTCCTCCGATGTAAATGGTTTGGAGATGGGGATTGCCCAGCAAACGGAGATGATACGTTATTTGCTCCAGTATCTTTTCGAGGACCGGTTCTGCTGTAGAGGAATGGTAAGGTATCGAAAAGAAATCACAATAAAAACATTTCTTCGTGCAGAAAGGGATATGAACATAGAGGGCTAAATTATTGGGGAACACCAAAACTTTTTAACGGCCAGTATCTGAACACGACCTGTGCAATAATCGAAGATTTGAGAACGGGTCCGAAGTGTCTCGAATCATACGAGCTGCTGCGATTATCTCCTAAAATAAAATATTCGTTTTCCTTGAGGGTAATTTCATCAAAACCGGACGACAATGGATAGGATTGTGACCACCCTTCAGGGAGCGGATCGTATTTGATGCTATAATCAGTATTGATCATTTCGCCTTCGCGAAGAAAGAAAGTGTTTCCGCTCTCTTTTATGTACACCGTAAAATCCTCGATCTTTAGAGTATCTCCGGGCAGACCAATGATTCGTTTGATAATATAGGGGGAGCTTCCATCTACTCGAACTCCAGGATGGAGTGTTCTAGTCTGCAGGGTGAAAAACTGAACAATGGGATCGAGTATTCTGATAATAACCTTGGGCTGGAAAGAATTACCCGGTTTTACAATAATAATATCGCCCCGCTGCGGTTCTCGAAAACCGGGAAATCTGGAGTCTGAAAGAGGAATTTTTGCACCATAGACGAGGGGACAGGTCAAAATTCTGTTTTCCTCTTTGAAAAGAGGTTGCATAGAATCATTCTTTACTTCGTAGCTCGAGAGGAGAAACAGCGTAAGCAGGTTATAAAAAATGAAACAGAGAATAATCAGTTTTACAATAAACAGAATTTTATATTTGAAGCGCTTTTGTTCTCTATATGAAAGATAGCCTGCCGTTCTCTTTGCCATGGAGATCATCTTCTCCTATTTAATGATACCGACCCTATTCAGGGGCCAATACTTAAACATTGCTTTTCCTAATACGTTTTTCTTTTTGACAGGACCGAAGTACCGTGCATCCCGCGAATTATCTCTATTATCACCGAGTGGAAAAATCCACCCTTCCGGGATAAACCAGCCGTTCTCTGTTTTTCGCCAACCGCTACCGTAACGCTTCTCGTGCGGATTGATTGAATAGAGCGCTTTGAGTCTTGCCTTACTCCACGCATAGACATCGCTTTGCTGATTTGCAGCAGATTCTACAGCATCCTGCATTTCCGGTGATAAGGGAAGACCAAATTGCTTGTAGGCATCACCGGTGCCGGATGTGATTATTCCCTCATAGTCTTCGGGTTCTATGAGACGACGTATGGTGTACGGTATTCTAGTATAAAAGTCGATGGTTCGTTCCGATATCCACCTGTTGGTTCCGGGTAATTTGAACTCGACCTCCCCTTTTACAAATCGAATGTGGTCATTCTCAACACCCACGGCACGTTTGATTAAAAAATGGGCACGGGGCATTCCCCGTTCATCACGATCGATGTCGACTAGTGAAAGGGTGACCATGTACAAAACCCGCTGCAGGATATCGAATGCAGGGCCTTTT
The DNA here is from genome assembly GCA_964594055.1 of uncultured Spirochaetales bacterium. Taxonomy (GTDB): domain Bacteria; phylum Spirochaetota; class Spirochaetia; order SPDA01; family CAZJBZ01; genus CAZKZZ01. The sequence goes on from CAZQKT010000106.1 coordinate 3,104, forward strand.
GAAATATAGGTCGGGCTTTCGAAAATAATCACTTCCGAACGTTTTGGTTCTCTGAAGCCGGGAAGTTTGTATTTCCCGGGTATGAGCTCCGGTCCATAAATTATTTTATTTACAAAAATACGGTCTTTTATAAGAAGCGTATTTTTCATAGATCCTGAAGGGATCTGATACGCCTGGAAAAGGTATTGGTTGATAAGCAGCACAACACCTGCAGCCCACAAAAAGGCCTCGAGCCAGTCGATAATTATATTTTTTTGTTTCTGTTTTTCTTTTTTATTGAATTTACGCCGCTTCCGCCACGTGAGAAACTGCTCTGTTGATTGAACGAGAGATTGTTGCCATTGTTTCATGGGTTGTCCGTGTAAGCGAGAATACCATGAAACTGTTTACGTTGACAAGCCGTAGAGTAAAAACCTATAATGCCACACAATGAGCAAAAAGAAAAAAAAGGAGCCCGCTTCATCCGAAGAGATCGAAGTAGCATTAAAACCGATCGCCGGAATTCAGCCATGGGTTTATTTAACTGTAATATATATAATTATTGTTTTAGTAGTCCTTTTTTTAGTACTGCTTCTTCCCGGTATACGGAAAAACGGTTCGATTATCACCATTGATTCACGGCCCGAACAGGCAGCAGTTTATATTGACGGTACATACGCCGGGGCCACCCCATACCGGGCCTTTGTTCCGCGAGGCAGTCACACGTTTACAATTTCAAAACCGCATTTTCAAGAAATTACCTGGAACGAAGAAGTCTCCGGCAAACTGTTCTATACCCTCTTCGCACCTAAAAGGGTGCGAATTGTAAAAACTCTCTCACTTGAAGACGTAGAAGGGTATATCACTTCGGCCTCGAAAGAGTTCAGTAACTACGCTCTGCTCGATTCCCTCTACTTGAGTTATCAAGTGCCACAGGTGTTATCTCATACGGTAGAAGCACTGTATGATACCGGTGCTCAACCGCCTAAAGATGAAATCGATTTGCTTCTCCGTCATGCAGCGAAAAATGTCCATAACGACGTGCTTTTAAAGGATTTTCTTAAAGCCGTAGCTACTCATGTAGCCTCGGGAAAAATAGTAACACCGAATAGTCTTATCGAACTTGCAGCATATTATCTGAGAGCAGCAGACGACCGGGACGGAATTGATTTTCTGGTTACCGCGGCCCTTCCTGAACAGGCCCGCGAGGAGATTCACGAGAGTAAATGGTATAACGGTGCTGCCGCGCGATACGAAGAACTGGTCTTAAGCACCGACGAGTATATTGAAGAACCGGAGCGTATTCCCGAGACTGTCGGTAATGTGCGGTTTTATTTTGTACCTGCAGGTAGCTTTATTAAAGGGCCGTCCGAGGATCTCGATACGCACGTAGGAACTGAACAGCATCCTCACCTTGTACGGGTCGACCCGTTTTACATAAGTGAAGGAGAGATTACAAAAACACAATACGGTCGTTTTCTCGAGGATTCCCCACAATGGGCCCCTTCACATACCGAAACATTACGTGAATCAGGGCTGGTCGACGATAACTACTTGAAAAACTGGGAAGAACAAAAGGAGGATGATCCGGTCTCTTATATTTCATTTTTCGCTGCACAGGCGTACTGTGATTGGTTGTCCCGGCAGTTGCCTTCATCACTATCCGATTATGTGGTGGCACTTCCGAGTGAAACCGAATGGGAGTATGCGGCCCGATCACAGTGGGCGACGGCAGCTTTGCTTTTTAAAGATAGAGGGCTTCTGGGAGCTCAACCGTACGATCAAATACCTGAATCAGCTTCTACGATAAAACAGCTACGGGGGAACCTCTGGGAGTGGTGCAGAAATTGGTATTACCCTGCAGCGTATACTGCAGCCACAGTGAGTGTGTTCTCCATTGATTCTTATCGAGAGGACCGATTGGGCGGATCGGAAAAAGCTGTCCGAGGGGGAAGCTGGGCAAATCAGGTGCATGAAGTGACCTACACAACCAGAGGGAGTCAGCCCCCGGATTGGTGCACTCCGTTTATCGGGTTCCGGCCCGTTATCACCCGGGTTCACAAATAATCGTTACGAAAACCATGGAACAGGAAAAACAATCAGGAATAAAAATTCTTGCAAAAAATAAAAAAGCATTTTTCAATTATTCAGTCGAAGATAAAATCGAGTGCGGTATTGAACTAAAAGGTACCGAAGTAAAATCGATGAAAAGCGGAAAGTTTTCTTTTTCCGATAGCTATGTCCGTATTGTTGATGATGAACTGTGGCTTATAGGGTTTCATATTTCAGCATACGTACATGGAAATATCATGAATCACGAACCGGAACGTCAGCGCAGACTTCTTGCCCACAAACAGGAGATAAAGCGATTAAAGCGAAAAACCGAAGAGCGGGGATTTACCCTCGTCCCTTTAAGATTTTATTTGAAAAGGGGCATCGTGAAAGTTGAAATCGGGCTGTGCAGGGGAAAGAAACAGCACGATAAGCGGGAGAGTATCAAACAGAGAGATCTAAAACGGGAGGCGGACCGGGAGATGAAACAATACTTCTAATTTACTATTGATTTTTGAATAATTTTATCGTAAATTCTAAGAAACGTGGAGTTGCGTAGCAACTTCCAAATTTTGTTAAAAAACGTGGAGTTGCGTAGCAACTTCCAAATTTTGCTAAAAAACGTGGAGTTGCGTAGCAACTTCCAAATTTTCAGTTAAACATGCAAAGCATGTTTAACTGAAAAACGGGGATGCAACGGATTCGACTGCAGGATTGTGTGGACACAGGTTGCAGATGGAGCTCTAACTCCTAAAACTGGACTTAAAAGTAACTGCAGACAATAACGAGTCAGCAGACTTTGCTTTAGCTGCGTAAGCAGCTACGGGCACCCGGGATGCCGTTCCGAAGCCCGGTGTGCTTGTTAGAAACCGGAACTTGCCTTGTGTCACTGTTCGGGATGACATAAGGGACACTTTTCCCGGATGTAGGAGAAAGACGGATAGCTGGTGCTCCGCGCTTTCTCCGAAACTGTAAGCAGCAGCTATGTCTGTAGACGCCTGTGCCTTGCCCTGTAGGACGCGGGTTCGACTCCCGCCATCTCCAGTACTAAATTTTATTCCCACTCAATCGTGGAGGGAGGTTTGCTCGAGACATCGTAGACAACCCTTCCCACATCAGGGATCGAGTTGGTAATGAGAGAGGATATTTCGATCAGATCACGCATCGGGAAGGGGTAAACATCTGCGGTCATTCCGTCTGCTGAGTTTACCGCCCGTAAGGCAACGACCCATCCATATTTTCTTACATCACCCGCGACCCCAACAGAACGTACGGGAAGAAGAACACAGAACGCCTGCCAAATCTTGTTGTAGAGCTCCCGCTTTTTAAGCTCTTCGATAAATATAAAATCAGCTTCTCTTAAGATATCGCACTTCTGTTCAGTCACTTCTCCGAGGACCCTTACTGCGAGTCCCGGGCCCGGAAACGGATGGCGGGCAACGATTTCTTTGCAAATACCGAGCCGTTTTCCTAATTCTCTTACTTCATCCTTATACAGGTGTTCTAACGGTTCTATAATGTAGCCCTGTTCTCTTTTTTTCTCAACGAGGGGAGATCGTACGTTGTGATGGGTCTTTATAACATGGGCCTTATTGCCTACCCCTTTTCCCGATTCGATTAAATCGGTATACAAAGTCCCCTGAGCGAGAAACGAGTCCGTAATACCGAGTTTTTCGATTTCATTCTGCTGAATGGTAATAAACAAATCTCCGATAATACGCCTCTTCTGTTCAGGGTCTTCCACACCGCAGAGAGCACCGATAAACCGCTTTGAGGCATCAATAACGGAGAGATGTTTCGCCCCCAGTTGGGTAAGACTCTTGGTAACCTCCTCGGTCTCCCCTTTCCGCATCAGACCGGTATCGATGTGGAGAAGGCGGACCTGGTCACGGTTTAAAATCTTTAAAAGCAATCCTCCTACAACAGTGGAATCAACCCCTCCTGAAATAAGAAGCAGAACGTCCTTATCACCTACCGTGCGGCGTATTTTCTCGCCCTCCTGCTCTACATATGCCTCCATGGTCCATTCCTGCTTTGCTTTGCAAATGGTACAGGTAAAATTGGAAAGTATTGTTGTGCCGTATTCACAATGAGTTACTTCCGGATGAAATTGAATACCGTAGATTGTACGTTCCGGGTCCCATGCTGCTGCAATATGATGGTGCGACCGGGCAATGCATTTAAACGCATCGGGGAGAACTTCGATGCTGTCGCCGTGGCTCATCCATGCGGTAAAAGAGGCCGGAACATTCTCGAATAGGGGATTGGTAGCTTCCCGAGTAACGACGGCCCTTCCGTATTCCGTTGTTTTCTGGTTTGATACTCTCCCCGAGTATGCAGTTACCATCTGCTGAAAACCGTAGCAGATTCCAAGCAGGGGGAGCCCCGTTTTGTAGAGAGCAGGATCGGGGAGAAGAGCATCATGATCATACACTGAAAAGGGTGACCCGGATAGTATAATCCCTTTCACTTTTGGGGAGACAACCTGTGTTGCAGGCGTGTCTCCCGGTAGAATTTCGGAATAGACCCCGATTTCCCTTATTCTTCGAGCTATTAATTGAGTGGTTTGGCTCCCGTAATCAAGAACAACAATTTTATCCATAAAAACATCAGTGCCACGGGTCAATTTTTAGTATAGTTTGTTTCCGCTCATATCCAACCGATACGATGTCCACGGGTGTCTCGGTATATTCCTCGATAAAGGAAATAAATGATCGTGCGGCAGCAGGCAGCTCTTCGAAAACTCTGGCTTCACTCAAAGAAGTTTTCCAGCCCCGGAAAGATTGCAGGACCGGTTCGGCTTCTTCGAGTATTGCAATGGATGCCGGAAAATCCCGTATTTCTTTTCCGTTGTAACGGTAAGCAGTACAGACACGTACTTCGTCAAACGTATCGTAAACATCGATATGAGTAAGGGCGAGACTATCGATAGAACTGACTTTACATGCGTAACGAAGCGCTACTAGATCCAAATAGCCGCACCTGCGGGGTCTGCCGGTAGTCACTCCATACTCACGACCTAATTCACGAATTGTATCTGAGAGAGTACCATCCCGTTCTTCACTAAACTCGCTCGGGAACGGGCCGTTGCCGACTCTAGTCGAATAAGCTTTAAACACACCGATGATACGGTCCAATGCACGGGGCCCGATCCCCCCTCCGATTGCAGCCCCCGAGGCGGTGGAGTTTCCTGAAGATACAAACGGATATGTCCCGATGTCTAAATCGAGCATAATCCCCTGAGCGCCTTCAAACAGCATCTGCTTTGAATCTTTGCTCCGCATAAACGAGGAGATGTCAATGAGCATCGGTTTTAACTTGTCGCGGAAGTGGCCGAGAAATTCTTTATCATCGTCTTCGACCTCAACCAGCCGTGCGGGTTCGAACATATCGACCATTCTAATTCCTTCACGGCTGCTTTTTTGCGCGTATGATATGCCGATTCCCCTTCCTGTAGTACCGAGGGGGTGCTTTCTCTCCTGGTCCCTTTTCTTGTCGATTTCCCGATAACCTGGTAGTACAACGTGGGCGCGATCTGAGATCAGCACGCGATTGTTCCAGTCGACACCTAAATCACTCAACGTATCGAGTTCTCCAAAGAGGGCTTCCGGGTCGATAACCATTGCCGTACCGAGAATGACCGTTTTATCAGGATAGATAATGCCCGAGGGTATGAGGTGCAGTTTATAGGTGGTACCTTCGTGGACAATCGTATGTCCGGCATTTGCGCCGCCGGAAAAACGAACAATAAGAGAGGCGTCCTTTGCAAGAAAATCGACGATTTTCCCTTTTCCTTCATCACCCCACTGGGCGCCGACAACAACGAGTTTCATAGTACCCCCTTCTATTTTCGTGAGTAATTTGGTGCTTCCTGTGTAATCGCTACATCATGAACATGGCTTTCTGCCAAGCCGGCGGAGGAAATCTTAACAAACTTCTTATAATTACGCAATTGTTCGATACTGTTGCAGCCGCAATACACCATCCCTTTTTTCAAACCGGTAACAAGCTGATGGAGAAACGGGCGCAGCTCACCACGGTAGGGCACCATTCCTTCAATCCCTTCAGGTACGGGATTTGTATTTTCGGAGAGCTGGTATCTGTCCCCTCCCCCCTGCTTGATCGCACCTATAGAGCCCATGCCGCGGTACTCTTTGAACATCCTCCCTTCATAGAGAATTTCTTTGCCGGGTGCCTCCTTGAGTCCTGCAAACAGGTTCCCGATCATAACTGAGTTTGCCCCTGCAGCAATGGCTTTGGTAAGGTCTCCTGAATATTTTACACCTCCATCAGCAATTACCGGTATGTTGCTTTTTGCAGCTTCTTCAACACACTGTACAACTGCAGAAAACTGGGCAACACCGATTCCGGCAACGACCCGTGTAGTGCAAATGGAACCGGGACCGACCCCGACCTTAATCGCATCTGCCCCCGCCTCAATGAGATGCCGGGCCCCTTCCCGGGAAGCGACATTCCCTGCGATTACAGGAAGCGGGTACTCTTTTTTTATTGTTTTCAAAGCTTCTATAACCGGTGCCGAATCGCCGTGGGCAGTGTCAATCACGATAAAATCGACATTATTGTGAATAAGAAGCGGTATTCTGATGTGATAATCGACCGGGCTTATCGCCGCACCGACAAGCAATCTCCCTTTTGCATCAACTGCGGCATACGGAAACTGCTGGTGTTTTTCCATATCTTTGACCGTAATGAGCCCGGTAAGTTTGTTGTTAGTATCGACTACCGGAAGCTTTTCTATTTTGTGCTTATCGAATTTCTCTTGCGCGCTCTCAATGGAGGGGGCCCCTTTTTCTACGATGGGATCATGGGTCATAACATCTTTTACCTGAAGTGTTTCATCTCTGCAGAAACGCATGTCTCTTCCGGTAATAATGCCGCAGAGGCTGTTGTTTTCATCAATTACAGGCAAACCGGAAATTCTATATTTTTCCGTGAGTATACGGACGTCGGAAACTGTTTGATTGCTGCGGACAGTAACCGGATTATCGATAATCCAGTTGAGGTACCGTTTTACGTTTCCAACTTGGTCCGCCTGCAGCTCAGGGGCGAGATTCCTGTGGATAACCCCGGCCCCTCCTTCGAGAGCTAAAGCAATGGCCATTTTATCTTCGGTAACGGTATCCATGGCAGCTGAGAGGATTGGTATATTGAGTTTCAAATTGCCGGCTAAACGGGTAGTACTGTCTATATCGTTTGGAAGAATATCTGAATATGATGGGACCAGTAAAATGTCATCATAACTTAACGTTTCTTCGATACTCATTTCAGCACCTCGTGGATAGAGTTGTGCACTTTTCGATATTTCGAAGTAATCTGCCTCGTCCGTTCAGCTGCCTTTCCGCAGTAGTACTCCGGTTTGCTGAAAAACTCTTCGCCGGAAATATGCACCGTTTTTTTCAACTGGTTTTCAATTTTTTCCCAATATTCACAATGGTGTTGCAGTTGTTCTACCAGTCGAACCCCCTTTTCTTCACACTCGAGAGTGATTTCTCTCACAATCTCGTGGGCTTCGGGCACCCCGGAAACAGCAAGGAGGATGTAGGCAGCTTCGGAAAGCGGCATATCGCCGTTGAGAGAAAGATTATAGGCCAGCTTTTCATGATCAACAGTCAGGTTGGAAAGCACTTTCCGTAATCGAGCTGCAGCGGCCGTAAATCCGGACAGGTACTCAGCAATGAAACGGGAAGAGGCGGAATTGGTAAGATCGCGCTGATGTTCGGATATCTGGTCCATAAAAAACGTCATTACTCTCGGGAAAAATGCTTTCCAAAGACTTTTTATGTGCTCGCTGTTCCAAGGATTCCGTTTATGGGGCATGGTAGATGAGCCGACTTGCTGTTTGCCGAACGTTTCTTTGACCTCGCCGATTTCTGAACGCTGAAGATTACGTAAATCATCCGCGAGATTAGCGATTATTCCGAACGCAACATTAATTTCTAAGAGCAATCTGAGAATATATTCGGGTTCAATAAGCTGATTTGAAAATTCGGAAGCTTTAAGATTTAAAAATGCGCAGAACTCTTTTTCAAAAGCAACAGGATCATCAACCATCAAGCTTGTAGCATTGTACGCTCCGACCGCTCCGGAGAGCTGTCCCCGGACATCCTGAGAGCGTCTCTCGATTTCGAGAATTGATTTCCCGAGCCGAGCCACATATTCGGTGAAAGCAAAGCCGATGGTTATCGGTACGGCTAGTTGCCCATGGGTCCGCCCTGCTTGAGGTGTTTCGGCATTTTCTTCTGAGATAGTAATCAAGCGGTCTAATACTTCGAGAAGCACCGGTAAAATAACTTTACGCACCGCATCGCGAATGCGGAGGGAAAGGGCCGTGTCGAGAATATCGACGGAAGTCGCTCCGAGATGAACGTACGGTTTGATTTCAGAGGGTATTTTTCTTGATATAACATTCACTAACGCCCGTATGTTGTGCTGAGTTTTTTCTTCTTCACTGTACACTTCTTCACAGTCGATTTCGTCAACCATCTTATCGACAGCATCAATTTTTTCTTTGTCCTCGCCGAAGAAGAAGGTAATGTGTGTCTTCAGCAGGGCAGCTTCTACAAATGTACAGTAACGAATAGTTGCAGATTCACTCAAATAATGCGATAACTCGCTGAATTCCTTCCGGTTTGAGATATAATATCTGTGGTCGAGAGGCGAAAGATTTTCGTAAATACTTCGATTTTCCATAACGTATCTTGCCAGAAGTAGTGAGATTTGTCAAAGTACAGTTACAAAAGATGAATACATCGGTTTATCAAGACATGTTTCGAGAGGCCCTTTCGGCTGGAAGGAAAAGGGATTATAACCGATCGGTGCAACTTCTCAAAACGATTATTGCAGAAACAGATACAATTCCCGAGGCACTTCTCTTTTTAGGAAGAAGCTACCACGCTTTAGAAGAGCATGAGCGAGCAATTAGGACGTTTCGCCAGTTTATTGCAGCAGCGCCCGAGGAGAGTGCCGGTTTCTTTTTTTTAGGCAGGACCTATCTTTCTATGGAGATGCCGGAATATGCGATCGTCTATCTCAAAGCGGCCATGAAGAGAAATAAAGAAGAGCCGTATATCTACGGTCTTCTCGGTTTGGCATATTTAAAAGTAAAACGTTCCGCACTTGCTGTAAAAATGCTCGAGGAGGCGGTCCAGCGTGCCCCGGATCAAAAGAATC
>CAZQKT010000107.1:0-12241 GCA_964594055.1 uncultured Spirochaetales bacterium
ATCTGCGGTATTTCAGCAAGTTTATTACGGAAGAGTACGGTAATGTCGGTGAAGGGGAGGGCGATCTCTTCGAGGAGGTTTATTTCCCTGCCTGCTTCCGGGTCTGTTGTCGCGGTCGAATAACGGCAATACGCATAGGAGATGAGGTTTTCATACAGATCAGTTACGGCATTGTACTGCTCTACGTATCGGGACAACCAGTCAGAGGCATCTATAGTTGCCGGGCCATGTGTGCTGATCCAATCCAAAAGCTCGGAAAGGCCTGTTTTTAACCTTTTTTTGTCCTCACGATACTGAATACTTTCGAACCCGGTATAGACGGAATCGAGATTCCCTGTCGGCAGCCGGTCTTTTATAACAACTCTGCCGGGACCGTTAGTACCAGTTGTCATTGCCGTCCTCGAACCTGTAGATTTCATCTTTCGTAAAAAAAAGTTCGATTTCCCGTTTCGCACTCTCCGGAGAATCGGAAGCGTGAACAATATTCCGTCTGGTAATGACTGCGTAATCCCCCCGGATCGTTCCCGGTGCGGCCTCATCCGGGTTTGTTGCACCTGCAATCTGTCGTAATGTGGCTATAGCGTTCTCCCTCTCTAATACCATTGCAATAGAAGTGCCTGAGGTCATGTATTCGAGTAACGGTTCGTAAAACGGCTTCCCTTTGTGCTCTCCATAGTGGCGCTCCGCAAGCTCTTTTGTTATTTCGAGCATTTTCATGGCGATTATATTGAATCCCTTTTGTTCCAGCCGGGTAATTACCTCTCCGAAGATTCTTCTCTGTAAAACTCCGGGTTTAATCATTGCAAATGTACGCTCTTTTCCCATTGATCACTCCTTCCCGCAAAATTAATCGATTTTTACAATAAGCTCAAGCATATACTATTGATTTTGTGTTAGACTATGCAGTATGAACGGCGTGAGATTTTCCAGAATGATAAAAAGTACTGTTTCGGTTCTCCTTTTGGTATTACCGGTCCTCCTCGGATGGAGCCAATCCGGGACCGGCAGGACATGCAAGGAGCTTATCCCCGGTGTGTTTTATACGCAGAAAATTGAAATAACCGAAGGCCGGACCGATTATGTCACAGTCTGCATGCGGGTCCCTGAAAATACGATGGGGATATGGGTGAAACTATTCAATTCACCGCTCGATCTCGATATTTTTCTCAACCACGAAGAGCAGATAAAAAACTATGATGATGTCGATTTTTCGAGTACTTCTCCTGATTTTAACGAAACGCTGTTCTTGTCCCGTTTCTCAGACGTGCCGTTAAAAACGGGGCTCTACTATATTGATATTGCGTATCAGCGCAAAGATATCCCCCTGATTCAGGGAAAACGGGTTTTCTCGATTCCGTTTTCTATTAAAATCGATCTGCTTCGCAATGAAGTCTCTAAAGAGCTCTCTCCCGATATGCCGGAGAAAGCAACACTGTTTCCGGAAGAGGGAATGTTTAAAACGTTCCGTGTAACAGTACCGCCTGAGTCATCATCCCTTCGAATAGACCTATTTGATTCGATTAACGATCTCGATTTACTGATAAAAAAAGGAAGATTCCCCTACTCGTGGGAGGATGCGGATTATACAGCCGAATCGTTTCTATCGAGAGAGCATATTAGTATCTCGAATACCGAAAAACAGTACCTCACCCCCGGCGACTATTATATAACCGTAATCGATCAGTTATCAAATAATAGACCGGCTGATTTCTCGATTATTGCAGGATTTTCGAAAGACCCTCCCTCCATCCTCAAAAAGCTGCCCGCTCTTCCGGTCCCTGAAGATGCGATACAGAATGCCCTTATGGCTACCGTGGAGATAGCAGGAACGACAGGTACGGGGTCGGGATGTCTTGTCTCCCCGGACGGGCTGATTCTTACCAATTGGCATGTCGTACGGGACGATTCCGGCAATCCGGTAAAAGAGCCTGTAGTTGCGTTTACCCTTTCTTACGAGCTCCCGCCGGAAGAGTTGTTCCGGGCCGAGGTTGTTGGGTTTGAAAAAGACACCGATCTGGCTTTATTGAAAATTACCGAGGGCTTCTACAATCAAAAAATCCCGGAAGGATATCGATTTCCCTATTTTCAGTTGGGAAAGCCGGAAGCGGTGCGCATAGGAGAGACGATCGGTTTGATCGGTTTTCCCGGTATCGGCGGTACCGGGTCCCGGGCCTCCGTTACGTACACTCGGGGGATTCTAAGCGGCTTGGAAAAGACCTCATTCGGTACTCTCTTTAAAACGGACGGGCAGATTACCCAAGGGAACTCGGGCGGGGCCGCCGTAAACGACAACTATGAACTTATCGGGCTCCCTACGACGATTATTGAAAAAAACGCCGGTCAAATCGGGTTTATTCATCCGATTACTCTTTTGCCTGATGAGTGGCTCGAGATGATCTCATCCAGTTTACAAGCGGCAAATAGCGAAGAAGGTTGATTATATAGCGGGTTATCGGGTTTGCTGGAACATCTTCCGAAGTTCCTCTTTCCCTTGATCCAAAGCCTCTTGATACTGCGCACTGAGCTCAGAGATGTGCTGCTTGAAATAGGCGGCAAACTCAGGGTCCTGTTCCGGGTCGAGATGAACGTCGGTACCCAGCCGTCCGGACAGCTCCTGGTCTTTTTGCCGTAATTTTTGCGAAAATTGCGATTCGAGCTGCTCGTGGATCTGTTCTTTCGTTTGGATGTATTGATTGAAAAATTGTAAAATTTGCTGGAAAACCGAAGAGACAAACCGCTTGTCCGGAAGCAGGACCTGCATCCCCTTTTCTATGGTCCTCACCCGGTCTTCATCTATTGCCTCTATCGGGAGAACAACATTATTGAGCAGGGTCTCGAAGATACCTTCCCGGACCCACTCTTTCTGTTTGCCGGAAAACTCTTTTAGGTTCTTGCCGATTTCGGTCTCTTTTTTCCCCGGTTCATTGAGATAAGCAGAAGCGATTCTTTTCCCTTTCTCTTTATAATCGTGTGCCTCTAAGAGCGATTTGTCACTCTTTACGTTTTCCATTCTCTCCATAGCAATTTCAAAAGCAGATTTTATTTCATCCATACATGTGCTCCGTTTGTACTTCCTTTATTGTAAATATACTACTATCGTGGTCTTGAAACAATAAATCTATGTATCCAACAGTTCAGGCGGACAGCACGCAGAGGGGAGAAATCCGTTCTCGGTAACAACCCCTGCAATAAGACAATCATGGTGCTCTACAGGGACCTGCTCGACTACCTGAATACTGAAGCAGATCCCCAGCGCAATAATGTGCTCCTCGTAGTTGCTTAAGTATTTGTCATAAAACCCCCCGCCACGGCCGAGACGACCTCCGTCTCTGTCGAAGGCCAGACCGGGTGTTGCTGCGAGTATGCTTCCTTTCGGCAGGCGGTCCGGGTCGATTATCGGATAGCGGGCCGGCGGCTCTTTTATTCCGAAGGAGTGCATTTCCCACGGTTCATCGAGGGTGGTTATTGTAAGAAAATCCATCACATCACCGCGCATCCTCGGCACACCTACGGTTTTACCCTCCTCGAGTGCATTCTCAATAATGGCATCAGTCTCTATTTCTCCGGGCATGGAGATAAAACAAAGTATACACTCGGCATGTTTCCACGGGGTAGTGTGTTTAAGATGGTCTGCGATCTGTACGCTTTTAGCGTGGACCTCTTCATGGCTCAGTGTATTGAGTTGTGCTATAATCCGTTTTCGTAAAGCCTGTTTCTCGTTCATAGTTCGATTGTAGGGAAAGGGCCCGGCCGGGTCAATGTTCTTTTATCTTTTGATATAATCTGTTACAAAGTCGGGTATGGGTATCAAAAACTGCTGTCAGCTTATAACATACCCGGACAGCCTCGGCGGAAACCTGCAAACCCTCTTTACCGTGTTGTCGCGCAAGTTTTCCCGCGCGGTTGCCGGTGTGCACCTCCTCCCTTTCTACCCCTCATCAGCGGACAGGGGTTTTGCCCCCTTGACCTATTTCGAGGTTGATAAACAGTTCGGCAATTGGGAAGATATCGGCCGTATTGCCGGTTCTTTCGATCTTATCTGCGATTTTATGGTCAACCACATCTCGAGACAATCCGAATTCTTTCAGGATTTCATCCGGAATAAAGACAGCAGCGAATATGCCGATCTGTTTATTCGCTACAATCAGTTTTGGCCTAATGGGGAGCCGGCGGCAGAGGATATCGAGAAAATTTACACCCGCAAACCGCGCCCCCCCTATATCGAAGCACAATTCAGTGACGGAAGTGGTGAGAAAATATGGTGTACCTTCGACCCGGAACAGATAGATTTCGATATTAGATCAGAGAAAACCCGCTCATTATTTTCCGATTTTCTGACTTTTCTCTGTAGGCAGGGAGCAAAGATGGTCCGCCTCGATGCGTTTGCCTATGCGACAAAGAAAGCAGGGACGAGCTGTTTTTTTATTGAACCGGATGTGTGGGAGATTCTCGATTTTATTCGTTCCGTTGTTGCTCCCTATGAGGTCGAGCTTCTCCCCGAGGTACATGAACATTACACCTATCAGATGAAATTGGCCGAAAAAGGATTTTGGGTATATGATTTCGCTCTTCCCATGCTCACCCTGCAGGCGCTCTATGAGGGGACTACCGGAAATCTAAAACGGTGGTTTTCGATATGCCCGCGGAAACAAATTACAACTCTCGATACTCATGACGGTATCGGGGTGGTAGATGTCGCCGATCTCATGTCCGGAGAGGAGATCGAGCGGACGAAGAATTACCTATTCGAGCATGGTGCGAACTTAAAGAGGCGGTATAACAGTGAACAGTACAACAATCTGGATATCTACCAAATAAACTGCACCTATTATTCCGCATTAGGAAATAATGATAAAAAGTATTTGCTTGCCCGCGCTATACAGTTTTTTGCTCCCGGTGTTCCCCAGGTGTATTATGTCGGTCTTTTTGCAGGAGAGAACGATGTAGAACTGGTGGAAAAAACGAAGATTGGAAGAGATATAAACCGTCACTCCTATACGCTCGAGGAGATCGAGAGAGAACTTGAACGAGAAGTCGTGCAGGACCTTCTCACTTTGATGGCGTTTAGAAACAGGTATCCCGCGTTCGACGGTTCCATATCGATTCATGAAACTGCGGACCATCTCCTTCGAATTTCCCGGCAAAAAGAGAAGTGGTTTACCGAACTTAACGCGGATGTTGCGGCAGGCACTTTTTCGATCACCTATCGGGATGAGAAATCGGGAAAACTTCTCGCATTGTATTGAAGAGACTACTGGAGAAATACCTTTTTTCAGGTAAGTCATTGATTACTATGTATATGTGGATTACACTTGGGTTTCCTCCGAGTATTAACGCAGTATGATGAGAAATGAAAAGAATGTGCGGCCTGCTTTCGGATATACCTGCTCTTATGTTCCGGTTGAAATCATCTATGCGGCCGGATATTTGCCGAAACGTGTAATTGGAAGGACCGATCTTTGTCTGCATACCGATTCGATGCTTTCAGGAAATCTCTGTCCATATGTACATGCAATACTGGACAGTTGGCGCAAAAGCGGGGAACAGTTTGCAGGGATCGTTTTAACAGATTCGTGTGATGCGATGAAAAGTCTCTTCCATGTACTTTCCCTCGAGTCAGGAGACCCGGGGTGTACACCTTTTTTTCTCGCTCCCCCCCGTATCGCAGATAAAAACGCGGTCACCTACTTTGCAGAACAGCTGCGTGAGTTCTATCGGGCTATCACGTTGTCTGCAGCAGACGCTGAAACTGAAAAACGACAGGTGCATGAAGCAATTAAACAGTATGATACGCTGCGCGAATCACTTCATCGGTTCTATACGTCTCTGGAACACCCGAAAGAGAGTTATTTTGTTGCCCTCAAAGAACGGTTATATGAGATGGACCCTAAAGACGCGTGTGACGAAGTGGAAAACGAGAAGCGCAAAGGGACCTCGAAGAAAGAGAGGCAGAGATTCAGTATCCCTATTGCTGTCCTTGGGTCTCCAATTCCGGGCAATCTGCACCTCTCGTTGATAGAAAAAACCGGTTTTACGATAGCTCTCTACGATTCCTGTCTCTATAATCGGTGGGACCCGGCCGATAAAGACGGCGAAGACCGAATGGGGGACCCATTTGAAGAGCTTGCAATCCGCTATCTTACCAAGATATCCTGTCCGAGGATGGCAGACAGACATGCGTTTGTCGATACCGTTATCAGGAACTATCGGGAAAAAGAAATCAACGGCATTATCCATTTCCGAATGCCGTTTTGCGATCTTCACGGATTCGATTATTCGAGATTGTTAGGCGGGGTGGACCGCGAAGGGGTCATGCAGATTGAATCGGACGGGTCCGTTCAAATCGAAGGTCAGGTCTCTACCAGAGTACAGGCATTTTATGAAGTGTTGTCGGAAAAACTCGATAAGCAGCGGGAGAGACAAATAATGATGCAAAAAAACGGCTCTTTGTTCTGCGGTATTGATATCGGCTCGGCTACCGTGGACGGGATTTTAATAGATAAAGATGGAACCCTTGTTGCATCCGGGATAAAAAAGACAGGGCCCGGAGCGGAAAAGACCGCCTTTACACTGTTTCACGATATGCTTGCCGAAGCCCACTGCGGAAAAGATGAGGCAGCTTTTATCATGGCTACCGGATACGGAAGAGAGGCAATTGCCTTTGCCCACGGGGCGGTCACCGAGATAACCTGCCACGCACGAGGAGCGGTACATGTACGGCCGAATGTCCGCTTTGTCATCGATATCGGCGGGCAGGATTCAAAAGTTATCCGTATCGATGAAGAGGGGAAAGTGAGCAACTTTCAAATGAATGATAAGTGCGCGGCAGGGACAGGCCGATTTCTCGATGTCATGGCAGGGGCCCTCGGTATGGATTTAGCAGAGGTGAACCGTTACGGTCTCCAGGAAGGAGAAGTGGCCGCTATCTCGAGTGTGTGTACCGTTTTTGCAGAGTCGGAGGTGGTCTCGCTTATTGCAAAGGGGGTCCCGGCCGCAGACATCGCACGCGGTGTTTTTACCGCTATCACCCGGAGGATCAGCGGAATGGTGCGGCGAGTAGGTCTTATTGAGCCGGTGATTATGACCGGGGGAGGTGCACTCAATCCGGGTCTGGTAAGAAGCATGGAAAATCATCTCGGTGTTACCATCGAGGTACCGGAAGTCCCGCAATTGGTCGGTGCACGGGGGGCCGCACTTATTGGGAGAGAAAAGGTGCTGGACCGTTGATACGGGTTCTTCATAAATTGGCGCAGTCGAATCTCACCCCCGCAAAGGCCGCATTAGGGGTCTTGCTCTATAAACCGGTGTTGTGGTTTCAGAAAAACAACTATCGGTATATTCGAAAACAGAACAATGCCGTCTACCGAGGTTTTTTTAACGCTTTTTTTCGCCCGAATCATTCCGCAATTATGACACTTCTCGTACCGAGTGAAATATTCGCTGCATTGGGGATACGCCCTCTGATGATTGAGAGTTTAGGCGGTGTTCTCGGGTCTTTAGGGATGACCAACCGGTTTCTCCATGCGGTCTCTCAGGCCGGACTGCCCGAAAGCCTCTGTACGTTTCATAAAATGCATCTCGCCTTTGCACTCGAAGGAGGAGTCGCTTCTCCTCGTTTCGCCGTGGCAGCTTCCGCCCTGTGCGACGGGAATCTGCGCGCAATCCAGCATTTTACAGAAATGACCGATACCTCGTTTTATTTTTTGGATTTTCCGGCCCCTGAGCAGACGGGCGCGGTCTCTTATCTGGCGAAACAGATTGAAACATGTTATATGGGGATGGCTGCAGAGCTTGGGATGAGCAAACCACTAGATAGGTTAAAACATGCTGTTGTGTTGAGTGAGGAAGCACGGAAGCATCTTTTAGATATAAATGAGCTTCGAAAGAGCAGGTATCTGCCGGGAGTAAACGATCTGGTGTGGCTTATTGCTCTTATAGCAACGTCCATGGGAACAAAGACCGCTATCTCAGTGTTAAAAACGTTAAGAAATGAACTGCTTTCAAAAGGCAGACCGGTCCCTTCGGATAAAAAACGACTTTTACTGATGCATCTCCTCCCGCTGTATAACCATCCTGTTTTCGAAAAAGTGTTTAAACGGAATGTCATTATTGCAATGGAAGAGTATACACATATCACGTGGCCTGAACTCGACCCGAATCATCCGTTTGAGAGTATTGCAGAGCGTGCCGTCTCCTGGCCGATTATGGCATCGGCTGAAACCAGAGTTAATCATCTGAATCAACTTATTGAGGAATACAGTATAGACGGGGTGATTTTCAGTTCTCATTGGGGCTGCAGGCAGGCAGACGGGCCGATCCACGCAATTCAAGGAAGGCTAAACAAGCCGTTTCTCCGCATCGAGACCGACCTCGTCGACAGCAACTCTTCTTTCGTGGGGCAGCTTAGTACCCGGTTGGAAGGTTTTTTGGAAATGTTAGACTAAGCCGCCTGCGTTTTCGATCACTTGTCGAACCGTCCTTTTTCTACTACAAATCGCATAATATAGGTGAGAGTTTGATCATCGAGTTCAAGTGCATAATCGGATACGGTCTCTTTAATAAAATCCCAGTCTTCATTCATGATATAGTTGTCTTCTTTCGGGTCGAACTCGAAGTTGAATAGTTCAATAATTGACCGTAACTTAGATGAAAACTCATAAAAGCCGTATTTTGGATTGTCTTCCCTTTCGAATTGGTCGTAGAAATAATCAAAGAAGTCGTACTTCAATTCTTCCGGCAGTGATTTGACGTGAGAGAAAAAGGTCTGTTTAAGAGCTTCGGTTGGTTCTTTTTCTCCTAAGTTTCGGTTTTTTTTCTCTATTTTTAGCACCTGACTCGAAAATCGGTCTGATAGATTCATATCCGCACCCCTCCCGTATCGTATCGGGAACCGATTATGTCTCCAATAATCGCACCGATCAAACCAGTATCCTCTTCAACAAATTGTAAAGTATTAATGAGAATCCGTAAACCGATAAAGCAATGTGAAGCATTATCCCCGTTCGTTTCTCCTCTCCGGAATGCTCGACGGTGTTTTTCCGCTTTTTTTAAACTCCGGGGATTGGTAGAGTGCGCAATAGCAGTGTCCGTATTCCTGTATATCGGGAGCTGCATAATCACATGGACAGACAATGTCGCTGTCAGCTTTTCTGTCCCCTGTTCCTTCTCTGCAGGGGCAGAGATAGTATCCGTACCGTTCTCTGTTTTTATGAAGCCCCTCGACAAGATCGTGCAGAAACTGTTTGTTGGCAACCAATTCCCAGCCTTTATAACGGGCGGTGTTCTCTACAAACTTATATTCAGTGGCAAGTTTATCCGGTTTCTCATCGGCTGGTTTTTGGGTGCTATCGGACTGGGCCTTATCGAGTTCGAGATAAGACCGCCATTTCTCTTCATTGAAACCGGAATGGGCCTCTTTTCCGTCAATAATTACGTAGGGAAAAGCGAGTCCGATGTCGAATGTTTCCTGGACCTCTTCCCACACCTGATTTTTAACGTCCCTGTTCAAATCATCGAAATAAACAAACCGGAAGGCAATGTTGTTTTCTCGTAAGAAACGCAATGCTCTTTTACAAAAACCGCAGGTAGAAAGGGCAATAATTTGTACATCTTTTCCGATTTCCCGCCCGTTTTCGTAGGTATAATCGAGACTATTTGTCACTTGCATATCTGCTCCTAATCACTATTATTTTGATAATATATTATGAATACAAAAAAATTCCAATGGGTCGGGTGGAAAAATTATTAATGAGAGGCTCTTTCAAAATTAAGACTAATTTTGAAAGAGCTACCTTAATATAAGGTGAAGTTTTTTCAGTAGACAACCTTTGTGTTATATTTACAATACAAAAATATGAGGACCGTTTTCAGGACCTTTTTAGTTGTCTTCTCGATCCTGGTGCTGCTGCTGTTTATCGGAGAATCCGGTCTTTCGCAGCAGCAAATAGAAGATGTTTCCGGCGGGTCGATATTCCTCTGGCAGGTGGAAAAAGACGGCTCCCCTGATATCTCCTATCTGTGCGGCTCGATTCATATGATGAAAGAAGATTTTTATCCGCTGCCCGAAGCGATGGTCCAATCGTTTGATGAAAGCGAGTTCTTAGCAGTTGAGTTTGATGCTGCTTCACTTGGTATGGCTTCTGTTGATAAAATACGTGCAAGGGGAACATATCAGGACGGTTCCACACTCGACGATCATATCCCCGAGAATCTCTATAAGAAACTAACAACAGTGTTGGAAGAATTGGGAATGTCGATCGGAGTAGTGCAAAAGTTTAAACCATGGGTAATAGCAAACCTGATCTCTGCAGTACGTTTGGAGCAGGAGGAGTTTAAAGCGGATTTAGGCCTCGATATGTATTTTTTGGATCGGGCTAGAAATCAAAACAAAGAAATTTTAGAGCTCGAATCCGCAGACTCACAGTTTGAATTATTAGCTACTATGTCCGAGCAGCTGCAGACAGCCCTTCTCCGCGACGCCCTTGTTGAACATGAACAGTTCAAAGAGGAACTCGAGCAGCTTGCTATGAGCTGGAAAAAAGGTGATACTGAATCGATGGCCCGACTCCTGGAGATCGATAAAAAAGGAGCAGAAAAATTGTCCGCAGAACAAAAGAAGCTCAATGAACTGTTAATCTATAGGAGAAATCGAGAAATGTCTGAAAAGATAGACCGATTTATTTCTGGCGGTAAAAAACTTTTTGTTGTTGTCGGTGCAGGACATCTTGTCGGGCCGAAGAGCATTGTTGAATATCTGGAAGAGAGAGGGTATGCATGTGAGCAATTCTAAGAGACCGAATATTGTATTCATCCTCATTGATGATATGGGATGGAGGGATTTGAGCTGTTACGGAAGTGATTTCTACGAGACCCCAAACATCGACCGGCTTTTTCGGGAGGGGATGCAGTTTACGGACGCCTATGCAGCGGCTCCGGTGTGTTCTCCGACCCGGGCGAGTATTCTCACGGGAAAGTATCCGGCTAATGTCGGGGTTACGGACTATATCGGGGGAGAGCCCCATACCGGAGTGGTTTTCGATGCTCCCTATGCGGACCATCTGCCTCATTCGGAGAAATCTCTTGCCGCTTCTCTTAACGAAGGGGGATATCATACTTGGCATGTGGGCAAGTGGCATTTGGGAGGCGACCCCTATCTGCCTCAGAATCATGGATTCGATGTAAATATCGGAGGGTGCCACTGGGGAAAACCTGATAACGGGTATTTCAGTCCCTGGGGAATCGAGAGTCTTCCTGAAGGAAAGAAGGGGGATTATTTAACAGACAGGCTTACCGATGAGGCTGTTCGGCTCATACAGGAGAACCGGGACGGAAAACCGTTTTTCTTGAATCTCTGGTATTATACGGTCCATGTTCCCATCCAGGCGAAACCGGAGTATATCAAAAAATATCAAGAGAAAGCCAAGAAGATGGGCTTGGACAACGTCAGGAATTTTGAAGTAGGTGAGAATTTCCCCACAGAAGCCCACCGGCATATGCGGATTATCCGGCGGATTATCCAATCGGACCCGATCTATGCCGCCATGATTGAAATTCTCGATGAGAATATTGGGCGTCTCCTCCAGACACTCGAGGAGACCGGAGAGCTGCAAAACACACTTATCATATTTACCTCGGACAACGGTGGTCTCTCCACAGCGGAAGGTTCTCCCACTTGTAACGCCCCGCTTTCGCAGGGGAAGGGATGGATGTATGACGGGGGGGTCAGGGAACCCCTTATCGTGTGGTGGCCGGATGTGGTTAAGTCCGGTTCGACGTGCCGAGTTCCGGTAACCAGTCCCGACTTTTACCCGACCCTGCTCGAGGCGGCCGGTCTTCCTCCTGCTGAGGAGCAGCATACGGATGGGGTTAGTTTTATGCCGCTGTTGCAAGGCGGGAAAACGCTCGACCGGGAAGCTATCTTCTGGCACTATCCTCATTACGGGAACCAAGGTGGTACTCCGGGAAGTTCTGTTCGTATGGGTGATTATAAGCTTATCGAATTCTATGAAGACGGGAGACTCGAACTGTATAATCTAAAAACAGATATCGGGGAGGAAAAAAATCTTGCATCGACACATCCTGAAATCACCGCGAACATGCACACTTTGCTCAAACAGTGGCAGGAGAAATCCGGGGCAATCCTTCCAAAATCCAATCCTGATTGGAATGAATTGGAGTAAAGACTTCCTTACTGCCTCAAACCTTGTTGCTCGTGCCCGTCAGGCGAGGGCGAAGGCCGGCA
>CAZQKT010000108.1:0-11980 GCA_964594055.1 uncultured Spirochaetales bacterium
TTCGGATAGAAACCGTAGGAAAGAACGGCGGGTTGATTCTCGCCCCTGCTCATCATGTGCAGGTGGATGTCCCTCTGGAAAATATCTATGCATTCTACCGGGCGGCAAAACGGGGTTAACGGACCAGCTTTTGTCTCTTAAACGGTGCAGCGAGAAACCGGAGCAATATCCTAGGCTTGGTAAGCCGTGTGATTCTTGAGCCGTTTTTTCTGTCCTTTTCGATCCGGTCGACGAGAAACAGGGCCGTGTTTTCCGCAGTGTCGCCGAGGATATTGACGATTTTTTTGAAACGCTCCATCGTTTTGGAGTGCTTACGGACCGGACCTAACAGAAGATCGGTCGACACCATACCCGGACTCAACGCTCCGATCAGCACTCCGGTCCCGGCCGTCTCTTTGGCAAGGCCCCGGGTAAGGTAGCGCACCGCCCTCTTGGTTGTGCCATACAAAACGATGCGGGGACGAGTCATCCCGTCCGACCCGAACCCTTCCATGTTATATATTCTTCCCGTCCCCTGTTTGAGCATGCCCCGTGCGGCGGTCCTGCAGCCGTTGATTACTCCGGTGATGTTTGTCTCGATTAAAGCTCTTGCGTCTTTTTCCGGAACATTCCAGAGGGTCTCATCGGGCTGATTGACCCCGGCGTTGTTTATCCAGATAGCAACGGTCCCGCCGGTCTCTTTGGCCTGCTCCCACACCTCTTCGACCGATTCCGGATCGCGAACATCGCAGACCGCCCCGTGGATGTTCTTATACTCCCGGGAGAGCTTGCTCAAGGCACGGTGGACGGAAGCCCCTGAAGTACCGGTAATCGTTACTCGATAGCCGCGCTTTAGAAACTCCTCTGCCAGCGCAAAGCCGATCCCCCGGCTTCCGCCGGTAATTACTACATGTTTCATAGTATAAACATAATCAAACAAGACCGTTGGGACAACTCCCTCGCCTTCATGGTACTTGTTCTTCATTCCCCGCGTACTGCAGTTTGTAGAGATTGTAGTAGAGGCCCCGTTCTGCGATGAGTTCTCGATGGTTGCCTTCTTCGACCAGCCTTCCTCCCGAGAGGACGAAAATGCGGTGCGCGTTTTTTATCGTGGAGAGCCGGTGGGCGATGACGAGGGAAGTACGGCCTTCGAGTACCACCTGCAGGGCCTCCTGAATCAGTTTTTCCGTCTCCGTATCGATGCTCGATGTGGCTTCATCGAGGATGATGATTCTCGGGTCATGGGCGATGACCCGGGCAAAGGAGAGGAGCTGGCGCTGCCCCGTCGATATATTGGCCGCGTTCTCATCGAGCCTGGTTTTATACCCTTCCGGCATGGCTGTTACGAACCGGTGCGCCTGTACCGCTTGTGCCGCCTCTTCGATCTGTTCTTGACTCATGTCCGCCCCGAGCCGGATGTTCTCCTCGATCGTATCACGAAAGAGAAATACGTCCTGCTGGATGGTCTGGATCTTTTCCCGCAAATCAGCGAGAGGAACATCACGGATGTCCACGCCGTCGACTGTAATCGAGCCGGAATCGATGTCCCAGAGCCGGGCGAGAAGGCTTGCTATGGTGGTCTTTCCCGCACCGGTGTACCCGACGATGGCCACAGTCTCCCCCGGGCTTACCCGGAAACTCAGCTCTTTTATTACCGACTGGTCCTCTTTGTAGGAAAACCATACCCTATCGAATACCACCTCTCCGGTAAGCGGCCGCGGCAGCTTTTTGGTTTCTGTCTGCGGGAGCCGGTCATCCTCGTCTAAAAGGGAGAATACCCGCTCACTTCCGGCCAATGCACTCTGGACGATCACAAACCGTTCCGATATCTGCATAAGCTGTCGGTAAAACCGCCGGATCAGGTCGATAAAGGCGACCAGTACTCCCAAGGAAACCACCCCCTTCAAGAGGAAAAAAGCACCGAAGTAGATGATAACGGCGATGGAAACCGAAGAGAGAAGATCGATCAAGGGGCGGAAAACGGCGAAGACGTACATTTCTGCGAGGTTCGCTTTCATATGAGCGGTGTTCTTCTCGTCGAATTCACGGTTGGTGCGCTTCTCCTGTACGAACATCTGGACAACAGGCATGCCGGAGATGTGCTCGGAGAGAAACCCGTTTACTCGGGACACCCATCGGCGCACGTTACGGAACGCATCACGGGCCCGTTTTCGAAAAATCGTGGTTGCGACAACGACCGGGGGAAGGGTGAGCATGGTAACACCGGCTAAAAGGGGGTCGATCAAAAAGAGAGTGACAATGACACCGATCATCATCACCACGTTCTTGAGCAGATTGGCCAACACTTGGGCGAAGAGCTCATTTATCGTTTCCACGTCGTTGGTAATTCTCGTTACCAGGGTGCCCACCGGTCTGGTATTCAAAAAACGGAGTGATTGGTTGATGATGTGATGGTACAGTCTGGTGCGTAGATCTACCATAATCCCCTGCCCGGTAAGCGCCATCAGCACCAGTTCTAAGAACATGAAGACAAGGATTGTTCCTAACAAGACAAAGAAAAGACCGATTTTTGTTTTAATTCCTTCGATGTCGGTGTGGCGGAGCTCCTTAAGCTCTTCCCGGGAGAGCCGGGCGAGATCACTGCGGAGGATGGACCCGTACTCTTCTCCGGTGCTGAAAAGAGACCGGTTGGATTCAACAACCGGGGTGGTCTTTTCATCGAGCGGAAAAATGTAGTACTGCTCGCGGCTTAAAAGGCCGGCCTCTTCGAGGCTGTCCCGTTGTACACCGGAGAGAAACGTCAAGGTGCTGTCGAGGACAAAATAATACCCCCCGATCGACGGATGCTCGGCAAAATTGATTTTCTCGCGGAGTTTTTGCAGGGCGGCTTCCGTTTTACCGTCACCGATGTCTGATACTGCATCTGCCGGTATCCTCACGTAATTGGTGATAAGGTTCTGGTCCACCCCCCGCTGAACAATGACCGGCATACCCAGTTCCGCCGCGGAGGTGATAACCAGTGCTATAAGGGCTATTGCAAACGGCAGCCAGTGAGAACGGAGAAAAGAGAACAGACGTTTTATGATTTCCGGATCGTAACTGGTGATGATTTTCTCATCTTCTCGGTACTGATCACTCACAGGCACCCTCTCCTTTAGAAGGCGGTCCGGTAACACCCTGTTCTTCGAGTTTCTGCAGATTAAAGATTTCCCGGTAAAACCCCTCCTCCTCGATAAGACACTCATGGGTCCCGTGCTGGACCACGTTTCCCTCTTCGAGCACGAGGATTTTGTCGGCCCGCATCAGGGTAGAGACCCGGTGGGAAACGACGATGTTGGTACGGCCCTTCCGGTATTCGAGCAGTTCACCTAAAATTTTTTCTTCTGATTCCGTATCAACGGCGGAGAGAGCATCATCGAAGACAAGTATAGGCGGGTCTTTTGCCAGGGCACGTGAAATTGCTATCCGCTGTTTCTGCCCGCCGGAGAGGGTCACTCCCCGCTCGCCTACTTCCGTTTCCCACCGGTCGGGAAAATCGGCTACATCCCTGTTTATAGTCGAAATTTCCGCTACATGCATTAATGTCCTGTCCTCAGGGTCTTCGAGTGCATACCCCAAGTTCTCTTTAACTGTAGCGGAGAAAAGAAACGTATCCTGAGGAACAAACCCGAATTGGCTGCGTAAAAGATGCAGATCGTAGCTGCGGACATCAACGCCGCCCATCAGTACGGTACCCTCCGGGGGGTCGAGCATGCGGTTGAATAAATTGATAAGGGTCGTTTTTCCGGACCCGGTTTTCCCGAGAACCCCGACGAACGAACCTTCCGGAATCTCGAGTGAGACATTTTTGAGGACCTCGGCTTCGGTCCCCGGATAAGAAAAGGTGAGACCTTTTATTGTTATCGTACGGTCGGTAATTGTCTCTACCGGCTTCTTTGGAGAGGTGATCTCAGGCGGATGGGAAAGATACTGATTGATCCGTCCCAATGAGGCGGCCCCTCGAGCGAGCATGTTGATGGTAAATCCTACTCCGAGCATGGGCCAGATGAGCATCTGGAGGTAGTTGAGGGTGGCTACGAACTCGCCGGGAGATATTTGGCGCAGTATTACCAGTTCGCCGCCGAAGCGGAGCAGCAACAGGGTCGTCAACCCGGAGAGAAAGGTGACGATCGGCATAAACAAGCCGTAGAGCTTGATATACGCCATGTTCCGCTGCTTGTAATTTTCGTTTGCCTCTTCGAAGCGTCGGAGAAAGTAGCTTTCCTTTACGAATGTTTTGATAACTCCGATTCCGGAGATGGACTCCCGTCCCTGTTCACTGAGCATCGAGAACCCTTCCTGGACCTTCTTGAACAATCCTCCGATTATTCTCCCCACACCGATCACCATCACCGCAATCAGAGGCAGTGGGGCGATGGTGATAAGTGCTAAGCGGGGATTTTGCGAAAAGAGGATGATAAGAATCGCCAAGGTCATAAAAAGGCCGTCTATAAAAGCAACAAGGGCCATGCCCGTTGCCATCCGGATCGAACGCATATCATTTGTTGCCCGGGCCATGATGTCTCCGGTACTGTTTTGTCCGTAAAAACTCGGAGAGAGGGTAAGGAGATGGGTAAACAGGTCTTCCCGCAGTTCCTTTTCGATCCGCCGGGAAGCGCCGAAGAGAAAATGGCGCCATCCGAAGCGGGCAGCAGCGATAACAAGTGCCACGCCTAAAAGCTGGAGCATGGTAATACCGACTGTCTCGAGAACGAAGCTGCCGGAGACGATCGTATCGACTGCGGTCCGGATAAATTGCGGGATGATAAGCTGCCCGCCGCTTGTGATAAGCAGGCAGAGGACCCCGACCGCATAAAACCGGCGGTAGCGCGTGAAATAGGGGAGGAGGGTCCTGTATTCTTTTATGATAGATGATCGCTCTTTTTTCACAAACGTCTTTCTAATATAAGTGTTTTTTGATCATTGTTCCACCTGCTCCATTCCGATACTATAGTTAAGGTATGTTTATATCTCATAAGTTTCGTTTGATGTTCATACTGAGTGTTATTCTCGTGGTCTCTTTTATATCGGTGAGCTATTTTAATTTTCACACCGGCAAAGCGGACAAAGCGCTGTACCGGTCAAAGCAGGAAGGACGCAATCGGGTCTCGGTTTACGAACCGGGGGCTTGAGATGGGCCCCGGTAATCGCCACTCCGACACCCCCCGCTCCGATGACTACCGCCCCGGTTTGGAAAGCAGCGCTTGCGGTCCGCCCCTCCGGTGCAGTGTCGCGGGCTTAGGAAGAATTGCTTCTACGCTCGAAAAGGATTCACTCCGAGAGAAACCGTGCACGCATATCGGTGCAATTGTTGAAAACCCCGACTGTGTGCTTATAAGCGGGTGCGACCGAGATGCAGAGGCACGCCGCCGGTTTTTAGATGATTGGGGGTCCCTCGATCCGGTCCCACAGGTCTTTGCGTATATCGATGAGCTTCTCAGCGCAGAGGTCCCCGATATTCTCATAGTCGCAACTTACCCCGAATCCCATCATTATATGGTAAAAAAAGCTGCAAAAGCAGGTGTTCCGGTGGTAGTTTGTGAGAAACCGGTTGCCGAGACCCTGCGGGACGCGGGAAAAATCGCAAAAATCCACAGGGCCGGAAGAACGAAGGTGCTCGTAAACCACGAACGGCGGTATTCGGCCGATTACCGGGCGGTCCGCAGTCTCCTTGCGGACCGCCGCTACGGAGCGGTCTGCTCCGTGCGGGCGACTCTCTACTTCGGCAAGACCACCCGCCTCAAAGACATGCTCCTCCATGACGGAACTCATCTAGTGGATATCATCAATTTTTTGCTTGCCGGCCCGCTCCGTCTCTCCCGCCGCTTCGGCACGTTCCGCTCGAAACAGGGCTCGGCGTTTCTCTTCGGCAAGGCGGGGGAGGTCCCGGTCGTCGTCGAAGTGGGGGCGGGAAGAGACCACCTTGTCTTCGAAGTGGAGATAAGTTGTAAGAAGGGAAGAGTCCGGGTGGGAAACGGCGTGCTCAGGTTCGAAAAAAGTGCAGAAAGCCCCTACTACGAAGGGTACCGGTCCCTTGTCCCGGATGAGGTACCGGTTATCGGGAAAACAGGCTATTTTTCCAACATGATAGCCGACGCGGTGCGGTGTGTACGGGAAGCCGGGCATTGTCCGGACTCTTCAGCAGCCGATGCCCTGCAGGTGATGCGGTTTATCCGTGCAACAAGGTTTGAGGCACTACCAAAGTTCATCCGTTGACTAAAGATGAGCTTTTTCATATGTTTTTAAAATGAGGGAGGGAACTATGAAATATCGCATACCGTTTTTTTTACTCGTACTGGTAATCATTTTCACCGCTGCAGGGACGGGCTGGGCGGAAGTGACCGTGGCACGCTCGATAGCACTCCACGGAGAGCCGAAGTACGATGAAGATTTTACCCATTTCGATTATGTCAATCCGAATGCTCCGAAAGGGGGGACCCTGCGGATGCATTCGATAGGCACCTACGATAACTTCCACCGGTTTGCCCAGCGCGGGGTTCCCGCGGTAGGGAGCAGAGATATCTACGATACATTGATGGTAGGAAGTGATGATGAGGTGGATGTCCTCTACCCCCTGATAGCAGAGAAGATCGAATACCCCGATGACTACACCTGGGTCATCTTTCATGTAAACTCCAATGCCCGGTTTCAAGACGGTGTTCCCATTACAGCGGAAGACGTTGTCTACTCATTCAACACTTTTTTCGAATACGGTGTACCGCAGTTCAAACAGTACTTCAGTACCGTCGAAGATGTGGCGGCCCTCGACCGGTACCGGGTCAAGTTTACCCTCTCCGAGGGGAGCAAAGAAATGCTTATGGCCCTCGCTACCAACAGGATCATCCCCAAACATTTCTGGGAAACACGGGATTTCACCGAGCCCTATACCGAAGTCCCCCTCGGCTCGTCCGCTTATACCATCTCGGATTATAAAATCGGCCAGTACGTGGTCTACGAGCGGGTCGAAGATTATTGGGCGGCCGACCTTCCCGTCAACAAGGGGCAGAACAACTTCGATTATTTCCGCTACGACTACTACCGGGACCAGAATGTGGCCTTCGAAGCGTTCAAAGCGGGAGAATATGAGTTCAGAGAGGAGAACATCTCCAAGAACTGGGCCACCATGTACGAAGGTCCCAAGTTCGATTCCGGCCAGATTATTAAAGAAGAGATTTCCCACGACATCCCGCAGCCGATGCAGGCGTTCGTCTACAATATCCAGCAGCCCTTCTTCGAAGACCGTCGGGTAAGAGAAGCGCTTACCTATGTATTCGATTTCGAATGGATGAACAAAAACCTCTTCTACGGGCAGTATACCCGCACCCGCAGTTATTTCCAGAACACCACATACGAGGCGAAAGGGCTTCCCTCCGCAGAAGAGCGGCGGGTCCTCGAACCTATCAAAGACAAAATTCCCCCCGAAGTGTTTACCAACGAGTTCGATCCGCCGAAAACCGACGGTTCGGGGAGCATACGGGCCCAAATGCGGCAGGCATTACAGCTTCTTCGCGAGGCCGGGTGGGAGATCAGGGACCGAAAACTGGTCAACACCCGCACCGGCAAGCCGATGGAGTTCGAGCTGCTTCTCTACAGCCCCTCCATGGAACGGGTGGCCATTCCCTTTCAGAAGAACTTAGAGAGGCTCGGGGTCACTATGAATATCCGGGTCGTGGACACGACCCAGTTTACCAACAGGCTCCGGGAGCGGGACTTCGACATGATCTCCGGGGGCTACAGCGCCAATTTTTATCCGGATACCAACCTCAAGATCGTCTGGCACAGTGATTATATGGACTTTACCTACAATACCGCAGGGGTCCAAAACGAAGCGGTCGACTACCTCATCGAAGGGATCGAAAAACGGCAGGAGGATGAACAAGCGCTTATCTATTGGGGGCGGGCGCTCGACAGGGTGCTCACCTGGAACCACTATGTCGTACCCCAATGGCACATTTCAGCGTTTCGGGTAGCGTATTGGAACAAGTTCGACCGGCCCTCGGTACGGCCCAAATACGTTCTGGGAATCAACACCTGGTGGTCGACGGAATGAGGCAGCCCAACGCGGAAGCAGCGTAGCGATCGATGGGCGCCTACATAATACGCAGGATATTGCTGATCATCCCCACGCTGTTTGCAATCATTACCATCAACTTTTTTATCGTCCAGATCGCCCCCGGCGGACCTGTAGACCAGATGGTCGCCCGTATGAGCGGGATCGGCAGCAACATGATCATGGAGCGGATCTCCGGAGAAGGCCGGCAGGAGGTAGGCAGCGGCGGTACGTTCGACGGGGGCGAGGAGATCGATAGCGCCGGCGGGGGAGTGGACGAGGGCGGCACTACCGGCTACCGGGGGGCGCGGGGCCTCGACCCGGAAGTGATAGCAGAAATCGAGAAGCGGTTCGGGTTCGACAAACCGCTTCACATCCGGTACTTCACTATGCTTAAAAGCTACATTGTCTTTGATTTCGGAGAAAGTCTTTTCCGCGGGAAGTCGGTCATCCGGCTCATCATCGATCGGCTCCCCGTATCGGTTTCACTGGGAGTGTGGAGTACACTCATCATCTACCTCGTCTCCATTCCTTTGGGCATTCAGAAAGCGGTACGCAACGGGAGCAGGTTCGATGTGTGGACCTCTACGGCGGTCATTATCGGAAACGCCATTCCCACATTCCTCTTTGCCATACTGCTTATCATCCTGTTTGCCGGGGGGACGTTTCTCAACTGGTTCCCGCTCCGGGGGCTGGTCTCGGATAATTGGGGCGACCTCTCCTTTTTTACAAAGATCACAGACTACTTTCATCATCTCACCCTCCCCGTTCTGGCAATGGTCATCGGCGGGTTTGCCACCCTTACCATGCTCACGAAGAACTCCTTCCTCGATGAGATCAACAAACAGTACGTGATGACGGCACGGGCGAAAGGATGTACGGAGAAGCGGATCCTCTCTAGGCATGTGTTCCGCAATGCAATGTTGTTGATCATTGCGGGGTTTCCATCTGCGTTTATCAGTATGTTTTTCACCGGCTCCCTTCTTATAGAAGTGATTTTCTCGCTCGAGGGGTTGGGCCTGCTCGGTTTCGAGGCGACGATGCAGCGGGATTACACCGTCATGTTCGGTACCCTGTACGTCTTTACCCTGCTCGGGTTGGTGCTAAACCTGGTAAGTGATCTCACCTACACCATTGTCGACCCGAGGATCGATTTCGAATCGCGGCAGATTCGGGGACGGTAACGAGTAATGAGTAGTACCGGTACCGAGAACAGAAAAAAGAAGAAATCTTTTACCGCCTCTGCCCTGTTTCAAGAACGGCTGAGGCGTTTCAAACGGAACAGGCGGGGGTATTACTCGTTCTGGATCTTCCTTACCATGTTCGTCTTGAGCCTCTTCTCGGAAGTGTTGGCAAACGACGTCCCGCTTCTTATCGGACATGACGGCAAACTGTTTTTCCCCCTCGTAAAAGAGTACAGCGAGACTGAGTTCGGCGGCGAGTTCGAAATGGCCGCAGACTATCGGGACCCCTATGTAGAAGAGCTTATCGAGGAGAAGGGGTGGATCATCTGGCCGCCTATCAAGTTCAGCTACGATACGATAAACTACGAGCTACCCAGTCCCGCCCCCTCTCCCCCGACAAAAGAAAATCCCTTAGGCACCGATGACAAGGGGAGGGACGTCTTGGCCCGGGTCCTCTACGGGTTCCGTATCTCTGTCCTGTTCGGATTAACGCTTACCATATTCTCCTCGATTATCGGTGTGGCGGTAGGGGCTGTGATGGGCTACTACGGGGGGCGCCTCGATATCGTCGGCCAGCGGTTTATGGAGGTGTGGTCCGGCATGCCCACCCTGTTTCTCCTCATTATACTGGCCAGCGTGGTCCAGCCCAACTTCTGGTGGCTGTTAGGGATCACCCTGCTGTTCGGCTGGATGAGTCTGGTGGGAGTGGTCCGGGCGGAATTCCTCCGGGCCCGCAACTTCGAATACGTACAAGCTGCCAAGGCGATGGGGTTAAAGGACACCAAGATCATGTTCACGCATATCCTCCCCAACGCCATGGTGGCGACCTTGACCTTCATGCCGTTTATCTTGGGCGGCTCGATTACCACCCTCACCTCACTCGATTTCTTGGGCTTCGGCCTGCCGGTGGGCTCCCCCTCGTTAGGAGAACTCCTCGCCCAGGGAAAAGCAAACCTCCAGGCCCCCTGGCTCGGCGTTACCGCGTTTGTGGTCTTAGGTTCCATGCTCACCCTGCTGGTGTTCGTAGGAGAAGCGGTGCGGGACGCGTTCGACCCGAGGAGGGCTGAATGAGGAGGACAGAATGAGCAGCCCGGTACGTCAGGACCCGGCCAATCCGCTCGTTTCCATCCGCGGGCTTAAGGTCGCCTTCCGGCACGGGCCGGAGTTCAGGGAAGTAATCCACGGGGTGGACCTCGATATTCTCCCCAACGAGACCCTTGCTTTAGTCGGAGAGAGCGGGTCCGGTAAAACGGTGACCGCCGCGTCAATCTTACGGCTCCTCCCGGCCCATCAGGTGGTGTACCCGGAAGGCTCGATTTTTTTCCACCAAGGCCGCGACCTCCTCGCCCTCCCGGAAGAAGAACTCCTCCGCGTGCGGGGCAACGATATCGGGATGATCTTCCAGGAACCGATGAGCTCCCTCAATCCTCTCCATACCGTAGAGAAGCAGATTGCTGAGACCTTGTTCATCCACCGCGGAATTTCCCTCGAGAAGGCCAGACCGGAGGTACTGGAATGGCTTACTGTGGCGGGAATCCGAAACCCTGAGGAGCGGCTCACCTCGTTTCCCCACCAGCTCTCGGGCGGGGAGCGGCAGCGGGTGATGATCGCCATGGCCCTCATAAACCGGCCCAAACTGCTCATAGCGGATGAGCCGACCACCTCCCTCGATGTGACCATCCAGGACCAAATCCTCCGGCTCCTTAAAAGGCTCAAAGACGAGCTCGAAATGTCGGTCCTCTTTATCACCCACGATTTTTCGATCGTCCAGCGGATTGCCGACCGGATAGCAGTAATGCGGGACGGTTATCTTGTGGAGAAGGGGACCGCCCACCAGATTTTTACAAATCCGCAGCATGAGTACACCCGGGAGCTCATCGAAGCGGAGCTGACCGAAGAGCCCCCCGAGCCGGACCCGGCCGCAGAAGAGCTCTTAAAACTTAACGAAGTGAAGGTGTGGTTTCCCATTCAGCACGGTTTCCTCCGCGTCACTACAGGGTATGTAAAAGCGGTGGACGGGGTGACCGTCAAGGTCCGCAGAGGCCAGACCTTAGGCGTTGTCGGAGAGAGCGGGTCGGGCAAGACCACTTTAGGCCGTGCCCTCCTCAGGCTCGAGAACAGCCGGGGTGAGATCTTTTTTCGCGAAACCCCCCTCCACAAACTCTCGGACAACGAGGTCCGCCCCTACCGCCGTTCCATGCAGATTATCTTCCAAGACCCGTACGGCAGTTTGAGCCCCCGGCTTACCGTAGAAAAAATTATCGGTGAAGGTCTCGAAATCCACGACATCGGCACTCCCGACAAGCGGGAAGCGATGATCATCCGGGCCATGGAAGAGGTAGGCCTCGACCCCGAAACCCGCGGCCGCTACCCCCATGAGTTCTCCGGCGGCCAGCGCCAGCGCATCGCCTTGGCCAGGGCAATCGTCCTCAAACCGGATTTTATCATACTCGACGAGCCCACATCTTCGCTCGACCGCTCCATCCAGTTCCAGGTAATCGAGCTCCTCAAAGAGCTCCAAGCGAAATACGAGCTCACCTATATTTTCATAAGCCACGACCTCAAAGTGGTAAAAACCCTCTGCCATGATCTCATCATCATGAAGGAGGGAAAAATCGTCGAAAGCGGCCCCGCCCGCGAAATTTTCTCCGACCCGCAGGACCCCTACACCCGGGAACTGCTCCGCACCGCCTTCCTCGACGCCCCGGTGTAGGCCTGACCGTAGTGCCTCAAACCTTGTTGCACTTTCTGGGGGGGAGGTCTCCCC
>CAZQKT010000109.1:0-11760 GCA_964594055.1 uncultured Spirochaetales bacterium
CCGGAATATCGGTAACGGTACATTCAGTCGTAAGCAGAAGACCGGAGATTGAAGCTGCATTCTGCAGAGCAGATCGGGTTACCTTGACAGGATCGATAATACCTGCTTTGACAAGATCGGTCCATTCCATTTTTGCAGCATCATACCCGATGCCTTTCTTTTCATTTCTTGCTCTCTCAGCAACGACTGCACCGTCCAGCCCTGCATTTTCGACGATTCGCCGAATCGGTTCTTCGAGTGCCCGTTTTACGATCTTAAAACCGACTTTTTCATCTTCTTCGAAAGAAGCCAAGTCAATTTTCTCGAGTGCACCGACTGCCTGAATCATGGAGACGCCACCACCGGGGATGATCCCCTCTTCGATAGCGGCCCGGGTAGCACTCAAGGCATCTTCAACGCGGTGCTTTTTCTCTTTCAGTTCGACTTCGGTTGCAGCCCCGACGTTAATCACAGCGACACCACCTGCCAGTTTTGCAAGCCGTTCCTGCAGTTTCTCACGGTCATAATCGGAAGTTGTATCATCGATCTGTGCTTTGATCTGGGCAATCCGGTCTTTAATATCCTGAGATTTGCCCGCACCGCTGATAATTGTAGTATTTTCTTTCTCTATTTTCACAGATTTGGCACTTCCAAGCTGTTTCAGTTCCGTTGTCTCGAGTTTCAGTCCCAATTCTTCAGAAATCACCTGACCGCCGGTCAGAATCGCAATATCTTCGAGCATCGCTTTTCTTCTGTCTCCGAACCCGGGGGCTTTTACTGCCACAGCGTTTAAAGTCCCCCGAATTGTATTCACGACCAGGGTCGCGAGAGCTTCGCCTTCGACATCTTCAGCAATAATGAGCAGAGGCTTGCTCGCCTGAGCAACTTTCTCGAGAACAGGGAGAAGGTCTTTCATACTCGAGATTTTCTTATCAAAAATCAGGATATAGGGATTTTCGAGTACTGCAGTCATATTTTCCCGGTTCGTCGCAAAATAAGGTGAAAGATATCCGCGATCAAACTGCATGCCTTCTACAAAATCGGTGCTCGATTCAATCGTCTTGGACTCTTCGACAGTAATAACGCCGTCCTTTCCGACTTTCTCCATTGCTCCTGCTATCTCTTCGCCGATCTCCATATCGTTGTTCGCAGAAATCGAAGCTACCTGAGCAATCTCTTCCTTGCCCTTGATAGTTTTAGACATCTTCTTGAGTTCTTCGACCGCGAGCTCGACCGCTTTATCAATTCCCCGTTTGATGCCCATGGGATTAATACCTGCCGCAACGCTCTTGAGCCCCTCTTTGATAATTGAGTAAGCAAGAACAGTAGCGGTCGTTGTCCCGTCACCGGCAACGTCGTTTGTTTTGGTTGCTACTTCTTTTAAAAGCTGTGCACCCATATTCTCATAGGGGTCTTCGAGTTCAATCTCTTTCGCCACACTTACCCCGTCTTTCGTAACCGTAGGGGCGCCGAACTTTTTATCTAACAGAACATTTCGACCTTTCGGACCTAATGTAACCTTTACGGAATTTGAGAGCTTTTCAACTCCCTGAAATAGTGATCTTCTGGCCTCTTCATGAAACTCCAACTGTTTAGCCATCGCTATACCTCTCTCTTTTCGTATTGTTTTTTTATGTTTACCCCGTCTGAAAGACCGAACGGTACCTTCAAGCGGTTATTTAAGAGCAAAATAGTAATTACGTACCTAATGATAATTCTATAACCTAAGATACAAATACTTTTTTAAATCATCAATAAAAAATTTCATTTTCTCCGTAAAAAATCTCTTGATTTTTTAGGATATTTTCTCGACAAACGGTATAGAGTGAAAAAAAGTGAATTCTCTAACATCTCGTTTGTACTTCGATTCTATAATCAGCCCGAAGAACAGCTGTTTAAAATCATAGAAGCGTGTTTTGCCTTTCTCAATTCCAATGCTCTTCTTACGTCAAATCCTGTTTTATGGAACCTTCCCGTACATCTTCTCACGGAAAACCTCGATACACGGAAGCAGGATATCCTCACACATTTGAGACACCGCATGGAAACCGTGGGAGATAAGGTACTTCCCAAAGGATACAGCGGCGCATTTCATTCCCTTCTCTTAAGAGACGAACTCGAAGATGAGGTCTCTTGGGTATACGAAAACCCCTGGAATGACCGCAACACCATAGAAGAGTCGATAGAGCTTTTGCCCCGCTTTATGATGCCCTCCGATATCGATTTCTTTCGCCCGGAGTTTCGAGGATATTACCATAATTCGGTCTTCAACTGGATTATTGCCCCCTCCCTCCCCACCGGTTCTCCGTTCAGGGGCACATTGACGGCAATTATGGGCAAAGATAAACTCGCCCTGCCTTGCCTTTTTCTTCCCGCACAGATGCAAAAGAATGAGACAATTTCACCGCGCCTCCTCCTGCAACAGCCTAATCCGCTCTTTATCATAGCGGAATGTTCTTCGGTCCATATAACCACCACGTTAGAACAGCTTACCGAGAGTTTCAAAAAATTGGCAAAAAAAGGGCACAGTATCGGCGTTACAACCGATATTCTCTCTCATAAAAAAGAACAAAACGGACAACCAGCTTCGGGGCCGATAGAAAACCGCTCCGAGGCAAAAATGCAGAGTGTTTCTTATATCGATTTTCCCGTACCGATTTTACCCCATACTCCTGCAGACAGGCTAAACCGATCTGTTGCGTTTAAAAAACGGTATCAGCTGTCATTACGAGAATATGACGCTTCGTCCCCGGAGGCAAAAGAAGAGATCAAACAGATTTTGCTCACCCTTGCAGGTATTACCCCTGTTGAACTCTCTGAACATGAGGCGAAACAACTCTCTCTGCAGGAACCGGAACAGCGGAATTTTATAGCAAACATGCCCGGCGACACGTTGCTCAACGAATCGTACTATCAGGTGGAACTTTCGGGGGGCCGGTTCAGGAATATCATCATCGACGGAGAACCGCACCTCGTGGGAAAACCGATCCAATCATACCTCCGCATAAAAGAACCGGTCCAGTTTGAGCAACTGACTTCGTTTTCATTTGAAAGCGACGAGAATGAACGGGGTTTGAGGGAAATTCTCGTACTCGAGGAGAGCACGCCATCATTCGAGAAAACGGGTACATTGGTTCTCGATTATCTGTTCTGCGGAGATTTCCCCTATCTGATTATTTCTCTGTTTGCCTATTATCCCGTCTTTTCGTCTGCTGTTACTGTTTCCGGTTTTGCTGCTTTCGAACTGCCGCTGTTCGAATATACTAAAAACGATGCAGTACGGCTGCAGGCAGTATACCCGGACGGGAAAAGTTACACCTGCTTTATTACCCCCCATGAGCAGGTGATCGATTTTCCGGGCTCGACCTTTTTTTTCACCCATGGTGAGACAACTTTTATGCTTCTCTTCCCGGAACTGCAGCAGAAATCAATCGAAATTCTACCGGTAAAAGTGGTCAAAGAAAAACATCGGTTTCTGCTCTATGTCAACCCCCGGGGTTCCTACCGCAGCTGCTCTTCGAATCTTGTAAGCGGGATCGAAGAACACGTGGTCTTTATGGTTGCAGCAGGCACTACGGAGACACTCAATCCAGGCCAATTGTCCAAGACAGTCCTTACAAAACTGCCCCCCAACTGGAGCCGCAAAACGGACAGCAAAACGGACAGCAAAATCGCTATTCGATAATTCCTCCCCCGTAGACGAGGTCATCATGATAGAAAACCGCAGATTGACCGGGAGTTATTACAGCAGGTTTGTCGAGAAGGACCCTGACGTTTCCCCGTCCCTGTGACTGCACTCTTCCCGGCAGTACAGGGGTGTTATATCGGACCTTGACCATGCAGCGGAGTTCATCTATAGGAGCAGGAATAAACCAATTGCACTCCCCGGCAGTAAATACAGAGGAGAGGCCCTCCTCTTTTCTCCTGACGAACACTGTGTTCGTCTCCGCATCCACACCTGTCACATACCAGGGACCGTCCGATAGATCCAGTCCCTTCCTCTGTCCTATCGTATAATGGATAAAACCTTTATGCCTGCCTATCGTCTTTCCGGTTGCAGTCACGATATCGCCGGGCATACTCAGCCGGGGGTCTGCAGTATATTTCCGAATAAAATCGGTATACGTATCTTCTATAAAGCAAATATCTTGGCTTTCCTTTATTGATGCAGATGAATAGCCGAGTTGTTTTGCCACCTCGACAACTTCTTTTTTTCTGTACTCTCCTAAAGGAAATCTTACATATGGGAGCATCTTTTTATCTATACGATAAAGCATATAGGATTGGTCTTTCGTTTCATCGAATGCCCGTTTCAGGAACATACCGGATGCAATTTTCTCCGACCGTACGTAATGCCCTGTCGAAAAGTACAGCGTCTCCCCCTCCCCGAGAATGCTTTTTTCTATCAATAGAGCTTTTATGACTGCATATAACCTGGAGAAACGCATGTGTTCGTTACACCGTACACACGGATTGGGGGTTTTCCCTTTCAGATATGTATTTACAAAATCTTCTACGACATGGGTACGAAACACTTCCTGCATATCGATAAGAAAAAACGGTAGGCCCAGTTTCCTGCTTACTGCTTCTGCGCGTTCGAGAACCTCCGGAGAACACCCCTTGCAGCCGGGCCACATGTAGTGGTTAATACATACCATCCTTCGCCCCAGCTCAGGACGGTCCCACTCATGTGCAAGCACTGATGCTGCAACTGAGCTGTCCACTCCGCCGCTTATTGCATGAGCGAGTACTCCCTGCTTCCGTTCCTTCATTGGTTACTTCTTTTTTCCCAGTTCT
The DNA here is from genome assembly GCA_964594055.1 of uncultured Spirochaetales bacterium. GTDB lineage: Bacteria > Spirochaetota > Spirochaetia > SPDA01 > CAZJBZ01 > CAZKZZ01. The sequence continues at coordinate 4,777 of CAZQKT010000109.1, forward strand.
TCGAATAGAATTTTGCCCTGCTGTTTGTCCAGAAAAAAGCGGACATGTTTCATAGCGGTATAAACGATAAAGTGAAAATTGCAGATTTCGATCGTTGTACCCGGATACACGGTGTCTGTTATAACAATATCTGCAGTTTCATTCTTGTGTATACTCTCGAGGAGCTTACTCATCTGATTGCTCATTCGAGAAAGTGCTTTAGTGATTCTCTCTTTTACGATCGTCAACTCTTGCTTTTCCTCTTTTTTGAGTAGCTTCTCTACTGTCTGCAATTTTAGGTAGAGGGCAGTATGCTTCTGTTTTACCTGGTCCAGTTTTTTTTGGGCAATAAAATCAATACCGCATTGTATAACGGTGCAAGGGCCCGCCTCTTTTCCAATGCGAAACGCCCGGATCCCCTGGATTGCGGAGATATCACCACCGACGATGGTCCCCCGCTCTCCCATCTCCACTTTTCCCATCGATTTGATGTGTGAATTGACGATTGCATCCGAGATGTTCAGGTCTCCACGGGCTTTTACCTTGCAGTTTTCGATATATTTCGCTTCAATGCTCCCTCCGATTCGCAGCAAACCTTTGTTCTTACCGATAATACCCGCTGAGACGACTAAATCCTTCTTGCTTACCACATCGGAAGCATCGAGCGTGTCCTTACAGATCACGGACCCTCCCGCATACACTTTGAATCCGTCTTTTATCTCTCCGGTTATAATGACATCACCGGGAAAAATGATATTTCCGGTGTGATAATCGACCCCTCCGTCAATGTCGAGAACACGGGCAACTGAAATCGTGTTGTTCTTTTTTTCAAATCTGCCTTCAACGGCCGCCTTGATTACGCCGTCTTCTACGGTCACATGCTCACCGGGAGTAAAGGGGACGATACTTCGTTTTCCCGGCTCTATCGGTTCATTCTTTACGGTAATCCCCTCTTTCCCGGACCGTGCCTCGATCTCCCTGCCTAACACTTCCCCTTTTTTTACGATGATATAGGGGGTAAGAGATTTGAAATCGATTTGAGGGGCATCCGGATCGTAGGGCTGTTTATGATGAAAGAGACGATCTTTGAGTTTAATGTAGCGGGGGACTGCAGGCTCGGGTTTCTTTCCCCGTGCTATCACTACTTCCTTGAGCACTTTCCGTTCCGTATTGCACGTCAAGAGAGCTTCCCGCACAGCATCCAGGTCTATACCGTACGTTATTCCGTTTGCCTCGATACTATGTTCGAGATTGCCGAGTTCAAGCGGATGGCCGGCACCGAGCGGAGGATAAAAATCTGCACGTGCAGTCAGCTCGTCTTCGGACAGGGAGATGTGGACTTCCCCGTCCCGTTTTCTCCCCGCAATTCTGTCCGGATCAGGTTTCAAAGTTTCGTTACTATCTGATGCCATAGATGATCTTACAAAATTTTCGGCAAAAAAATCAATTATTATTACATACCTCTTGCACAGCACCGATATTTTTCGTATATTTATTCAAAATTATTGTATAAATATACAAATTGTATGAAACCGAGAACAAGCCGGCTCAATGCCATACGCGAAATCATACGGGAGAATAAAATCCCGAATCAGGAAGTGCTCCAAAACCTCCTCCATAAAAAGGGGTTTCCGGTCACTCAGGCCACACTCTCTCGTGATCTGCGCTATCTTCAAGTGGGGAAAGTGGCCGATGGAAACTCTTCTGTCTATTATTCGCTTCCCGATGCGCACCAGCAAAAAGAATCGGAGCAGAAATTTTTACAAGATATCCGACGGGGCTTTATATCAATCGATTTTTCCCATACTGTAGGGGTGTTAAAGACTCTGCCGGGACACGCAAACAGTGTTGCTTTTGCACTGGACAATCTCGAGATCCCGGGGATGCTCGGGTCCATTGCGGGCGACGACACCATACTGATTGTACTCGAAGAGATGCAATCCAATGAGATGTTTTTCGATCATCTTAAAACACTACTACCCGATTTGGAGTTACAACCATGAAAGCTGCACTATTAGGAACCACCGGATATACCGGTCAAATTCTTCTTCGGCTGCTGGGAAACCATCCCCACATAGATACCATTATTCCCGGTTCATCCTCGAAGGCCGGGGCCGATGTTCTTTCGATAGATAGCGGACTCAATGCGGCAATAAAGAAAAAGATGACGGTAAGTAACGGAAACCTCGTTCCTGTTGAAAAGATAGCAGCGTTTAAACCGGATGTCGTGTTTGCAGCACTGCCCCATCTTACCTCAGGAGCGATCTGCAAGCAGTTTTTTTCTACGTCGATCGTGATAGACCTCTCTGCTGATTTTCGAATCAAAGACCCTGTGGCGTTCGAACACTCGTACGGTTCGCCTCCGCCCTGCCCGGAGGAGCTGCCCCGGGCGGCATATGGGTTGTGCGAGGTGTACGAAGATGAGATAAAAAAAAGTGATATTATTGCTAATCCCGGCTGCTATCCCACAGCAACGCTTCTTCCCCTCTACCCGCTTATCAGATCGGGGCTTATTACCGGAAAGATCATTGTAAACTCGCTTTCAGGGATATCGGGGGCGGGGAAAAAAGCGAAAGAAAATCTTCTCTTCTGTGAGCGGAGTGAAAATACGGGAGCATATTCGCCGGGAAAGAGTCATCGGCACACCGGCGAAATCCAACAAGGCATCGACTGGTTTAGCAGGGAACCGAAAGGCACGGCAGAGGTGTTTTTCACCCCGCATCTGGTCCCTCTGAAGCGGGGCATGGCAGTCACGACAACAGCGGACCTCTCCCGGGAAGCCGGAACAGAAGAGATTGCAACGCTCTTCGAAGAGGTGTATGGGAGCAGGCCGTTTGTCAAGCTCAACAAAACCGGGGTCCCGCAATCGCTGGATGTGTGGGGGTCGAACCGCTGTGATATCGGATGGCATTGTGAGGGTGATACTCTCTTTCTCTTTTCTGCAATCGATAATCTTGTAAAAGGAGCATCAGGACAAGCTGTTCAAAATATGAACATTCGGTTCGGGATCGAAGAGACGGCCGGGTTGCCGGTTTGGGGAGAGGTGTAGAAGATGAGCAGAGCAAAACCGATCGTACTGATAAAGATAGGCGGTAAAGCTGCGGCCGATGAACAGGCACTAACGGACCTCATCGAAGAGATGGGGCTGCTCTCGGAAGAATACGCTTTTGTGTTAGTCCACGGTGGCGGAGCGGAGGTCTCACGGCTTTCGCAACAGCTCGGGTTAAAGCCGGAGTTTCGCGACGGCATCAGGATGACCACCCCCGAAGAGATGGAAATTGTCGATATGGTGCTTGCCGGGAAGGTAAATAAGCAGCTTGTGCGACGGTTTCATAAAAAAGCTCGGGCCGTAGGCTTGAGCGGCTGTGACGGATTGTTGTTTCAGGGAGAAAGTATCGAAAAGCACCTTCCCTCCGGTACACGGACGGGGAAAATCATCACCGTAGACCCGGCCCTCATTTCTCTTCTGCTTTCACACGGCTACATCCCCGTAATCGCCTCCACCTCAACAGACGAAGAGGGAGGGGCCCTTAATATCAACGCTGATGAAGCGGCTTTTCACATAGCTGCTGCTCTTCCTGCAGTCCATCTTATTTTTATCTCGGACATCCCGGGGATCGTCAAAGAGGGAGAAGTTATTTCACAACTCAATGAAGAATCGATAAAAGAGAACATCGAAGAGGGTGTTATTACCGGAGGGATGATCCCGAAAGTGAACTCATCACTCGCAGCACTGCGGTCGGGAGTACAAGACATTATTATCTGCAGGTACGGCTCCTTCGGTGATTTAAAAAAACTGATTGCAGGATCGTTAGGCTCGCGCATTCTGCCGGCATAATACGTTAGCTATTGTCTATCAAGGAAGGAATTGTATGGAACATGTAAAACAGTCGTATATCAAAAACCCGCCGTTTCCAAACCAGTATGCCCCGGAGTTTCTTGTACTCGATCGGGGAGAAGGGGTCTACCTCTTCGATACGGCGGGGAACAAATACCTCGATTTCGGGTCCGGTATTGCGGTAAACGCCTTAGGATACGGCAGAGAAGATTTGGCCCGTATCGCTTACGAGCAGATGAAGAAACTTATCCACGTTTCAAACCTGTTTACGACGGGACCGGCAGTACATCTTGCCCGGAAGCTGATTTCGGCATTTCCCGGTTCCCGGTTTTCGGCGGTGCATTTCGGCAACAGCGGGTCGGAGGCAAACGAAACAGCCATAAAATACGCCCGACTCTACGCTCAGAGAAAACGGGGCCCGGGCAACCATAAACTGCTCTGTTTTTCTACCGCATTTCACGGCAGGACGATGGGTGCGCTCTCCTGCACTCCCTCACCGAAGTACCAACAGCCGTTCGTCCCCTTAGTGGATGGAGTAGTCACTACACCGTATAACGACACTGCCTCGATCGAGAAAACAATTGAGAGCTCGTTTGCCGGAGTCATTGTCGAGGTGCTGCAGGGAGAAGGCGGGCTTACATCGATGACCCCGGAGTTCGCGGAAGCTCTAAACAGACTGTGCGCGCAGCATGATGTTATCCTGATTGCGGATGAAGTGCAGACCGGATTAGGCAGGACCGGGACCCTTTTCGCTTCCGAACAGGTGGGGCTGCGTCCCGACATTATTACCCTTTCGAAACCGCTTGCAGGAGGACTACCTCTCTCCGCTACTCTTACTCCGCCGAAGATAAACGATCTGCTTCACGTCGGTGAACACGGTACTACTTTCGGAGGCGGCCCGGTCACAGCTGCTGTGGGCTCTCACGTATTCGACACCATAGCAAAACCTGAGTTCCTTCGGTCCGTCGAAGAGAAAGGCAAACTGCTTACCGAGAAACTGCAAAATTTGCATAAATTACTTCCCGATCGCATACAAGAGATTCGGGGGATGGGACTTCTCAAAGGGATCGTAGTCGATTTCCCGAACGGTTCCGGCGGGGAACACGGAGAGCTTATCCCCGAGATCATGAAGCGGTGCAGAGAGAAAGGGCTTCTCATCCTCAGATCAGGAACAAACGTCATTCGCATTGCTCCTCCTTTGATTATTTCGAAAGAGGAGTTAGAAGCAGGAACAGCAATTCTACAGTCGGTCCTCGAAGAATCGGCCCGATAAAAAATCATGGAGGAAAACATGAGTGATCAAAACGTAAAAAAAATTGTATTGGCATATTCAGGAGGCCTCGATACCTCGATTATCATTCCCTGGCTCAAAGAGCACTACGAAGGGGCTGAAATCATCGGGCTGTGTACCAATGTGGGGCAGGAAGAGGATTGGGACTCCATGGAGGAGAAAGCGAAAAACTCCGGAGCATCAAAGCTGTATATCCGGGATGTTCGCGAGGAGTTCGTCAATGACTTTATTTTTCCGATGCTGCGGGCCGGGGCCGTGTATGAGGGAAAATACCTTCTCGGGACGTCCATTGCCCGCCCCCTTCAGGCGAAACATCAGGTGGATGTAGCGCTTAAAGAGGACGCCGATGCGGTTGCCCACGGCTGTACCGGTAAGGGGAACGATCAGGTCCGGTTCGAACTGACCTACAAAGCGCTGGCCCCGCACTTGAAAGTAATCGCTCCCTGGCGGATGTGGGACATCCGCTCGAGAGAGCAGGCAATCGAATACGCGGAAAAAAGAAACATCCATTTGGGAAACATCTCCAAGAAGAACATATACTCTCGAGATTCAAACCTGTGGCACACCAGTCATGAGGGCGGAGATTTGGAAGACCCTTGGAACAGACCCAAAGAAGATCTCTATCTTCATGCTGTCTCCCCGAAAGATGCTCCGGACAAAGAAGAGGTCGTTACCATTGAGTTCGAGAAGGGAATACCGGTCGGTCTTGACGGAAAAACGATGAAACCGCTCGAAATCGTAGAAACACTCAACAAGATAGGGGCTGCCAACGGTATCGGGAGGACCGATATTGTAGAGACACGGACTGTGGGGATGAAAAGCAGGGGGGTCTATGAAACACCGGGAGGAACGATCCTCTATCAGGCCCTTCGCGAACTGGAAATGCTCACCCTCGACTTCGATACGTTGAGCATGAAAAACGTGCTCAGTCAGCGGTACGCAGAACTTATCTACCGGGGTAAATGGTATACACCGCTTAGAGAATCGTTAGAAGCGTTCATGCGGTATGCATCACAGTACACGACCGGTTCGGTCCGAGCAGCTCTCTACAAAGGAAACATTGTGGTTGCAGGAAGAAAATCTCCGTCATCCCTCTATATTGAAGATCTCGCCTCGTTCGGTGAAAGTTCGTACGATCACGGTGATGCTTCCGGGTTTATCAAACTGTTCGGCCTGCAGACAGGAGTTGCCGCAATGGTCCACAAGCATATCGATACTGAATCCGGACAGGCACAGGAGATTAAAGGTATGGCTGCAACCTTCCACGATAAGTAAGATGCTTCATGATTACAGTCGGAAGAGCAGCTGCCCCGGATGTCGACTCCATCTTCAAGCTCACGAACACAATGGCAAAACGGCGGTCCATTGCAGCCGATAAGGACCAGTTCCCCTGAAAATTGTGGCGGAAGTGCCTGGAGCGCCTAGAGTGCCCGAAACTGGAAGAGTGTGATGAAGTAGCGATGCAGCTTCTTCTCGATTGATCGTTGCGACATATCAATACGAAAGCATGATTTCTACCCGCCGGTTTAAGTACTGTTTATCACGCTCGTCGGTTACGTACTGCTTGCCCCCTACCCCTTTGACGTCGGGCTCTCTCTCGGGGTCCCAGCTGCTTTCCAACAGATACTGCAGCACATTCCGGGCCCGGTCCTCAGAGAGCTCCGTTCGACCCCGTTCCGTGCCGAACAGCGCGCAGTGCCCGGAAATAACGACCTTTCCCTCCGGATATGCCTGCAGCTGGTTTCGAATTTCTGCAAGGTGCCGGCGGGCCTCGTCGGTAAGACGGGCGCTGTCGGGGTTAAAATACACGGCCCACTGTTTGGTTTCAAGCGCTACTGCAGGGGGAGGTGCGGATTCGGGTTTCTCGGTCTCGGTC
>CAZQKT010000110.1:0-11615 GCA_964594055.1 uncultured Spirochaetales bacterium
CTCACTACTTTCTACATTTCGGGAACGAGAAGAATTTGATAAAGAGGCAAAAATCTATATCGAACTGCTCAATAATTATTTTTTCTACCTCGAAAGCAACGAAAAGGTAGAAGAACTGCTCTCCATGGCGAAAGCGTTCCTCGCTTCCCACGGCGAGAAGCTCTCTAAGGAGAGGTCCGAGGTGTTACAAGCTTTGCTGACTCTCGGGCACTGGTGGGTATATCCCGACAGCAGAGAGGCTTTTGAGATAGCGCTGCGGGCGGAAGAGACCTCATTTAAATTTCAGGATGAAGAGGCATTCTTAAGCTCTCGTCTCGTCCTTGCTCAAATCTACATTGACAGAGGCGAGTTCAACAACGCCCGTGATTTGATGCTGAAAACGGAGAAACTGTTCGGGAAACAAAAGGCGAACCATCCCTACCGGGCCTTTATCAGTTTTCTTTTAGGCGATACGTTTTTCTATATCGGAGACCTCAACGCTGCACTAGCACAAATGGAAAAAGCGCTTTCCCGTACGTCCGAAGGGTTCGCATTCCGCCGTTTCTTAGAGCTCAATCTCGTGACCTACTATCTCTACTCGGAAAACATCGACCAAGCGGAATCTTATTTTGATTCGATCAGAGAAAAAGAGATCGGTCAAAATCTCTACGTTCAGTACTTCTGGATTTATTTGATACAAATGGTTATTGCCTACCGAAATGGTAACGCGCGCAGGGCGGAGTATTACAGTAACCGCTTGAAAGAAAAAGAGAATGAACCGCTCCTCCAGATGGACTACCCCTTCAGCTATCTGGTCTTGAGTGAAGTAAATATGTATCTGGAGAATTATAAAGACGCGGAAAGGTATCTGTCAAAAACACTCGAAGAATCAAAAAAGAGAAACTCCCCCTACCCCCGGGCCTCGGCATCCGCTCTGCTCGGGCTCCTTAAGTATCGAAGAGGAGAAAAAAAAGTATCAAAAGAATACTTTATACATATGCTCGAACTATTAGAGGAGCACCAATTCAAAAACCTCGACATCAGTGATCCCGAACTGATCCGTGAAATAGCAAAACTTACCGGATCACCTTACTTTAATAATTTCCACAGACTCGGCGGAACAACTGCCGCCGCATCTACAGACGGCGAAGAAGGCGAATACAAACTGAGATTTAAGACATTCGGTTCGTTTGAATTGTACATCAGCGGAGAACAGACCCCTGTCACACTTCTCTCACGGCAAAAACGGGTAATCGACCTGCTGAAGCTGCTTATCATTTTCCGGAAAAACGGTATTACCAAAGAAATTATCTACGAAACGTTTTGGCCCCGCTATTCGTATAAGAGCGCACGGGACAACCTCAATACCGTGGTGTACCGGCTTAGAAAAATCTTAGGCGAGGGTAACGATTATATCTCCACTAATACCAACACTATCAAACTGAAAGAGGGGACCTATAAAACAGATGTTGACGATTTTCTCGATTTCATAGAAAAAGGGAAACAGGCGGAAAAGAAAGCTGATACAGCAACTGCACTCGAGTATTACAGGCAGGCAGCAGAAACCTATAAAGGGGATTTTATGGAATCCGGATTATATCTGGATATAATCCGGGATGAGCGTGAAAATTTGAAAAACAAATATAAACACCTCATATTCAATACTATTAAAATCTGTCTATCTTTAGGCAACAATCTCGACGGGTTAGAATGGGCAAAGCGGCTCATATCTGTTGATCCGCTCTGCGAACCGGGGTATCGATTGATGATGATCGCCAGCGTTCTCATCGGTAACAGGACCGAGATTACCCGTATCTACAATAAACTCAACACGAAACTCCAGAATGACCTCGCCATCGCTGCGGACAGTAAAACCGATCAGCTAAAAGAACGTCTTTTATCGGGTACTCCCCCCCAAGATTACATGTGGGAGAGTGAAACAATACTATGAAATACGTTAAGGAGGCCTTGTGTACAGTTTTTTTGGAAAAATAACAACCATTGATTTGACACAAAGAACACACCATGAAGAATCAATTCCGGATTCTGTGTATCGGACGTATCTCGGAGGCAAAGGGTTAGGCTCCTACCTCCTTCTAAAAAGAAATCCGCCGGGCGTCGATCCCCTTTCACCGGACAATACTATTGTGTTCGCAACCGGACCGGCCTGCGGACTCCCTGCCTGGGGTGCAAACAGGTACGCAGCATTTACAAAATCTCCCCTTACAAACGTGTTCTCCGAATCATACGCCGGAGGAAAGGCTTTTTATCAGATAACAAAAACCGGCTTTGATGCAATTATTCTTACCGGAAAGAGCGAATCGTGGGTGTATGTCGAAATTACACCGTATGGGGTCTCATTTCACAATGCCGACCATCTGCGCGGAAAAGACGCCTTCGAAACCGAAACCATTCTCGAAGAACAGTATAAAGAGAAAAAAGCGGCTGTTTTGACCATCGGTGTTGCCGGGGAGAACCTAGTAAAATATGCCTATGTAAATAACGATCACGGAAGGTCTTTAGGAAGGACCGGAGTAGGTGCGGTACTGGGAAGTAAAAACGTCAAAGCCCTGGTATTTTGGGGAGACCGGGAAAAGACCGCTGCCGACCCTGATTTGTTGAAGCAGTTTCAAAAGGACCTTCTGAAAACCGGGAAGGAGCATCCCGGCACACAGGCATACAAACAAAAGGGAACATCGCTCGTGGTCGATCTGACTACCAAAGTAGATGCTTTCCCCGCACGATATTGGCAGGAGGGGACTGTGCCGCACAAAGAATCCATCAATGCGGCCGCTCTGCATCACTATTTAGATGTAAAACCGAAATCGTGCCTCTACTGTTTTATCTCTTGTACACGGGAAGCGACTGTGAACAGCGGAAGGCATAAAGGGCTTTCCTTGGATGGTCCTGAATATGAGACGATCGATGCTTTCGGCGGACTTACTATGGTCGACGACATCAGAGAGATAGCGTATCTCAACGATTTGTGCGATAAACTCGGGATCGACACGGTCACTGCAGGCAATGTGATCGGTTTTGCGATCGAAGCTTATAAGCAGGGGGAAATCGATTTCGCAATCGACTATAACGATGTCGACAACATTGCGGAACTGCTCCATCTTATCGCTCATCGCCAAGGTATCGGGGAATTGCTTGCCGAAGGTGTGCGGTATGCCGCGAAAGAACTGGGACTGGAACATATAGCTGTTCATGTAAAAGGGTTGGAACCGCCGGGATATGATCCCCGTTCACTCAACGGTATGGGATTGGGGTACGCGGTAAGTGATCGCGGTGCGTGCCATTTGCGGGCCACCTTCTACAAACCGGAACTCGCCGGATTGATCGGACCCCGGGAGAACAACGGCAAAGCAGAGCTGTTTTTACAGTATGAAGACCGCCTCACTATCTACGATACGATGATCCTGTGCAGGTTTTTCCGGGACATCATTTTCTATGATGAACTCTCAACTCTCAGCAAGGCCACGATGGGGCTCGACCTTAAGGAAGAGGATTTTCGAGAGATTGCCGCCTCCATTACCAGTGTTATCAGGGAATTCAATGTGCAGGAGGGGGTCACGCCCCGAGACGACTTCCTCCCCGAGCCGTTTTTTTCTACACCGATCGGGAAGGAGAAACTGGTCTTAGACCGGAACAAATTTAGAGAACTGGTCGACGACTACTATACCCTGCGCGGATTCAAATAAGGGAGACAGTTTTTTAAGAGTAGCTCTACAGTACTGTTTTCTCGAGCGCTTTTTTAAAAATATCGAGTCCCTCGGCAATTTGATTCTCAGAAACAATGAGGGGCGGAATCCACCGGATTATATTGGAAAATGTACCGCAGCCTAAAAGCAGCAGCCCGGCCTCTCTCGCCTCTTTGAGCACTTTCTTTGCCGTATCCGGCGCGGGCGTCCTGCCGTTCATAAACTCGACCGCTACCATGAGACCGCGGCCGCGGACATCACCGATCACCTCGAAATCCTGCTGCAGATCCGAAAGCCCCGCCTTGAGCTGTTCTCCTCTGACTGTTGCATTTTCCAGCAGCTGTTCCTCTTTGAGCACGTTGATCGTGGCCACTGCTGCAGCGCAGGCGACAGGATTCCCCCCGTAGGTACCCCCGTGACTTCCGGTAATCCATTTCTTCGACAATTCACTCTTGTAGGCGATACCGGAGAGCGTCATGCCCGAGGCGATCCCCTTGGCCATAGTCATGATGTCGGGAACTATCTGTTCATGTTCTACAGCAAAGTATTTTCCGGTGCGCCCGAAACCGGACTGTATTTCATCGGCAATGAGGAGTATGCCGTGTTCATCACAGATGTCCCGGAGGGCCTTCAAGAATCCGCGGGGCGGGACGATGTAACCTCCTTCCCCGAGAATCGGCTCGACCGCAATACAGGCGGTTTCGTCGGGAGCAGACTGTGAGGCCAATACCCGTTTCAGCTCTTTTACGGCAAACTCCAGCGTGGTCTCGTCATCCCAACCGTAGTAAAAACTGCTCGGAAATGGTGAGACAAAAATACCGGGGACGAGCGGCTGGTAATGGGTCCGGTAAATCGTCTTACTCGTGGTCATAGACATAGTCAAATGGGTCCTGCCGTGAAAACTGCCGTGAAACACAATAACGTTCGTTCTTCCCGTAACCTGTTTGGCCAGTTTTACCGCACCTTCTACCGCCTCGGACCCGCTGTTGGAGAAGAAAAACTCGTCGAGCTCTTTGGGGACGATCGTCTTGAGTTCTTTTACCAGTTCGACCAACGGTTTATGATAGGTGATGTTCAGCTGACCGAAGATAAGCTTTTCCGCCTGGGCTTTTATCGCCTCCACCACCTTCGGATGGCAATGACCGGTATTGGTCACTCCGATACCGCAGGAAAAATCGAGATACCGGTTTCCATCCGTATCGTAGAGATACGCGCCCTCCCCATGGTCGACGAGAATATCAGTTACTTTGCTCCATACCGGAGAAATGTTTTCGAATGTGTTGGCTTTTGCCATCGTTTTCCTCCTCTTGTTAAAATCCGGACTTCAACGTGTGTTCATCCAGGTCCCTCTTATAGGGAGAATCCAGTTCAATCATTCCCGGCGGAAAACCGTACTGTTCCATCCGCCTCATAAACGGTTCCGGCGGAAAGAGTTCCGGCCCTTTGACCCCGGCGCCGGACCACTCATCCGTTGCCAGCAGTTCCATCATGATTACCGGATTGAATGCAGTCTGCGCTACAACAGCTTGACTGCCTGTCTTGTCCATACATTCCTGGTTATCGGCAAGCTGATAAATGTATACGCTGCGTTCTTTTCCGTCCTTTTTCCCCTTTACCCAGAGACCGGCCGATACTGCTCCTTTAAGAAGGTGTCCGATTTTTGCGGGGTCCGGTGCTACTGCTGCAACAACATCCCGCGGTGATACTTCCACGCCCCCTACTTTTACCTTCTCTGTTTTGTCCAGACCGAGTGATTCTAATATCTTTAATACATGCCTAAAATCGCTGTCCAACCCGTATTTGAACGTACACCGTTTCAGCCCCTTCTCGCCGAAGGAACGGGGAAGCATCAACACTTCTTCGTGTTCGACATTAATCACTTCGGTAGGGCCGACCGGATCGGGAAAATTGAATATCTCCGGTTCGGAAAATGATTCCGTCGTGTACCAACCTCTGTCCTTCTCCCACACCACAGGCGGGTTGAGACACTCTTCGATTGTCGTCCAAATAGAAAACCCGAAAGCAATATCCAGGCCCTCGGCCGTTATAGTATCGCCGTCCCGTACATTGAGCTCATGGATTTCATCAAAAAGGTGATCTGCGGCATACCGGGCAAACACATTGACCATCCCCGGTTCTACTCCCGAACCGACTACAGCAAGAATTCCTTTGTTCTCCCATTCTGCGGCCTTTTTCCACTGGAGATCTCCGAGCTTAATGTGCGGTTTCGTATATGGTTCTTCCGGATGCCGTTCGGAGAGACTCATCGCCATATCCATATAGGTGGCTCCCAACTCGTAAGCAGCGTCAAAAATCGGCATATTAAACCGAGGATCGCAGGCGTTCATAATAAAGTCCACCTCATGCTGTTTGGCCGGCTCTACGATATTTTCTTTGCTGCCGGCGTCAATCTGCTCCGGGACAAACCGCTTGTCACCGATTTTCTCCGCAACCTCTTTTGCCCGGTCCAATTTGTAATCACTTACCACCATTTTCTTAAGCCATGTGCCTTTTGTATCCCGGTTACGGGCTATCGAAGCGATTGCCTCACCTACTCCGCCGGCTCCAACTAATAGAACTTTCACATTTTCCTCCTTAGCGGGAATTATGAAGAACACCAGTAAAATTGTTCTGATATACAGTTAATAAGTGTCTGATTTTTTAGGAATTCCGGTTTAAGAATTCCCGGCAGAGCTCTACAAACGAACTCTGAGCTTCGGCGTGCAGCCAGTGCCCGGCATGAGGGACCGTTTCCGTAACCGCTCGGGGAAATAATGAGAGAATTTCATCCATATCGCCATCTTCGATATAATCGGATTGTTCTCCTTTTATAAAAAGAACAGGCCCGTTGAACGCCCTCTCCCTTTTTTCGATACCCTTGACAACCTCTTTGTAGTGAGAAGCGAGCGCGTCCACATTGATTTTCCAGGAAAAGGTGTGGTTACCCGTCCGCTCGAGGTTTTTTAAAAGGAACAAGCGGACTTTTCTCTCCGGTACGGCCTGTGCAAGTGCGGCTTCCGCATCTTTGCGGGTCTTTATGCTGCCAATATCGAGTTCTCGAAGTGCAAAAATGAGATGTTCGAGCCGGGGAGGGTATTCCCGCGGGGCGATATCCGCTACCACGAGCCGGTCTACGAGATCGGGATGCTCGAGGCTTACCTCCATGGCCGTTTTCCCACCCATGGAATGGCCGATAAGAGAGACCTTGCCGAGAGCATGATGCCGGATGAATTGATAGATATCTTCTGCAAGCTCGGGGTAACTGAACGTATCTGTGTGAGGAGAATCCCCATGATTACGCTGGTCGACAAGATAGAGACGGAAACTCTCCTGTAAGGCATTGCTGACCGACATCCAATTTTCCCCCGACCCGAACAGCCCGTGGAGGATGATAACCGGTTTTCCTGCTCCGTACTCCCGAAAGTGAAGATCTATCATAAGCTTTTCTCCATATGTTCGATCGCCTTCTCTACCCGATCTATAACTGAATCAGGAGTAGAGGCGCCGGCGGTAATACCGATTACTTCGAACTTTTTTATCTCTTCCGGTATTTCTTCTTCAGTTTCTATATGCCAGGCGGCTGAGAACAGCGATTGTGCTTTGTAGAACAAGTTCCTTGTGTTAGCACTGTTCCTCCCTCCGATAACGAGAATTGCTTCAACCTCTTTGGACAGTTTTTCAAGTGCGGATTCCCGTTCTCGTACAGAGCCGCACAAACTGTTGCACATAGTGATTTCCGGTACTTTTTCTTGCAACAGTTTAGAAACTGCTTCAAACTCCTCCCTATTCATCGTGGTCTGGGCGATAAGCAGAAGAGGCCCGGAGAGCTCAGGTCCTTTTTCGAGCAGTAGTTTCGCCTCCTCCGCCGTGCTAATAATAATCGGATTACGGGCATATCCGGCGAGGGCCCGCACCTCCCCGTGGTCCCGATCGCCTACAATAATGACTGTGTATCCTTTCCGGGAATATTCCCGGACTGTGCGCTGGGAACGGACGACTTTCGGACACGTTGCATCGACGATGAAAAGACCTTTCTCCTCGAGCTGCTGTTTCTCTTTCGGGGTAATCCCGTGAGCACGAATAATGACCGTACCGCTGTCCTGTTTATCGGGTGCGTTTATTTCGCCCACTCCTTTCTGTTTCAATTCGCGGATAAACTGGGGATTGTGGATCAAGGGACCGTAGGTAGTGACCGGCTTGTGCGGGTGCTGGGCCAATACCCGGTTTACCGTGTGCACAGCTCTTCTCACTCCCATACAGAATCCCATGTTCTCCGCTCTTATTACTTTCATACTCTTTCTACCGGCAGTATACGAGATACCTACCCATTTTATCAATGTAACCGGCAGGAAAAATATTACGGGCGGGATTTCAATACTCGGCACTTCTCAGTACAAAGCCACCATTTTTTCTCTATGGAGGCTCTTCATGCCAAGCGAAGTGAGGTTTGAAACTCGGCTTTTCCTTTAAAGATACAATTATAATTGGGGGTACAACGTGCCCGAACGGCATTTGCTTCAGCAATTAGAGTGCGGGTACGATTGTACCCCCAAAATATGAATACATAGTAATGTTTTATAAAGAGAAAAGCCGAGTATTGAAATCCCGCCCATTATTACTTGATCGTTTCCGCATCATATTCTACAGTTTCAATTGCGGTGAAACGGCTTAGAACGATTATCATTTTTACACTTCTCTTAAGTATTGTCTCCCTTTTTATCGAGGAAGCAGATTTTGAGCATCGGTTTTTCGTTGTTCTTACCAACATACTTGATTTTTTAGTGTTCGGACTGCTGTGGTTTGAGTTTTTTTTAGAACTGCGACGTGCCCCCTATAAAACGATATATATAAGAAAAAATCTATTTTCCTTCATATTCTTATTGGGATTTATGGTCTTGTTTCTCTATACGAAAATCGTATACTTTTATAGTCATATCTCTCCTTATATCGGCTATACCAATACGGTAGTCATTATACGCAATTTGTTCCTTCTCCTGAAGATTTTCGGGAGAATTAAGCGGCTGACGGCGTTTATTGAGAGCATCAGCCGACATCCTGCTCAGACCCTGGTTTTCAGTTTCCTCTTGATTATTCTTATCGGCACACTGGTCCTGATGATGCCTTTTACAACGGTCGACGAAAAAGGACTTGTATTTATCGATGCTCTGTTCACCGCTACATCGGCTGTGTGCGTAACCGGTCTGATCGTAGTCGATACTGCAACCCATTTCACGCTTGCCGGGAAACTTGTCATCATGTCGCTAATTCAGATTGGAGGGCTGGGAATTATGATTCTCTCCTATTTTACAATCTTTGTGCTGCGGCGTACGGTCTCAATAAAAGATAAGCTTCTTATATCCTATGTATTGAGTGAAAATGATATGTCTAATCTTGTTCGCACGGTAAAAAGGATTATCTCGATTACCTTTATTATTGAAGCTGCAGGAATGTTGTTTCTCTTCTTTGGGTTCTCCTTCAATGGGACAATGAACGCTGAAACAATTTTGTTTGCCGGTTTTCATGCTGTATCAGCTTTCTGTAATGCCGGGTTTGCCCTTTTCACCGACAGCTTAGAACAGTTTCGGGACAATGTAACTATCAACGGCGTAATTGCAGCTCTCATTATACTCGGCGGTATTAGTTTTGGGGTCATCATCAATACGGGAGAACATCTAAAGGCAAAGATATCCAAAATGGCAAAGAAACAGAAACAGAGGGTCCCTCAGTTAACTCTCAATACAAAATTTATTTTGATAGGGACAAGTATACTCCTGGTCTCCGGTACTTTTCTGATATATGCTCTGGAACATGATGGTGTGCTGCAAAATTATCCACTGGGTGTACAGTATGTAGCCGCATTCTTTCAATCGGTAACGCTGCGGACCGCGGGTTTCAACACTGTCCCTTTTAATACGTTGGCTGTATCTACCTATCTGATGATGATACTATACATGTTCATAGGGGCCGCTTCCGGAAGTACGGCCGGCGGAATCAAAATAAACTCCGCAGTCGTGTTAGGAGGGTTTGTACATATGGTACTTCGAAATAAAGACGAAGTCATTATTGCCCGTCATTTTATTCCGTTCCAAGTAGTGCTCAGGGCCTTCCTCATTCTTGTATTCGGTGTAGTCTGCGTGTTTATCGGCACGTTTGTTCTCTCCTTAAGTGAACCGGGTGTACCCTTAATTCATCTTCTTTTTGAGTCGGTTTCGGCTTTCGGGACAGTCGGGTTGTCCGCCGGAATAACAGGCGGTCTTACCGTTATTGGGAAGATGATGATACTAGTTCTTATGTTTATAGGGAGATTAGGCCCACTTACAATAATTACCGCTGTAAGTCAGAAAACAAAGAAAATAAAAATATCTTATCCCGAGGCAAATATTGCCATCGGTTGAAATAAGGAGAATACTGTAGCTATGGCGAAAGAGAAAGTATTTGCGGTAATAGGCCTTGGAACATTCGGGAAAAAAGTGTGTGAAGTCCTCTCCTCGAAGGGGGGGTCGGTAATTGCGATCGACAATGATCCTGATTTGATACAAAGTATACAAGAGACCGTGACTCAGGCAGTGTATCTCGATTCTACGGATGAAGAAGCGATGGGAGAGGTCCCCTTCGAAGATGTCGATATCGCAATAATAGCGATTGGGGACAATGTTGAAGCAAGCATCATATCAACCGCTATTTGTAAAAATATCGGCATTCCCTATATTGTCGCCCGGGCGGTAAAGGAAATCCACCAGCAGGTGTTAAAACAGGTAGGAGCGGATGAGATAATAAATATTGAAATCGAAGAAGGACAACGGGTCGCACAGCGGCTTATCGCCCCGGAAGTTCTCGACAGAATTCCTATAAGTAGTGGTATCAGTGTAGCAGAGATGTATGTACCTAAGGAGTTTATCGGAAAGAATCTTAAAGACTTAGATTTAAGAAAAAAAACAAAAGTGAATGTGGTCTCCATAAAACGGACTATTCTTTCAGTCAACGAACAGGGTAATTCGGTCCGGTCGGAAGACATAATTTTCCCCGAACCGGAAGAGGTCCTACGGGAATCGGACATGCTCCTCATCGTGGGGAAAAACACCGACATCGAGAGATTGCAGGAATCTCAATAAACGGAGAGTGCGGATGTTTTTAGTCAAACGCAATCGATTTTTCCTCCTTTCATTTCTCGTTGCATGTAGTCTTTTGGGTATGGGCATATATGGGTATTCACTCGTGTCTCATTCCTCTGCGTATTCAAATGAAGAAGCAACTCTCTTTGCGGAGAAAATCCTTTTTTTATCAATTGTGCTCACCACAGGATATCTCGCTTTCACCACCGGGATTCTGGTAAAAAGCATTCGTATAGATAAAGAGATGGATAAAATCATTCAACTCAACAAGTATCAGGATTTTTCGCCCAAAAAAAGTATGGAAAAGCTGGGTGCGCTTGGTGAAAAGATAACTACGTTATACAATCAGCTCAACGAGCTCAACGAGT
Source organism: uncultured Spirochaetales bacterium (assembly GCA_964594055.1). Taxonomy (GTDB): domain Bacteria; phylum Spirochaetota; class Spirochaetia; order SPDA01; family CAZJBZ01; genus CAZKZZ01. The sequence continues at coordinate 11,164 of CAZQKT010000110.1, forward strand.
ATAAAACACGGAAAATAAGGGCCCTTTCTTCTCTCAACACGTTTTTAGTAAATAACATTGATATGCCGCTTCTGATTACCGATGTAAAAGGCTCTGTTATACAAGCCACCGAACAGCTCGAGAAGTTTATCGACATAAAAAAGTCCGAAATTATCGGGAAAGATATCGAACAGACAATAAAGGAACTATCGTTTGAAAATATTGTATTCGAGCTCTCAAAACTGCATTCGGCACTCGAAAAAAATACAAGTAAGCACACCCTCACCTGCTATCCGATCCATAATAATCGAAACCAAATCGTCTACATTATTTTGGTTTTCGAAAAAAAAGCAATATATCAAGAACTGTGGAAAGAAGCGGGAAAGACACAGAATAGAGTGGAAACGGGAAAAAAAGGAAGATCGTTACAGAGCGTGCTTTCCCGGTTTTTTAATACAAAATCGTAGATACTA
>CAZQKT010000111.1:0-4807 GCA_964594055.1 uncultured Spirochaetales bacterium
CTAAATGAGAGGAACTAAATGAGTGCGCCAAGAAACGAGACACTGCTTCCCCGCTTAATCGCCTGGGAGGTAACCAAAACCTGTAGCCTCAACTGCAGACATTGCAGGGCCCATGCCGCAGATAAATCATTCGAAAACGAGTTTACCACTGAGGAATGCTATAAAGTCCTTGATAACATCGCTTCGTTCTCATCCCCGATTATTATTCTTACCGGCGGCGAACCAATGGCTCGGGAGGACATATTCGATATTGCCCGGTACGGTACGGGCCTGGGCCTCGAGATGGTCATGGCCCCCTGCGGCCTGTTGATGGACCGGGAGAATACGAGAGCAATGATTGCTGCGGGCATTAAAAGAATCAGCCTGAGCCTCGATGGAGCTGACAAGGAAACACACGATTCGTTTCGGGGAGTAGATGGAGCCTTCGATGCGGTTATCAGAGCAGCCGGATTGGCGAAAGAGGCGGGGTTGGAGTTTCAAATCAACACTACCGTAACCAAACTCAATTACAAGCAGCTCGATCGGATCGTTGAATTGACCATGGAGCTGGGAGCGGTAAGCTATCACCCGTTTCTTCTTGTTCCGACGGGCCGGGGGGAGGACCTGGCCCATTATGAAATCGCCCCGGAAGAATATGAAGATGTACTCAATTGGTTCTACGAAAAAAGTCTTGAGGTGCCGATCCAGCTCAAGCCTACTTGTGCGCCGCACTATTACCGAATTTTCCGTCAGCGTGAAAAGCAGGCCGGAAGAACGGTTTCGGTCCAGACACACGGTATGGCGGCTATGTCCAAAGGGTGTCTCGGCGGGCAGGGCTTTGCCTTTATTTCCAACACAGGAAGGGTGCAAATCTGCGGTTTTCTCGATATTGAAGCCGGGGATGTGCGGGTAACCGGTTATGATTTCAAAACAATTTGGAAGACTTCCCCTCTTTTTCTCGAAATGCGGAATATGGACGGCTATCACGGTAAATGCGGTGTCTGTGAATACCGGAGCTTCTGCGGCGGATGCAGGGCACGGGCGTATGCTGCTACGGGGGATTATCTATCTCCGGAACCGTACTGTGTTTATCAACCGGTAAGGGAACGAGCGTGATTAATTCGGATTCTACTGATCTCAGATTGCTCGAGTTCATCCAGGAAGACTTTCTTCTCATCCTCCGTCCCTATTCCAAGCTGGGAGAGGAAAGTGGTCTTTCCGAAACGGCAGTCTTGGAAAAGCTCGATAGGTTTTTCAAAGACGGCAGGCTTCGGGGAATTTATGCAATCATCCGGGGAGAAAAGATCGGATATAAAAGTACACTTGTGGCAGCACAAGTTCCTGAACGACTTGTCGAGGAGATTGCAGCAAATGTAAACGCACACCCCGGGGTGAGTCATAACTATCTCAGGAATTTCCGCTACAATATGTGGTTTACGCTAGCCCTTCCGGAAAAAAAAGAATTCTCCGAGGTTATCGAGGACCTCATGAGAAGCGGTCCTGCTGAACAAATACCGTATATAATCCTCCCTTCGCTGGCAACGTTTAAAATTAGAGTGCAATTCGATTTGTCTGAATCTACGGCTGAACGTTCCTCTAAACCTTCCTCCGTCCCTGCGAAAAACGCAGTAACCGGCGGGATTGGCCGTACAGCGGAAAACGGTCGATTAGAAATCACCGAAAAAGAGAAAAATGTCATTCGTGCGGTACAGGTAGCCGTTCCTCCGTCCCCAAGACCCTGGAAGGAAATCGGTGATAACCTGAATATCGAAGAAAACGAAGTGCTCGATATCGTCAAACGGCTCAAACAGGAGGGTATTATCCGTCGAATATCCGGTATACTGCGCCACAGAAAAGTGGGGTATACCGCGAATGCAATGACCTGTTTCGATGTACCCGAAGAAAAAATGGAAAAAGCGGGCCAGGCCGCCGCCGCCTTCCCCCAAGTGTCCCATTGTTACCGGCGGCCGAGGCTGCCGGAGTGGCAGTATCCCCTTTTCGCAATGGTCCATGCGAAAAACGAGGCAGAGTGCTGGAAGACCGCTGTAAACATAGCAGAAGCAATTGCATGTAAAGACTATATTATGTTATTTAGTACAAAAGAGTTAAAAAAAGAGCGAGTTCACTATCTAACGGAGGAGTTATGAGCAATAAATCAAAGGCACTGTTCAAGGAGATGAATACATATATTCCGGGAGGGGTAAATAGTCCGGCACGGGCCTTTTCCTCTGTCAATATGGACCCGATCTATATCGAGCATGCCGAAGGTTCGAAGATCTACGATGTTGACGGCAAAGAATATATCGATTTTGTTTGTTCCTGGGGGCCTCTCATTTTGGGCCATCGGGAGCCGCGGGTGATTGCAAAGGTGAAAGATTTTCTCGAGAAAGGGACGAGTTTCGGAGCAAACACGGAGATAGAACTGGAGTTTGCAAAGCTGATTACATCAATTTATCCTTCCATCGAGCAAATCCGGATGGTCAACTCGGGGACGGAGGCAACGATGAGTGCAGTCAGGCTGGCCCGCGGCTATACGAAAAAAAGCAAGATCATCAAATTCGAAGGATGTTACCATGGGCATGGGGACAGTTTTCTTATCAAAGCCGGGTCCGGGGTGATGACCCTGGGGATTCCGGGAAGTCCGGGCATTACGGAAGGGACCGCCCGGGATACATTGGTGGCCCAATTCAACGATATCGAATCGGTTAATGCCATAATCAAAGAGAATAAAGGGGAAATCGCTGCCGTGATTCTCGAACCGGTAGTCGGGAATGCCGGCGTCATCCCCCCGATGCAGGGCTTTCTAGCTAAACTGCGGGAAGTAACTGCCCAAAACGATATTCTTCTTATTTTTGATGAGGTAATTACCGGGTTTCGGGTTGCTCTAGGCGGGGCCCAGGCCCTCTATGGGATCAAACCTGATCTGACCTGCCTCGGTAAGATAATCGGAGGCGGGTTCCCGGTGGGGGCATTCGGCGGGAAGAAGGAGATTATGCAGCATCTGGCACCGGTCGGACCGGTCTATCAAGCAGGTACGTTATCGGGCAATCCTCTGGCAATGGTTGCCGGGTTCGAAACGGTTTCCATTCTTAAAAACGAAAATATCCACGAACAGCTGGAACGGAAAGCACAAGCTCTAGAAATCGGGTTTCGAGAGAATCTGCAGAAACTCGACATTGATTATAAGCTCAACCGGGTCGGCGGGATGATGTGCATGTTTTTTAATGATACTTCTGTAGACAGCTATAAAGTGGCCGCTGCTTCCGATACCAAAAAATTTGCCATATACTTTGAACATATGATACGAGAGGGGATCTACATTGCGCCTTCCCAGTTCGAAGCAGCGTTCGTATCTGCAGCACTTACCGAGGATGATATAAAGAAGACGGTAGAGGCACACTACAACAGTCTCAAAAACCTGGGTTGACCTGAGTTTGGTCCAATCAGGTGCAGCTCTATCGCAGCCATCCTTTCTTTTTCGCATCATCGATAATTGCGTTTGCCAACGTCCACAGCGTTTTCGAGCCGTCAGCTACCGATGCGTTTACTTTTCGTACAACTTCTGCGGCAATGTCATGCTCCTGCCATGATTTTCCGCTGCTGTAATAGTTGTGGATGAGCGGCTGGAGCCGGTCTAATGCGCCGGCAAACCGAGATTCCGGCGTCTCTTTACCGTTGAACTCCTCGATGAGGCTGTGAAAATAGAACGCCTGGTCATTCGGAAGCAAAGAAAAAAGTTTTATTGCAGCTTCCTTTTCCCGTTTTTCCTGGGATTTTCTCCCTTCCTCATCGTATATGTAGGTGTCTCCTGCATATACTTCTACCAAATCGTGGACGAGGACGAGCTTTATCACTTTCGAAATATCTATATCCGCATCAGCATATTCTGCTAACGTCATCACATAGAGTGCAAGATGCCAGGAGTGTTCTGCATCATTCTCATTCCGGGTGCCATCAATATGATAGGTGCGGCGGAGAATCGATTTCATCTTATCGATTTCGAGAAGAAAAGAAATCTGTCTTCCGAGCTTTTCATCGAGATTTTCTATATTCATGATTCCCCCGTCACGATTCGTTTCTTGTGATCAATGAATGAGTCCCCTGAAAAAACTAAAGTTTTTTCAGGGGACAACCATAACCTGTAGTGGAGTTTTGGATAAGTAATTACTATATAAACAATTATATTTTTTCAAATAGCCAAAACTCCTAAACTTTCCTGAAAAAATACCTTTTTTCAGGAAAGTCATGAATGTACCAGGATTTTCCTTTTTGTCCAAGTACCGGCTGAAGAGCACCAGATATTTGTAGACGAAATCATCTTCTGAAGTTATATTAGTATTATGATAAGGATAAAAACAGTACTATATATCTTGTTTATACTTTCCTCTATACTTTCCTCCGTCCCTGTTTTAGCAGGGGGAAATACCGAAACGTCCCCGGCTATGACGGCGGATTCCCAATCTGAAACGGCGGGCAGGACAAACTCCGGAGAAACCAATCTGGCCACGTTTGGAGCAGGCTGTTTCTGGGGTGTCGAAGCTGCCTTTGAGAAAACCGACGGGGTCGTCGAAGCTGTTTCCGGTTATGCGGGAGGATACACCAAAGACCCTACATATAACGATGTCTGCTCGGGCGGGACCGGACATGCTGAAGTGGTCCAGGTCGAGTATGATCCTTCCGTTATAACGTATGGACAACTGTTAGAGCTATTCTGGGACCAGGTCGACCCGGTGCGGCAGCTTCCCGACGGTTATCCGGATGATTATCAGTACCGCTCGATTATTCTCTACCACAATGAAGATCAAAAGGCGGCCGCTGAGAAGGCGGC
>CAZQKT010000111.1:4907-11393 GCA_964594055.1 uncultured Spirochaetales bacterium
AAGGCGGCCGCTGAGAAGGCGGCAGATGAATTGGCAGCACAATATGATAAGCCGGTAACGGTCCAAATCGTACCGCTCGAGGAGTTCTACCCGGCCGAAGAGTATCATCAAAATTATTACACCAACGGTGTACGATAACGTTATTCCGTTTGCGTAGAAGCAGATTTCGGTGTATCATTTCGGGTAGATGGAAAGAGATGATTTACAAAAACTGAAAAAGATCATCGACAGTCTTCCTCTAGAAAATCATTTTCAAATACATCAGTCTTTCAACGTTCGACAAGTCCCCCCTTCCTGGGGATTCAAAGACAGGGTCAATTCAGATTATCATATTATCTTCGTCCGGGGCGGAAGGGGCTCCTACTTTCTTGACGGTGGGGAGGAACTGCTGTTCAGGGGTAAAGTACTGTTCGTAAGCGACGGGCTCAAACACACTGCAATCCAAAATGCGTTTGCTCCTTTGAGCATCATCCCGATCCGATTCGGTCTTTACTACAATCAGACCGGTTCGCAGCTGTTCAGCTACACTCCGCCTTTTTACATCTCCTTTATTCCCGAAGAAATCGATATGTTCGAATCGTTTTTCTCACAACTGTGGCAGAGCCATTCCTTAAAGTTTTCAACGTATTTTTCGTTTGTAACGTGCAACTCCCTTATGACCACCATTTTTGTAGAGATGTATAAGGAACTAAAGTCGAGCGAAAACGGTGCGGGGTTCGATAATAGACTCGAGCAGGCACGGTTGTATATGGAGGAGCATCCGTTCATCGAGTACAATCTCAACTCGATGGCGGATATTGCCGGGCTTTCGGAGAAGTATTTTACTAAACTGTTCAAGGAGCAGTACGGGGTCAATCCCCGGACCTACTTTCTAAATACCAGAATGTACCATGCCCGGTATCTTATTGAATATTCGGACAAAAGTATAAAAGAGATTGCCTTTGAAGTAGGGTATGCTGATCAGTATATATTCTCTAAGCAGTTTAAGAAGGTAATCGGTAAATCTCCTTCATATTATAAAAAGAAACATCTCGAATCTCATGTTTCGCCGACATAAGATCACTCCTTGATTCCTCCGGCAAGGACCCCTTGCTGGATTTGGTTTTGTGCAACGATATACAAGAGAAGAATGGGTAGTGTTACCGCGGTGAGGGCAGCACAAAGTCTAATAGCAGCAACTCCTTGTTCACCGTTGAGCAATGCCACCGCAGGCATGAGGGTCCGTTTTTTCTCAGACCGCAGGAAGAGCAGTGCAAACGGAAGTTCATTCCAGATTGCCTGAGATCCGACAATGATAACAGTGATTATCATCGTCTTTGCCATCGGGAGCATTACTCTGGTAAAGACCTGCCAGAGATTTGCCCCGTCGATTTTTGCCGCTTCCATGAACGTGCCGGGGATGTTCCGGTAGTAGGTTGTCATCAGATACGCCGCGTAAGGAGCAAAGTAGGCGAGGTAGCAGAGGATAAGCCCGATATGAGAGTTGATCAACTTGAATTTTGCGAGCAGTGCGTAGAGCGGAACTCCGAGCACCATCTGGGGGAAGATCATGATGCCCGAGACCAGTAGAAGCAATGGTATTTGGAGTGGGAACCGAAGTTGTGCAAATGCGAACCCGGCAGCACTACAGATAAGGATATAAGGTGCTAAGGTCCCCGCTAAAATAACAAAGTTATTGATAAAGTAACTTCCCAAACTGAATTTGTTGAAAATCGTAAAATAATTTTCCAGGGTAGGGTTGGCCGGGGGCAGAAGCTTTTCCGCAAGATAACCGTCCATTGTTTTAAAACTGGTGGAGAGCATAAAGTAAAAAGGGACTACAGTGAGAATGCTCAGTATAAGCAGCAGGATAAGTGTAGCTATCTTTTTTCCGGTTATTGTGCCTGTATGTATCATGTTTCTCTCCGTTTCATTGATGTTACCTGGACAAATACAATAACAAAGGTCATAAGATATACAACAATCGACCAGGTTGATGAGTAGCCCAGCCGGAAGTTTTCGAACGCTTCAAAATAAATACCGAACTCAGGAACGAAAGAAGCATATCCCGGGCCCCCTTCGGTCATGGTATAGATGATAGGAAACATCCGTGCAAAAAAGGTGATAAACCCGAGGATGATGAAAAACTCGATAGTGTAGCGTATACCGGGAACAGTAACAACGAGCAGTGTCCGGAACCAGCCTGCCCCGTCGATCTTAGCAGAGTCATAGAGGCTCTCCGATATCTTTCCCATCGCTCCCACGTAAAGAATTACCCCAAACCCGAAAAACTTGTAAATAGTAATGAGTGCTATCTCATGGATTACCAGGTCCGGTTCTACCAGCCAGTCAATCGCAAGGGCCTCGAGCCCAACTACATTGAGCAACGTATTCACCGCGCCGTGTTTTCTCAGTAGTACATTGAATAGAACACCGAGGATAACCGGGCTGATAACGAAGGGGACAAGAACAACGGATCTGAAAAAGGAAGCTCCCGGTTTCTTCTCCCGAATTAGTGAAGCAATTAGAAGTGGAAGGACCGTCCAGAGCGGGACGTAGAGAGCTAAGGTGAGCGCGTTGAAAATCGCCTCTTTGAAGCTCGTATCGTTTACGAGCTTTATAAAGTTTTGGATCCCGACCCACTCCGGGGAGGTTATGCCGTTCCATTTTGTAAAGCCGAAGTAAAATGTCGTGATAGCGGGATAGAGCATGAATGTGATCATAACCGCAAAGAGAGGCAGGATAAAAAGATATGCAGCATAATCATATTTTTTATTCATGTGTAACCCCCGTCTTCCATCTATTAGTATACACTCTATACCTGTTCGAAAAAAATGTTCCAGACAGAGTATTTCTGTCTGGAACAATCATTGTGTACGGAAGGTTGCAGGCAAACACCGCAGACTAAATCTACGGGCCCGGCCTCAATCTCTCGCCTTCTCAATCTCCTGAGCATATTCTTCCGGTGTAATGTCCCCGGTAAACAGCAGGGGAGCATGGCTTCTTAATACGTTCCAGCAGGTAGTAGGAGTAAACGCTTTGCTCGGAGCGACCAGGCTGTCGCTTAGTTTATTCATGATGTCTACACCTACCTGGTTTGCAACCAGACTCTGGTCGGCATTGAGGTTTGCAGGAACAGCACCTCCGTTTCTTAAGATGATGTTAGCACCTTCCGCACTCGCTGTAAATTTTACATAGTTTACTGCGGCATCGACATTGTCACTGTACGTCGGTACTGCGTAGGCTACCCCGCCTGCAGCGCCGATTACATTCTTATGGCAGGACGGTTCGAAGTAGAAGTTGGAGATGAACCCCAACTTTTCTGCACCGAGTGCTTCCCCGAACTCATACCAGTTGAAGATGTCCGAGATAAAACCGCGGAATATGGCACTCTTTCCGGCCATAAACTCTTCGCCTTTTTCCCGGAGCAGCGGCACGGAGAGACCCTCCTCATCCATATAGCCGGCCTGGAACAAGTCTTGGAAGTGTGCGAATGTCGTTACGATTTTATCATTGGTGAACGGGAGGTCTCCTGCAAGCAGTTCTCTTTTTTCATCTTCACACAAGACTTGGTCCAAGGTCCCCGCAATCATCATCTCGGCATGGATTCCTTTTCCGAACCCGATGGGTATGATCCCGGCATCTTTGAGCTGCTGAGATGCATCGAGCATCCCGTCCCAGGTCGTGGGAGGATTTTCAGGATCTAATCCTGCCTCTGAAAACAGTTCCTTGTTGTAGTACCAGACCCAACCCTGAACAGTCATGGGTAGGCCTCGGATACCGTTAGCAACATCACGATGAGGAGCGCAGTCGGCGAGCGTGGCGGCCGGGAATTGGTCTTTCATGTCGGTTATGTAATCATCCAAAACAACAAAGGCCTCACCCATATCCGTGAACTTCTGTCCATTGGCATGGACCAATAGAACATCCGCCCCCTCTTTTCCTACGATCGCAGCCTGATACACATCGTAGGGAGGATGGGGAACGGATTCATGATTTACCGTAACGTTGGGATACTTTTCTTGAAAAGCAGCATCCACGGCGTCAGCAATTCTTCCTTGACTGCCTTCCTGGTTGTAGAACCAGTCCCATACGGTAATGGTAACTTCTTTTTCTCCTGTTGCACTTTCCTTTTCTCCGCCGGCAAATACAAACATGCTCAGCGTGAAAAAAACAAACGAGACTAATAACAGTTTTTTCATGTTCTCCTCCTTGTATTTTTCTCTTTGTACTCCTTTGTACCCCGCTTGAGCTCTGAATAAAATAGTTTCAAGGAACAAAAAGATGTTCTAACTGGACACTGCCTGATGGTACTATTCTCTTTTAACATCCTTTTATGAAATAATAACATTCCCAACTCAGCAAAAATAGCACAATACTATGCATTGTGAGACCAAAACCGGAGAATGATGACAATGGAGACCCGACAAATGCCGCAGGAGCGGCCAAATATACTATTTCTGTTTACCGATGATCAGCGTTTCAATACGATACACGCGCTCGGAAATGAAGAAATCCACACACCCACGTTAGATTTCATCGTAAAAAACGGAACCAGTTTTACCCGCTCCTATATCATGGGCGGTACCAGCGCTGCGGTGTGCATGCCGAGCAGGGCAATGCTTTTAACGGGGAAGACCCTCTTTCACCTCCATAATTCCGGAGAAACGATTCCCGATACTCACATGCTAATGCCGGAACTGTTTAGGGAAAACGGTTACACCACGTTTGGGACGGGAAAGTGGCATAACAGCCCTTCCTCTTATGCACGTTCCTTTACGACCGGGGGACAGATATTTTTCGGCGGAATGGACGATCACTGGAACGTTCCTGCCTGCTCGTTTGATCCCACCGGGCATTATCCCGAGGCGCGAGTTCATCCCTGGGACCCCGGCTATGGTGATGTGGAATATATACCGAAACAGTTCGACCACATCGAGCGGGGAAAGCATTCGACCGAACTCTTCTCGGATGAGGCTCGGAAATTTTTGCTGAATTACAAAGACGATCGGCCCTTTTTCATGTACGTCTCTTTCATGGCGCCCCACGATCCCCGTACCATGCCCCAGCAGTTCTTGAATCTCTACGATCCGGACAAAATCGAACTGCCCCCGAACTATGCACCTCAGCATCCGTTTGATAATGGTGAACTTTCCGTTCGGGACGAGCTGCTGGCAGATTTCCCTAGAACAGAAAAAGAAATAAAACGGCATCTGGCGGAGTATTACGCGATGATTTCCCATCTCGATTATGAGATCGGGAGGATCCTCGATGCTCTGCGGGCGACCGGACAGTTCGAGAATACAATTATCGTTCTAGCCGGTGATAACGGCCTGGCCTTGGGGAGCCACGGCCTTATGGGAAAACAGAACAACTACGACCACAGTGTGCACGTTCCTCTGGTGATGCTGGGGCCCGGAATACCGGCCGGCAGCTGTCGGGATGATCTATGTTATCTCTTAGATATTTTCCCCACCCTATGTGATTTGTCTGATATACAGGTGCCGGAAAGTGTAGACGGGCTTAGTTTCGCACCGGTCTTTTCCAACCGGCAAGAAAATCCCGTCCGGAAAAGCGCGCCCCGAACCACCCTGGCATTCGCGTATAAAGATGTCCAGCGCAGTGTGATGGATGAACGTTACAAATTGATCGAGTACTGTGTTGATGGCAATAGAACCACACAGTTGTTCGATCTTGTAAATGATCCGTACGAGCTCACGGACTTGTCATTCGAGGGCAACTATGCAGAAACGGTAAAACGGATGCGCTCACTTCTGCTCGAATGGCGGGAAGAGCTGGACGACCCTTATGACGATTTCTGGGAAGGGTTTCAATCGTAGATTTCCGGCAGTAGCCATCAAAATCGATATCCTTTACCTTGAGGCTTAGACACTCGGCCAACCGGAGTCTGCTGCCGTAAATAAGGGATGCTATCAATTTGTGGGCCCCCGCCAGGAGAATTTTCCTGATTTAGTACAAACTTGTCGATATTAATTTCCGTAGACTGACAGAAAGTTTTTCTCCCTCATCTGACCAGCGGCGGCGCGATTGCTCTCCCAAAGCCATTTTTTCTTCGAAACTCCTCCAAGGTTTCGTGAAGCGCGGCCGGCTCATAACAAAAGCTTTTTTATGTAAGAGGAAACTCACTTCTTCGGAAGGCCCACTGAAGTCCGAGCTGCTTTGATCTTTCCGTAGGCGACAAGCTCGGTTATAAGCTCGATTATTCCTCCTATGAGGGCTATTAGGAGAAGCAGCCGGAACCCCAGAAAACCCTCATAGTCGAGGTAAAGTCTCATGTCCCCCAGCATCACCGCTGAGAGAACAATATTCGCCAGGGCAATTCCAGTTTTCCCCAACCGCAGAATCGGCGTGTTCTCACCAATTCGCAATACCATAACCCGGTGTACTATCTCTCCCAGGATAATCATACTTATCACAATTACATAATTACTAAAGAGCTGAATATTGAGTTGGTGGCCAAGCCTTAAGCCCGCACCAAGAATAGCT
>CAZQKT010000112.1:0-11304 GCA_964594055.1 uncultured Spirochaetales bacterium
AGCAGCTAAAAATTAATGCGGTAACGCGCCTCTCTATGGTATACTAGGTACAGTATACCATGGGAGGTGATTTTTATGTTGTTTCAAACACGGAGATTAGAGGGAGCGTCTCTCCATGCGACCGACGGAAAAATCGGGCATGTAGAGGAGTGTTATTTTGACGATGAACAGTGGAGAGTACGGTATATTGTGGTTAATACAGGATCGTGGTTACTGGGTAAAGAGGTGCTTATCTCACCTCATGCGGTTAAAAAGATAGTTTTTGAGGAAAAAATGATGTATCTGGATCTTAGCGTGGAAAAAATAAAAAACAGTCCCGATATCGACACGAACAAGCCGATCTCTCGGCGAAAACAGGCGGAGTATCATACCTACTATGGGTTTCCCGTCTATCCTGCCGGCATGGTTATTCCTATGGCCCCCGACGCAGATAAAGAACAAGAGGATGAACAGATAGATACCCATTTGCGGAGCTCTCATGAGGTGCGCGGATATCATATAAAAGCTGTGGACGGGATGGTAGGCCATGTCGAGGATTTTATCGTCGATGAAGACGGCTGGTATATCCGCTACTTGATTGTCGATACCCGTAATATTCTTCCCGGTAAGAAAGTGGTCGTTTCGCCCACATGGATAAAAAATGTAAGCTGGGCTGAATCCACGGTCACGGTGAACACGGAGAAAAAAATCATCAAAGAGGCCCCTTCATATGATATCTCGAAACCGATAACCAGAGAGTATGAAGAGAAACTGTTCGATTATTACGGAACGGTCAAATATTGGCTCGAAGATGATTCTCCTGACTGATTTATCAATTGAACGGAAGATAGTATGTTGAGAAGCGTAAAAAACCTACATTTTTCTCCGGTTTTCGGACTCGACGGCATTATTGGTGATATAGACCGCTTTTATTTTCAAGAAAAAGGGTGGAGTATTGTTTATTTTGTTGTAACAGGTAAAGAGAGGTTCACTGGAAAAACTGTACTTCTTCCTGTAGACCTGTATCAATCTTTCGATTGGCAATCACACGAACTTTTCGTTCAGGTAAACGATGAACAGATATCGCACAGTCCGGAAATACCGGATCGACTCCCCGAGATAAAAGCCAGTGAATTGCAGTTGGAAAAGCGGTTCGGCTGGGGAAGAGAGACACTGCATATCGGGAAGATAAACCGTCAAGAACTTTCCGGGAAGAAAACCATATCATGGAATTCCGGAGGGGATCTGACGAGCACAAAAATGGTATTGGGCCTCATGCTGAAAGCCGAGGACAAGCGAATCGGTATTATAGATGATATGGCAGTAGACGAAACAACCTGGGAAATCCGTTTTCTCATCTCCCACCCGTTCGATCACATTGCTCCTCGAAGGATGATTGTGTATCCGAATTGGATCAAACAGATATCCTGGGCACGGAAAAAAATCGAGCTGTTCAAAAATTCGAATGAGCTTGTAACAAGCTATCTTGTGTAGAGTAAGGAGGCCGTATGAGTGATGAGATTATGAGTGATGAAATACAGGGTCCCAGAGCAGTGCCGGAGCGGAAGAGCGCGGATGTCGTCTCGCATGACAGGGGTACGAGGCAGAAGAAAAAACAGCGTACTCGTCAAATTACTGTTGAAATTTCAGCGCCTCTCTACGAGCGGGTGGCAAATGCAGTGTACCGTATGGATGATATGACCTTTTCAAAGTTTACGGAGCGGGCCTTCTCTCGGTACATCGATTTTCTAGAACGCGAAAACGGAGGAATGTTTAAGCAGCGAAAGAAACGGGGCTACATATGGAAGCACGGCAAGCGAAGAGTAGATATTGTCATCTAAACGTAAAATCAGTACAGTGCAATAAAAATGTCGTTATTTAAAAAGATAATTGCAAAAACGTTCGGGAAAAAAATAGGACTTGCTCTCGGCGGCGGTGCCGCACGAGCGATACTGCCTCAGATAAAAAAAGAACGTGGATGGAGGAGGAAACCAGCAGATGTCGGAAGAACTGCTTAATGAAATTGAAAAACGGAGGGCCTTCAGGGCACTCGATGAGCGGAAAATCCCAGCGGATGTAATCGGGAGGATCATGAAAGCGGGGACCTACGCCCCCTCATGTTTTAACAATCAACCGTGGCGGTTCGTTGTTGTCCATGAAGAAGAACCACTAGAGAAGGTAAAACAGTATCTCCCTGATGCCAATTACTGGGCCAAGAAGAGCCCCTGCATTGTCCTTGCTGCTACAAAACAGTCTCTGGACTGTAAGCTCAACGATCAGCGTATCTATGCACTGTTTGATCTCGGTTTAGCTGTGGAGAGTTTGATGATGCAGGCGGTCCACGAGGGATTGTACGTTCATCCTATAGCCGGGTTCAAACCGGAACCGATAAAAAAAGCGATGAACATTCCGGATGATTATATCCTCATCACCCTGGTTGTCCTCGGCTATCCGGGGAGTGGGGTCCACCTCAATGCGGCACACGCGAAGCTTGAAACGGGTGAACGAACGCGGAAACCGATCGAAGAGGTGGTCATGTATAACGGCTGGCAGGAGAGTTAGCAGGGAGTGGCCACCATCACAATCAAAAATACCGGAGCGGTTATTGAAGCTTCTCCGGCAGTATCTATTCTCAATAATCTTCTTCAATCCGATATTTCGATTTCTCATTTATGCGGGGGAAAAGCCCAGTGCGGCACCTGCCGTATAGAAATTATCGAAGGGGAGCAGTTTTTAAGCCCGGTCACGAAAGAGGAACAGGTCCGCCTCGCAAAGTTCGGGAATCCGGCGCATGCAAGACTCGCCTGTCAAACGTACTCCTACGGGGACATCGTCATACGAATTATCCTTACCCGTAAAGGGGCGTGAAATTGAGGGGCAGTTGAATTATTTCTGTAATATATATAAAATAAGATATGGAACGTCACGTTAAAGCTGTTTGTACAAACTGTAAAACAGAAGTCGATATCCCCCTTTCCGATATTAAACCGGGTAAAAAAATACTCTGTCCGAAGTGTAATCTTGCATTCTCCCATATCAACAAGATCATACAGGATGCGGAACGAATGCAGAATAACGAATAAATTCCGCACGTTACGTTATCTTCTATCGCTGTTGCTGTAAATAACGGTTCCTGGAGGAACGGAAGAGACAACCCAGGTGTTCCCGCCGATTATTGAGCCTTTTCCAATAACCGTATCCCCGCCGAGTATTGTGGCATTTGCATAGATAATTACATCATCCTCGATATCAGGATGTCTTTTCTCTCCTTTCCGCGGTCTGCCTTCCCGGTCGAATGGAGAGAGTGCACCCAATGTCACCCCCTGATAGATTTTTACGTTTTTGCCGATGGTACAGGTTTCACCAATGACGACCCCGGTCCCGTGGTCGATAAAAAAACCGGGCCCGATTTCCGCTCCGGGGTGAATATCGATTCCAGTATCCGAATGAGCACGTTCGGAGATGATTCTGGGAATTATCGGGACCTTTTTCTCGTATAATGTATGTGCTAACCGATAGGTGGCAATTGCATCGAGACAGGGGTAACTCAGTACAATCTCATCGAGAGAAGTAGCTGCCGGGTCTCCAACATATGCAGCATGGATGTCCTCGAGAAGTATCTCCCGTATCTTAGGAAGTGAATTGATCAGATGGACCAAGGCAAGTTCGGATTGTTCCTTGCAGTCACAATCTTCACAATTTTCTGAGCGGGCCCGGCACCTGATGTGGAATGCATCGTAGAGCTGCTTTTGAAACTTAAAGGTAACATGCCGGAGAATATCGTTTAAAAAAAAGGTGACATCCTCATTCGCAATCTCTTCCGGGCTGTACCGGCCGGGAAAAAGAATGGAGAGCAGAGCATCGTGCATCTCATAGATACTCCTCTTCCCGGCCGAACCGAGATGGTCGCTGGTTTCGACGTGGTAACTTCCGGTAATACTCTCGGTTAACCGTCTTACCACAAAGGGTAAAGCGGTATTCATCCATCGTTCAATATCCATAAGAGGATATTTTCGTGCAACATCGCCGTTGCGTCAAGTCCGGTACGAGGTGCGAGGGCGGATCAACCGAAAAAAAACAGCTTGACAGATGGCAGTCTTTGGTTTACAGTATAAATCATTACTAAAAGAGTAATATAGCAGTCAGAGGCAAAGATGAAATTATCTACAAGAAGCCGCTATGCGGTCCGTTTATTGGTTGCTCTTGCAGCGGAGAAAAGCGATCAGCCGGTCCTGCTCAAAAAGATCGCAGAAGAAGAAGAAATATCGGATAAGTATCTCAGTCAGCTGATTATACCGCTTAAGAGTGCCGGACTCGTCCGTTCGTTTCGCGGTGCAAAGGGGGGGTATGCCCTTGCTAAAAAACCTAAAGAGATAACTGTAGAAGAAATTGTCACCGTTATGGAAGGGACCACTGAAATTATCGATTGCGTTGAGAATCCCGATGCATGCTCGCGGGTTGATTTATGTATTACCAGAGATGTGTGGGAAGGGCTCGGAAAAGTGATATCGGACTATCTTCGTTCTTTTACGATAGCGGATCTTGCCTCCCGAATGAGTAAGGAGTAAAAATACCTTTTATCACGACGATTCCACAGGAAACCCGGCTATTTTCCAATCTACGAGACCGTCTTCGGTGCGGGCGGCATCGTACCCTTTTTTACGATATGAAGAGAATAGCGAATCTGTCCGAGAAACGCAATGCGTAAAACACATATGAATTTTTACTGAATAAACACTTTTCAATATTTATAAACTTTTATATAATAGTTCCCATATTTTTAGGGGGTTGAGCAATGCGAGAGTTGAAAAAGGAACAAACAGCGTGGTTTGAAGAGCGTTTTCCAGGTCGGGTCACTGTTGCGAAGCGGGAACGGAGTATGTACAGCCGTGATGTCGGGGCCCTTCCCGGGCTCATCCGTCCGGTGGTAGGAAATACCCTGCCTGCCGGTGTGGTCCAGCCGATTTCTGAAGACGAGATTGCGGAAATCGTACGATGGGCGGCAGAGAACAAGGTCCCGTTGGTACCCCGCGGAAAGTCGACATCGGGTTATGGTGGCGTGCTTCCCGTGCAGGGAGGAATCGTGCTGGATTTTGTCCGGATGACGGACATTCTTTCAATTGATTCCGAGACCGTTACCGTACAGCCCGGTATTTCGTGGAAGAAATTGGATACTGAGCTCAAAAAAGAGGGTCTGACCTTACGGTTGTATCCCTCCTCCTATCCCTCCTCTACCGTCGGCGGATGGCTTGCCCAGGGAGGGTCCGGTTATGGGTCCTGGGAGTACGGAGAGTTTACGGATAATGTGCTTTCTGCAAAGGCTGTACTCGGTGACGGTTCTGTAAAGACCTTCTCTAAAGAGGAGCTGCCCCTCTTAGCGGAAGCGGAGGGAACGACCGGGATTATTACCGAAGTAACTTTAGAGACAATGCCCGACGAGCCGATTTTGGTCCGTCTTATCGGTATGCAGAACCCGGAGCAGCTCGAACGGTTTGTTACAGCCGTTAAGGAGCTTCCCCTCTGGTCTCTTTCCTTTGTCAATCCTGATATGGTACGGCTTGTTAACCGTTCCCCGCTTCGGACCCATCACGGTCATCCTGTAGAAGAGCGGGTCGAGTTTCCCGAACAGTATCTCGTTCTCCTTGCCTTTAGGGAAAAAGACGGCCTTCAGATAGATGAACGGTTGACCAATCTCTCCAACGAGATCGGGGCAGCGGTCCTTCCCGAAGAGCTCGCCCGGCATGAATGGGAACAGCGGTTCAATATTATGAAAGTAAAGAGGCTCGGCCCTTCCCTCGTTCCGGCAGAAGTAGTCATCCCCCTCGGCTCCCTTGCCGAAACTCTCGAGCAGATCGAGAAAAAGGTAAAACAGCCGATTGTAATCGAAGGGATGGGAATTTCGAAAGAGCAGGTCGTGCTGCTCGGATTTATCCCCCATGATGAACGGAAGTTTTCCTACAATTTCACGTTTCCGTTGGCCTTGACCGTTGCCAAAATAGCGAAACGGCTCGGCGGACGGCCGTATTCCACCGGTCTCTATTTTGCCCACGAAGCACCGACCGTATTGGGAGAAGAGCGTCTTTCTAAAATAAAAGCGTTTAAAGAAGAGCATGATGCAGGGGCTGTTCTCAACCCGGGGAAAGTCGTGGGGAGTAAATTGTCGGGGATGATGAAAGTGGCCTCCGGTTTTGAGCCGCTTCTCAAACCGTTTGGAAACATGTTCAAAGTCAAACTTGAAGAGAAAATTAAAAACCGTTTTGTAAAGCGGCTTCCCGAAGATGTGGTGTGGTACGCCTACGCCTGCTCGAGCTGCGGCTACTGTGTGGACCAGTGTGATCAGTACTACGGGAGAATGTGGGAGAGCCAATCTCCCCGGGGAAAATGGTTTTATATCCGAGAGATGGTGGAAGGCCGGGACAAACTGGACCAGGATGGTGTGAACACTTTTATGGTGTGTACGACCTGCGAGATGTGTAACGTGCTCTGTTCCGAGGGGCTTCCGATAGAACCGTCCTGGCTCAAATTGAGGCAGCTGTTTATCGAAGAGCGGAACAAGATGACGATCCCCCCGTTCGAGATAATGTCGGCGTCGTTGGACGACAATCTCAATATCTGGGCGTATTATAAAGAAAATCGGCAGGACTGGGTCCCCGAAGAGATCAGACCGCATATCAAAGAGAAAGCAGATACACTCTACTTCGCCGGATGCACCGCCTCATTCGTGGAGAATGACATCGCCCAATCGGCGGTCCGGCTCCTGGATGACGCCGGAATTGAGTTTACGACCTTAGGCAGTGAGGAAAACTGCTGTGGTCTGCCCATGCTGGTTGCAGGAAAGTGGGAACAATTCGGGAAAATCGTTTCTCACAATCTAGGAGAAGCGCAAAAGCGGGGGGTAAAGGAGGTGGTTACCAGTTGCCCCGCCTGCTGGCTCTCCTGGCACACCTTCTACAAGGAGTGGGCCGAGAAACTCGGAATTCCGTATACCATAGAAGTAAAACACTACTCCGAAGTACTTGCCCCGAAAGTGGCCGACGGAACGCTTACTTTCCACGACACATCGAAAAAAGTCACCTGGCACGACTCCTGCCATATCGGACGGGCCGGCGGGGTCTATGAGCAGCCCCGTGAGCTTATCAGAGCTGTCCCGGGGACCGAATTGGTCGAAATGGAGCATAACCGGGAGCACGCCCACTGCTGCGGTTCGGTGTTGAGTCTTATCTCCGAACCGGAAGTGGCCTACGGAATCGGGAAAACCAGACTGGATGAGGCGAAGGTCACCGGGGCGGAAGAAGTGCTTGCCCTCTGTCCCTGCTGTGAGTTCCAGCTGCGGGTCTCCGGAGATAAAAAAGACGCCGGGATGAAGGTGACCGATCTTGCCAGCTACCTGGCCAAAGCCCGGGGATATGAGGTCAAGGAGGACCTTCCCCATGTCCTCACCTCCTGGGCCACCTTCGAGGCGATGATAGAGTTGATGAAGCCTGAGAACATGGCGGCCCTCATGGAAGAGCTGTTTCCGGAGCTCATAAAAGCGATGCCTTTGGGGATGGGAGGGATGATGCGTTTTTTCGGGCGACTCGGCCCGGTAGGAGGGGCTGTGCTCGGGATGATGAAGCCGATGTTTCCCGCCCTCTTTCCTCTGCTCATGCCGGGGATGATGCCGAAGGTAATGCCTTCGATGCTCAAAGCAGTCGAGGCGCGTGTGCCCATGCCGGATTTTATGAAAGAACAGATGCCCGATCTCATGCCGCGGGCAATGGAGAACCTGCTCCCCCACATGCTGCCTGAAATCGTTCCGTTGATCTCCGGGCCTTTAGTCGATTATATAAAGGGCAAGTAAATCAGCGGTTTTCTTTCGGAGAGAGCAGTTTCCGTTCGGTCTCCACACTCTCGCAGATGCTTCGGTCTATCTCCTGGGGCACATCCAAGGTAATGCTCGAGTGGTCATACCCTAAGAAATAGTTTACCCAGGAGTTTGTCTCGTAGAGGCCCCAGTTCCGGGGGGTGATGATGTAGCGCAGGGTGTGGCACTGTCTGCGGTTTTTGGCCCGCCAGTAGATCCTCTCCCAGATACATTCGTTCTCCGGGAACACCTCGCAGTGGCCGTTTACTCTGCTCCCTCCGCAGGGGCCCTGTCTCATCCCTTTCGGGCATTGCGATTCGGGACAGAGGTAAAACATTTCGAATAAGGCGCAGTCGTCACACTGCCTGCAGTCGAAGAGCAGCTTTTTCGTAAACCGTTCGAACCCACCGAAAAGATGATAGAAGAACTTCCGGTGTTCTATGAATCTGGAAATTCCCCGCATCATCTTGAATCCGGCCGTATCCGGTATGAAGAACATCTTGTGCAGCAGTCGGGTCGCCCAGAATGTAGGTGAGAAAATGCTCTTTCGGGGTGTGAACCGGAACTCAGGTTTTTCGGTCTCCACCGCGGCCGCACTGCTTTTCGGACCGTTGCCGTTATCTCCGAAAACGGTGAACCGGTCTCCGTCTTTAAATAGATAGAACGGTTTTTCGGGTGCACTGTCGAACTCTCTGATGTGGTCCCGCCAATTCTCACCGATGTCCACGGCCCGTTCCATGATTTCCCGTACATCAGCGGTTTTTAGGTTGAGTCCTTCGATGTGCGCTCCGCTGTAGCCTATGCCTTTAAGCATAGCCAGCTGTTTCCCTGCCCGCTCCAGCCGTTTGGATTTTCCTTTGTCTTCCGCTTTCGCCTCTTCGTTGAGCTGCGCGATATAATCTTCACTCACCCATGCCCCGGGGATCTCCCCCTTGTTCATCAGTTTCGCGGCGCCCCGGGTAAGGAGGTAGATACTGCCGATAATAGGCACATGGACTCCAAGGTGTCCGCGTACGTACCGGACCATCTCCACATATTTTCGATAATCATATCCCAATTGGGTGATAAAATAATGGGCGCCGGACCGGAGTTTTTTCTCGAGTTTGTGATACTGCATTTTGTTCGACCCTTCCGTCCATTTAAACGGCGAGGCGCACGCTCCTAAGAAGAAATCGGTCTTCTCGAGAGTAATCTCTTTGCGGCCCATCTGGATATCGAGCCCACGGTTCATATCGTTTAAGTAGTAGAGGGCGGATACCGAATCCATATCGAAGTTCGGTTTTGGAATGCCGTAATAGCCTGATATCGGAAAATCCCCTGTTATAACGAGAAGATTGGTGATCCCGAACCGCTGCAGCGCATACGCCCTCGATTCGATAGCGTTGCGGTTGGTATCTT
Source organism: uncultured Spirochaetales bacterium (assembly GCA_964594055.1). GTDB lineage: Bacteria > Spirochaetota > Spirochaetia > SPDA01 > CAZJBZ01 > CAZKZZ01. The sequence goes on from CAZQKT010000112.1 coordinate 9,221, forward strand.
TGGTTGTAAAGTGGACGATGAGATCTACTCCCATGGAGAGGATCTCCGTGCCCAACACATCTGCACTCAGCGCGGGGTTGCCCCCCGCATTGTCGGTCAAGCTCAAGGCGTGAACACCCGGAAGGTCCCGCACCTCTTCTGCAAAATGGAGCACCTGGTCTATACTCTTCCCTGTAAACCCGCGGCCCGGAATGAGCTCGCAGGTAATGACAAACTCATTACCGCCTAACAGGACGTCTCGAAATCGATTCATAGCCACAAAACCTCGTTTTTGAAAAAGTCATATATAGATATTAACAAATATAGACTACCGTTTATCTACTGTTTGTGTCAAGATAGCTCGAGAAATGAGATGTATACGGCCCCAACTTCCGCCGCGGGCACTGCCTGTAGATAAACTTCTGCAGATCGTCTATGGGTGCCGCCGGAGCAACTCCCGGTACTTTTGATCGATTTGTTGGAACAGCCGCTTGCCGGTTTTGGTGGTAAAACGCGGACGGGCTGTCTCGAAGAACTCATCGAGCTTTTTAAAGTGTTTGAAGTGAGGATTATGCGGGTCCGGGGTGTACCGGTTTTCCTGCTGGTATTTGAAGGCCTGGAGGCACATGTCCACAAGGTTCATGTCCCGTACGAACCGTGCTTCCCAACTGCTGCTTTCTTCATATTCCTGCCAGAGGGTGTAGATGCATCTGCTTGCAGTGTTTGCAGGGCCTTTTTGGTCGAGTCCTGCGCTAATCCGCTCCATCGCGGTCCGTTCCCGGTGCTGCTTTTCCTGTTTGGTAACAGTTTGTTCTTCCAGGTGCACTCTGGTTGGAACATCTCCTGTAACCGCCTCGGCTAAATCGTGGACGGCTGCAATGGAGAGCACTTTTTCCATATCGAGTACAAGCCCGTTTTTGGCGTTTTTTGTATCTCCGGCGGTATGGGAGAAGCTGTGAGTACCAGCGAGGTCGTGAGTACCAGCTTCCTCCTCTGCTCCGGCGAAAAGAAGACAGAGCAGGGCGGTCCCCCAGCTGTGATCGGCAACCGATTCAGGCTGATTAATGCCCCGCAGGACCCATCCTCTCCGTTCTTCGTCTTTTAGATTGTAGAGGATGAGGAGAGTGTCGATGTTAATATCACATGCCATCAGTAAATACCTGTATACAATCATGGTATAAAAAAGGTCCGATTTGGGGAAGATTATAAAAGTATGATCTCACTGTTTTACTTGTCACGGGCCGCATAAACCGGGTTTTTGACAGAAACGAAGAAACCGGGCTATACTCACCTAAAAAAGGGGGCCATTAGCGGTGAGATTTTCGGTGAATAAAGCCCGGATGCTCTTTCTGACAACGAGACCATGGTCGTTTTCCATGACCGCTATTTCTGTCTTACTCGGTCCGGTCCTTGCAGTATCGCTTGGACTGCTTAGCTGGCCCTCGTGGAACTGGCTCTACGCCCTCCTCACTCTGGCCGGTATGATTCTGGTCCACGGTGCTACAAATGCGATAAATGATTATTTCGATGTAAAACATAAGGTGGACACTCCCGAAACCGCTACTGCCCAATACAGGGAGCATTTTATTATTACCGGAAAATTGAAACCGCAGGAAGTACTCGGATTCAGCATCCTTTTGTACGGTATTGCAGCAGTAATCGGTGTGGTTCTCGCTGTGTTCAGGGGCTGGCCGATCGTACTTTTCGCTGTAATCGGCGGACTTACCAGTTTTTTCTATACGGGAGGCCCGGTAAAGTTCAAGCACCTTGCATTAGGTGAAGCCGCCGTGTTTTTGATGTGGGGTCCGGTCATGGTTTTAGCCTCCTTCTTTATTCAAACAGGCAGTTTTGACCGCGCAGGTGCAGTGCTCCTTATCTCGATACCCCAGGGGTTGTGGGTGCTCCTTGTTCTCTTTGCCAATAATATGAAAGATACCAAACACGACAGTGAAACCGGGGTCAAAACGGTAGCAAATCTTCTCTCACTTCGGGCATCCTTTGTACTGTTTATCGTAATCCTCTTTTTCATCTATGCCGTTACCGGAGTAGAAATTATTGCAGGACTCCTGCCCGTTACGGCAGTTGCCGTCCTCGTTTCTTTTCCC
>CAZQKT010000113.1:0-11299 GCA_964594055.1 uncultured Spirochaetales bacterium
GGCAATCGATGAGAATATAGTCCCACGTTTTCTTGCTTTTTTCGATTGCTTTTTTCAACACATACTCACGGTCACGTACATGTATAAGTTCAACATTTGCTCCGGTGAGGTTTATAGTTGAAGGGATAATCATCATGTTCTCAACAGTAGTCGACCGGATTGATTGATCGAAATCGACTGTTTCCGAAATAACTTCATAAATGCTCTTCGAATCGTCCGCCTTTACTCCCAAACTGCTCGAAAGATTACCTTGCGGATCAAAATCAATTAACAAGACCCGTTTTCCTGCATCTGCAAGGTATGCTCCCAGATTTACTGTTGTTGTTGTTTTTCCCACACCGCCTTTCTGATTGGCAAATACAATAATCTTTTGTTCCATGATGAAATCATTATACAGGAAAGCGTTGTATCTGTCTTTACTAATTTGAGAAGTGCCGAGTATTGAAATTGCACCCGGTAAACCTTGACCAAATGTTACCAAATCAGTATATTTTTCGAAGAAAACAGGAGAAAAGCACGGGCCGAGCTTCCACAGCGGGGCCGGCCTCGTGATAGTGGTTTTTATAACTTATTGTATTATAAAGAATTGCTATAGTTTTAAGGAGCATATATGTTACAGGAAAAAGTTCAAAAGGCCATACAGGATGTCCGTCCCTCACTTCAAGCTGATGGAGGAGACATTGAATTGGTAAATGTAGCAGAAAGCGGAGAAGTGAAAGTGAGACTGACCGGAGCATGTAACGGCTGTCCCATGGCACAAATGACTCTTAAAGACGGCGTAGAGCGATATCTTAAAAAAGCTGTTCCTGAAGTTACTTCCGTCGTTTCTGCTTAACTACGATTTTACAACCGAAAGCTACACTCGATACCTATAAAATTAAAATTTATTGATTTTTGGTTTATTATTATACGTATAACCGCCGTTAAATAATAGGAGGTGTTTTTCTTTGATACTTGTGCTTTGTGCAAAAATCGGTTATTTTGCAAGGAACATGCGAATAGTGATTGGCGGTATATTAAAAAAGAACTAACGGAGCTACATGTCGGAAAATCGTAGTCGTTTTGAAAACATAGTAACATCAATTCCAAAAACGGAAATACACCTTCATCTCGAAGGGTTAGCAACCCCCGATACTATTTGGAAACTAATCCAAAAGAACAAGGTACATGTCCCCGGCGTATCAACAAAAAAAGACCTTATCGAAAAGTATAACGTTACCAGTCTCGACGAGTTCATCAAACTTTTTATTGACGTTATTCAAAACTGTTTTCAGGAAGTAAACGATCTCGAGTATCTGTTTGTCGATGCAAAAAACTACTTAAAACGAAACAACATCGTCTATACGGAAATCTTTTTTGCCCCTTCTAAATTCCTCCTTAACGGTCTCGCCTTTGAAGGGATGATGAAAATACTCGATAAGGGTGCAAAGACGTTATTTAAAGAAGAAAAAATCAGTATTCGTTTTCTCATTGATGTCTCCCGAACAATTGGGGTTGAAAATGCGGAAAAGAACTTAGAACTTACGCTCAACAATAGGCCTGATAGTGTTATCGGTATTGGACTCGGCGGTGCGGAACGTCGCGGACCCGCTCGCGAGTTTCAGAAAATATTCGAAAAAGCTCGAAAAAACAACCTTCACGTAGTGGCCCATGCAGGAGAAGATATCGGACCCGAATCAATCTGGGAAGCGATTAATTTTCTGCATGTATCGAGAATCGGTCATGGGATTAGTGCTATTCAGGACAAAAAACTGATGGACTATTTACGCGACCATAAAATCCCTCTCGAAATCTGTCCGACGAGCAATATCTTCACACAACGATACGTAAAGAAAATCGAAGAACATCCGATCAAGCCGTTCTATGACCACGGTATTGAGGTAACGGTAAATACGGACGACCCCTCTCTGTTCCAGGTAGATCTAATCGAAGAATATATGAAGCTGTATACCTGCGGACTGTTCAATGAAGATGAAATAATAGATATCATAAAAAAAGGAATCGAAGCGACCTTTCTCCCCGAACCGGAAAAGAAAAAACTGCTCAAAGCAGTTAGTGAAAAAACGGTCCACAACCCGAATTTACAGCAAACATAGCTGGTATAAAAAGTGTTTCACGTGAAACATCCGGTTATCTACAGAACCGCTAGTTAATTTATTCTTGAGAGGCTCTTTCAAAATTAAGAATACTTTTGAAAGAGCTACCTTAATATAAGGTGAAGTTTTTGGTAATTTTTTTAATATAAAATATTATTCATTTTCGAGACCAAAAACCTTACATAGAAGTGGAGTTTTGGCTAGGTATTTACAGTGTATTACATTATATACTGCCAATTAGCCAAAACTCCTTAACTTACCTGAAAAAAGGTATTTTTTCAGGTAAGTCATTCTTCTTTCGCCACACGCGCAACGCCGACTAAGTAATCGGGTTTCTCGATATTTACAATCCGAACACCCTGTGCTGTTTTCCCCATAACCGAAATCTCTTCGGCTTTTAATTTAATCGCATTTCCCCTCGAGGTGATGCAGACAATATCATCACCCGTACTCACTGAAAGGGCTTGAACTACTTCTCCCGTTCTAGAATTGGCTTTATATACTCGCTGCCCCTTCGTAGCTCTCCCGTGCGGTGTAAAAGCATTATAATCCACCCGTTTTCCATAACCGTATTCCGTAACAACAAGCATCTGCTCTTCCGGATTTATGCAAAGTGCGGTTGAAAGCTCGTCCTGCTCGGTCAACCGTATTCCCTGTACTCCCCGTGAGTTCCTTCCCATCGTGCGGATATCTTTTTCATGGAAACGCAACGAAAACCCGTGCCTGGTGACGAGAATAAGATCATCATCCCCTGTGGTAAGCTGGGAGCTTATCAATTTATCTCCAGGATCCAGTTTTATTGCAATAATACCGTGCGTCCGTGCATTGGAAAAAGCACTGGTAACAACTTCTTTTACAACCCCTCTGCTCGTTGCCATGAAGATAGTCGAATCATCGGAGAACTTTTCTAAGGCAAGACTGGTAGTAATATCTTCATCCGGTGATATGGCCAGTAAGGTTTTTATCGGCTGTCCCCGTGAAGATTTTGAAGCTTCCGGTATTTCGTGGACTTTTAACCAGTACGCTTTTCCTTCACTGGTAGTAAACATGATATAGTCATGGGTCGAAGCGATAAAAATATGTTCGATAAAATCCTCATTTTTCAGCACGGTAGAAGAAGATCCCTTTCCTCCCCTTCCCTGGCTTCGATATGCAGTAAGAGGGAGCCGTTTGATAAATCCCCGGTTCGAGATAAGAACCACCATGTCTTCTTTCTGAATCATGTCTTCTACATCAATTTCTTCGATTTCATCATGGACGATCCTCGTTCTTCGTTCATCGCCATACTTATCTGCAATTGTGCGGGTCTCTTTTTTGATCACTTCGAGTATTTTCTCTTCACTACCGAGAAGTTCTTTTAAGTATAAAATGTGCTCTAACACCTCTTTCAACTCATCTATGATTTTCTGCGTTTCGAGACTGGTGAGCTTTTGAAGCCGCATATCGAGAATAGCCTGGGCCTGCCGCTCAGAGAGCTTAAACGTCCCCATGAGACCGGTGCGGGCGTTATCAACAGTGTTGGAACTCTTTATGATCCGGATAACCTCATCAATATTATCGAGAGCGATTTTTAATCCTTCGAGAATATGGGCCCGCTCTTCCGCTTTCCGCAAATCAAACTTCGTACGCCGTATGATGACTTCTTTTCTGTGTTCGACGAAATAATCGAGGAGCTCTTTGAGATTCAGCAGTTTCGGTCTGCCCTTTACCAGAGCGAGCGCATTGACCCCGAAGTTCTGCTGGAGCGGGGTATGTGAAAAAAGCCGGTTGAGAATCACTTTCGGGGTCGCTCCCCGTTTCAACTCAATGACAATCCGGATGCCGGATTTATCCGATTCATCCCGGAGATCGGATATCCCGTCTATTTTCCTGTTTTTGACCAGATCGGCAATTCTGACAATCAGATTTGCCTTGTTCACCATATACGGAAGTTCAGTTACGATAATGACATCTTTGCCGGTCTTTCCTGTTTCAAGAACGCAATGCGCTCGCACCGTTATTTTTCCTCTACCGGTTTGATATGCGGTCTTTATCCCGCGTGTCCCGTAAATGGTTCCGCCGAGGGGGAAATCCGGACCCTTTACATATTTCATCAATCCGGGAATGGAGATCTGAGGATCTTCGATCAAGGCAATAACTGCATCCGAAACCTCTCGGAGGTTATGCGGGGGAATGTTTGTAGCCATTCCGACTGCTATACCGCTCGTCCCGTTGATCATCAGAATCGGTACCATCGAAGGGAGGACCAACGGTTCTTTCATTGTATCATCGTAATTCGGCCCGAAATCTACCGTCTCTTTTTTGATATCCTGAAGCAGCTCTTCGGAGAGGGACTCCATCTTTGCTTCGGTGTACCGCATAGCAGCAGGGGGATCGCCGTCTATACTTCCGAAGTTTCCCTGCCCGTTTACAAGGGGATACCGCATCGAAAACGTCTGGGCGAGTCGGACCAGGGCATCATAGATCGACTGATCACCATGAGGATGATACTTACCAAGCACATCCCCGACAATCCTTCCGCACTTCTTAAATCCGCGGTCCGAACGGAGTCCCATTTCACTCATTGTGAAGAGGATTCTCCGGTGGACCGGTTTCAACCCATCACGCACATCGGGGAGCGCACGACTTACAATAACCGACATCGCATAGTTGAGATATGAGACTTTTATTTCATCCTCTATCGCTACAGGAATTACTTCACCTTTGCCGTTTGCCACAATTGTCTCCTACACCATACGTGAGTCTACTCTCGACATCACACATCCAGATTTGTCACTTCCAGGGCATTTTCTTCGATGAACTTCCTCCGCGGGGCAACATGCTCACCCATCAGTGTGGTAAACATGTTCTCCGCTTCAACGGCATCTTCCATTCGTATCTGCATAATTTTTCTCGTCTCAGGGTCCATGGTTGTCTCCCATAGCTGAGCCGGATTCATCTCACCGAGCCCTTTATACCGCTGTAAGCTCGACTTTCCTTCCTCAAGATTGCTGTTTTTGAAATAGTTGTTCTTCGCTTCTTCATTATAGAAATATTCTATGTTTTTTCCTATCGTTAATTTATACAACGGAGGCATTGCAATGAATACGTGTCCCCTTTCTATCAACTCAGACATATACCGGAAAAAAAAGGTCAACAGCAGCGTGCGAATATGAGAACCGTCAACATCGGCATCTGCCATGATAATGACCTTATGATACCGCAACCTCGTGAGATCGAAATTGTTCCCTGCACTTGCACCTAAGGCAGAAATAATCGGCTGGAGTTTTTCGTTGGACAGCACCCGGTCCATCCTCGTTTTCTCTACATTGAGCATCTTCCCCCAGAGCGGAAGAATTGCTTGAAATTGCCTGTCTCTTCCCTGCTTAGCACTGCCTCCTGCAGAATCACCCTCGACAATATACACTTCGCATTTTGCCGGGTCTTTTTCCGTACAGTCGGCAAGTTTACCGGGCAGTCCGGTGCTCTCTAAAAAACTCTTTCGTCTTGTCAGTTCCCGTGCTTTTCTTGCAGCAGCTCTCGCTTTTGCCGCTGTGATGGTTTTCGTAAGAATTTTTTCGACCACATTGGGATACTCCTCAAAATATGTGGTGAGATTTTCATTCACTAAAGATTCTACAATGCCTTTTACTTCCGAGTTGCCGAGTTTTCCCTTTGTTTGTCCTTCGAACTGCGGATTTGGCATTTTGATAGAAATTACTGAAGTCAGTCCTTCTCGAACATCTTCACCGGAGAGAGTTTCCTCGATTTTTTTCGACAGCTTAGACCGCCTTAAAAAATCATTGAACGTTCTGGTCAATGCCGATTTAAATCCGACAAGATGGGTCCCGCCTTCACGAGTGTTGATGTTATTAACATATGAAAAAATATTTTCATTGTATCCTTCGTTGTATTCGAGGGCCACTTCAACTTCGACTGATTCTCTCGTTGCATCAAAATGGATCGGTTCTTTATGAATCGGGGATTTGTTCTTGTTGAGATATTCGATAAACTCTTTTACTCCGCCTTCGAAATTAAACGTATGGGACTTTTCTTTACTCAGCCGCTTGTCGCAGATATTGATTGTCACACCCCGGTTTAAAAACGCAAGTTCCCGGAGTCTTTTAGAGAGGGTATCAAAGCTGAATGTAATGGTCTCAAAAATTTTTGGATCCGGAAGAAAGCTTATAACCGTACCCATTTTGTCGGTTTTACCGAGTTTCCGTACTTCGATTTCCGGGATGCCTCTTCGGTATTTTTGATAATATATATCTCCTTCCCGGTGAACGTTAACCTCGCACCATTCGGAGAGGGCATTTACCACGGATACACCGACACCGTGCAGTCCACCGGAGACTTTATAACTGTTCTTATCGAATTTACCGCCTGCGTGGAGCTTCGTCATAACAATTTCTAATGCGCTGACTTTTTCAACCGGATGAATATCAACAGGAATTCCTCTTCCGTTGTCGGTTATAGAAACAACATTGCCCTTTTCGATGACGATTGATATTTCGCTACAGAATCCGGCCAAAGCTTCATCGATACTGTTATCGACGACTTCGTAGACGAGGTGATGAAGACCATCCGGCCCGGTTGAGCCGATATACATCCCGGGGCGTTTTTTAACTGCATCAAGCCCCTTTAAAACTTGAATATGCTGAGCAGAGTATTCGTTTTGCATTGTCCTTCCTACTAATGCTGACTGGACTTTCCAGTATATCGTGAAAAAAAATAAAAGTAAAGATCATCAATAATTGTATTGCATTGCATCATGGTATGATTTACACTACACATAATGGATTATTATGAATGTTAACAACTTGTGGATAACTACACTGATGGTATATCTTAGTACTAAAATAATACTACACAATGTAAAAAGAAAACAAAAAACTCCACTTCCTTCATCGTTTTTTTTGTAAATTATTATAATATAAACAATTAAACAATGCATGTCATTATTTTGGAGATTTTTTGTTTTTTATAAACAGCAAAAGATGTTTTACAGAATAATTCTTTTTTGTGGATAACATGTTAATAAATTGATGATAATTTGAGGTTTTTATGAATGATGAGATATGGAACTACAACATATTCTGGAATGAAGTCTTAAAGCAAATTCGAGAGGAAATTTCCGACCAGGAGTACTTTATGTGGTTCAACAGTATAGAGTACGGAAACTCTCAGGAGTTTGAACTTATTCTTCGGGTTCCATCCTCTTTTTACAAAGACCAGGTGAAACAGAGATATCTCTCTCTTATCGAAGCAAAACTGTTTGATCTAACCGGAACAAAAATAACTGTATCTTTCGAGGTGCAAAAACCGAAACAGACCACTCGTACAAAACAACCGGCGAAAGCAACTAAAGCGGAGACAAAACCGGCAAAGAAAAAAAAACATCCTCAACTCAATCCTGAATATACGTTTACTTCTTTTGTTATCGGGGAGAACAACTCTTTTGCAGCAAATGCAGCTATTGCCATAGCAAAAAATCCGGGTAAAGCATACAATCCTTGTCTAATTTACGGCGGAGTAGGCCTGGGAAAAACCCATCTTATCCAGTCTATTGGAAATGCCTCAAATAATGAATTCGAGAACATCAATATTGTCTACATTACCGCTGAAACGTTTACCAACGAATTCATTCAGTCGATACAAAGCCAGCAGATGAACAAGTTTAAAAACAAATACCGTTCGGTGGATACCCTCCTCATCGACGATATTCATTTTCTTCAAAATAAGAAAGAAACCCAGGAAGAGTTGTTCCATACATTCAACGCCCTCTACGAAGCAAATAAGCAACTTGTTTTTACATGCGACCGGCCTGTCTCGGAATTAAAACAGTTGACCGACCGGCTGAGAAACCGGTTTGAACGGGGACTGAATGTAGACCTGCAGCCTCCAAACTTTGAAACCCGGTTTGCAATTCTCAAGCAGAAACTGCAGAATAAAAATGTTTCCATAAGTGACGATGTTATTACTTTGATCTGCAACAATGTTACCAGCAACGTTCGTGATCTCGAAAAAGCGCTCACCAAACTGATCGCCTATGCAGACTTGGTAAACAAAACCATTACACCTGAAATTGCTCAACAACAGTTAAAAGATATCTTCTCCAATCCGAAACACAGCAACATCACTATCGAGATGATTCAACGTGCCGTTGCCGATTATTTTGGCCTCAGCCATAACGACCTGCGAGGCCGTAAAAGAACAAAAGCTATTGTATTTCCAAGACAACTTGCAATGTACGTTTCTCGGGAAATAACCGAGTTTTCTACAACGGAACTCGGATTGGAGTTTGGTGGAAGAGACCACACAACAGTCATGCATGGCTGCCAACGAATTGAAAACAGAATAAAAACCGATCCCACGTTGGAGCCTACCATTCAGCATTTAATTCGAACAATAAAGGAGTACGGTACAAAATCTTGACTTCCTGTTCCTTTATTGGGGAGAAACAGTGTATAACTATGAACATTGTTGATAGTGTTCATCTATTGTGTATAAACAGAGTACATTGTCCAATGGGTATGTGTTTATTTTGTAACGTTTTAATACGGTTTTTAACAAATTCACAGCCCCTATTACTTATACTACTATTTTATATATTTATTAATAGAGGAGAAGAAAATGAAATTTGTATGTAACAAGAACACAATCTTACGCGAAATATCCATTGCACAGGAAATAATATCTACCAGGAATGCTCTTTCTATTCTTTCCAATGTACTTTTAGAACTCAACGAAGATGCACTTACGATAAAAGCTACCGATTTAAAAGTGAGTTTTGAAACTGTTGTGCCGGTACAGGTGATGACGACAGGGAGTACTACTGTTTTTTGTGATAAATTTTCGAGTATTCTGCGGTCTCTTCCGGACGGTGAGGTAGAGTTCGAACAGCAGGAGTCGAGACTGATCATCCGACCGCGAGACAAAAAAATAGATTTTCAACTTAAAAGCATAGCATCGGACAAATTTCCCGAGTTTCAATCCATTACGGAAGATAAGTTTTTCAAGATAAGCCAGAAAGACATTATAGAAATGATTACGCAGACCATTTTTGCCGTGTCCGACGATGAAACACGCTATTTTATGAATGGTGTCTATTTTGAAAAACAGGATTCGTCGTTGATCATGGTTGCAACAGACGGAAGAAGGCTCTCTTTTATTCGCAAAGAATTAAACGAAATACCTGATTTTCCGGGGGTCATTATTCCGCCGAAGGTTCTCAATCTCATTAAAAAACTTGCTTCCGGTGAAGGAGAATTATCAATTGCAGTATCTGATAAATCTATATTTGTCTCTTTCGATAATCAGAAACTGTCATCGAACCTCATTGAAGGGCAGTTTCCAAACTATAACCGGGTAATTCCTGATAGCCAGGAAAACAGTGTTACCGTAGAAAAGACCCCGCTTTTAGAGGCATTGCGTCGAGTATCTCTGTTAGTTGAACAAAAATCACGCAGAATATATCTCTCGTTAGTAGACAATGTTATTACGTTGAGTTCTGAAGAGAGTGAGATAGGAATAGCGAAAGAAGAGATACCGTGTCGGTATGAAGGGGAAGATGCGAATATTGCTTTCAACTACATATATCTCGAAAATCCGCTCAAAGTTATGGAAGATGATGAAATTTCTATTGAGTTTACCGAAGTAAACAAAGCTATAACCATTCATGGCGTTCCTAAAAAGGATTATTTTCATATCATCATGCCGATGCAGCTTGATTGATGGGATTTCTCTCTATAACAACTCATAATTTTAGAAATCTTGAAAATCAGTGTGTGCATACTGACCGGAGAGAAGTTTTTTTAGTCGGAGATAACGGACAAGGGAAAACAAATTTTGTTGAAGCGGTATATCTTCTCTGCTACGGGAGCTCTTTTCGAACAAAACGGGACAAGCTTCTTATCAATCATGGATGTGATGCTGCTTGGATTCGGGGCGTCTATTCGTTTCCTTCCGGAAGTGAGATGACAATCGTAGTAAAAATTGAGCGGGGTAAAGATATTCTCGTAAACGGAAAACGGATCCAAGATAGAAAAGAACTCATAGAGAATGTTCCCTGTATTATATTTTCTCACGATGATATCCAGTTTATAAAGGGTCCTCCTGAGAGGCAGCGGTGGTTTTTCAATCAAATTATGAGTATGTTTGATTCTTATTTTATTGATATGCACCGAAATTACCGAAAGATCATAACCATGAGAAACAATCAGCTAAGGGAGCAGAACAGTTCTTTTATCGACGTGTATGATACCCAGCTGTCCGGTATCGGCATGGAAATACAAAAAAAGCGGGAGATTTCGATACAGGAGTTTAATGAAACGTTTACTGCGTTGTTCTCGGACATTACTGATTTGGATACACCAGTTGAGATTCGGTATTTCCCTTCATGGAAGGCCGCTGAAAAACCGGAAGATGCTGTAAAAGTACTACAGAAAACAATTGGACGTGACAGAGAGTATGGTACCACAACAAGCGGGCCGCATCGGGACAAAATACGGTTTATTCGGGACGGAATGGACTTTGCAAAAACAGCATCCACCGGGCAATTACGATTAATGTCGCTTGCCTTACGGGTTGCTCAGAGCATATATTACAGAGAGAAAACAGGAAGAGAGCCTCTGCTGCTGCTCGACGATGTCCTGCTCGAACTCGATACTGAAAAGAGAAAAAAGTTTGTAACACTTCTTCCGGACTACGAACAGGCATTTTTCACATTTCTTCCTGATGAGCAATATCTTGTATTTAAAAAAGAAGAGACTGCAGATTATCTTGTGGCTAAGGGAAAGATAACGGAAAAACATGAAACAAGCGCGTGATGTTTTAGATAGCTTACTCTATAAATTAGGTATTAAGTTCGGCAGGTACCCCTCATTTTATAGACAGTGGCCGGCACTTGTTGGTGAAAAAATTGCGGCACAGAGTAAAATAAAGGATATTGTAAACAAAACACTGATTATAGAGGTGTTTCATCCGGGTATAAAGCAGCTAATCCAGCTCAATAGAGATAAAATTCTTACGATGATAGCAAAACACTATCCCGAGTTTGAAATTATTGCACTAAAGACAGTTGTAGCTTCCACACAGAAGAAAGATACCAAAAATAAATCGGTGAAACCGGACCGAAAAACCAGTGAGAAAGGAATAACTCAGCAGTCTGATAACACGGAAGAGAACGAAAATCTCGATAAGGTACTTCAAAAACTGAAGAA
>CAZQKT010000114.1:0-11287 GCA_964594055.1 uncultured Spirochaetales bacterium
CTGCAGCCGGGCTTCTTCCACCTCCCCTTCGAGCATTAAATAGAAGGCCAGACGAGCCCTGTAGAGGTTTTTGTTCGGTGACCACGGATACTCTTCGAGCAGCTTCCGGTACGTGGCAATGAGATCATTCCCCTTGTCCGGATTTTCGACGTACCACTGCTCGAGAATCTCGCTCCTGTAGAACAGGACCGTCTCCCGGTCATAAAACGGATCGATAAAGGCCATGTTATCGAGCTCTTCGACGCTTTTTGCATATTCCTTCTCACTGAAATAAATATCTGCTAAGTTTTTACAGGTCTTGTCGTAGAGCTCCGGTAAGGGAAACTTGTTTTTCAATAGGTTCAATTCGGATTTAGCAAGGGTATTGTTTCCGAGAATATTGTGAATGCGTGCTACTTTATACAGAGACCGGGGGTAATAGATGGACCCCTTGTGGTTTTCAATAATTTTCATATAAACCTGTAGCGCCTCGGTCAACTCATCCTGAGCCAACATCGTCTCGGCCTGTTCATACTGTTGCCGTGCACTATATGCTGTCTGTTCGAGTTTTACCGGTGTAATAGGAAATGTGTTCAAAAATTTCTTCTTTTCAGCACCTAATGCGAGATCGAATCCGATCAGCGAAGCTGTTACCACGTATGACGATATCGTGACCGGAGAGAAAAAGGTCAAGGAGCCGGCATCAACACTAAAATCTTGTATTGTAAGCAGTGCGGACACTGCCGCCATTACCGGTATGGAGAGATGGAGTGCGTTGAGGACCCCCTGCTTTGGGTACACCGGATCGAAACGGATACTATCGTTGTCCTGCCGGATAGTGTACGTCCCGTCGGGCAGTTTAAAAAGATGCCCCTCTGTAAAGATTTCCGTTTCATTGAACACCACTTTTTCATTTTCCGGAAAACTGGGCATAAATACTTCCGGCTGCAGAGAAATAGCAACGACCTCAACTTCACCGGGTCTTACCGTAAAGGAGAGCTGAGAGGAACGGTATCCTTCTTTTTGAATAGTCAGAGAATACTTTCCCGGTGCAACTGAATCCAATACGAGGGGGGTCTTCTCTTCTAATAGACTGTTTTCAAAAACACAAAATGCCGCGATCGGTTCGGTAGTGATGAAAACCTTGCCGGTTTCTGCGTTTGGACCGGTTTGCGCAGAAAGAACTACAGGTATCAGCAATAGAATAAAGAGAGTTGCCGGTACTAATCTCGGGAAAACCGTATGCTCGTTCATGTATAACGTCAGAGCAATTCTATAATCAGTCATCTCTTTTTGCAACCTCCTATAATATATCGACAATTTCAATTATAATCTCAGAGATACTATACTAGGTGCAGGAGGACATATGCAGGGAAGTACGGGAATATCAGGTCTTGATGAATTGATACAGAATCTCGTTCCCGGAGACAATGTCGTATTTCGCGTCGACTCTATAGAAGATTACATACCGTTTGCAGAGCGGTTTTGCCGCGGCGGTCTTGCAGAGGGGCGAAACCTCGTCTACTTTCGGTTCGCCTCCCACAAAGCAATCATTCCGAAGCAGCCCGGCGTTACAATACACAGGACCCATCCCGAAGCGGGTTTTGAACATTTTATAACCGAAATACACAAAGAGATAAAAGAGCTCGGCAAGGGGTCTCTCTGCATTTTTGATTCTCTCTCCGACCTCGCTGAAAACTGCTATTCGGACCGAATGATCGGCAATTTTTTCAAACTCACCTGCTCGTACCTTCAGGAACTCGAGACAATCGCCTATTTCTCGCTCAAACGGTACTTCCACTCCTAC
Organism: uncultured Spirochaetales bacterium; assembly: GCA_964594055.1. GTDB lineage: Bacteria > Spirochaetota > Spirochaetia > SPDA01 > CAZJBZ01 > CAZKZZ01. The sequence goes on from CAZQKT010000114.1 coordinate 1,787, forward strand.
CATGCTACCGACAATATCCATGCCACCACCCAGCTGCTCCTCGACAGCTACCGGTATCGCGGTACACTCTACATAAAAACAGCCAAAATGACCCACTCCCCGACACACCGGCAGTATATCCTCTATAAATGGGAGGATGACACACTTCTGCCTGTCAAGGAGAGTCCCCGGATATCCCAGGTAATCGGCTCATCTCCTTTTCCCGGACTGCCTTCCGCAAGTTATCGGATGATCGGAGTTTGGGACAAAGTGTTTATCAATGCGGAAACGGTCCTCGAAGCAGTAGAACAGAAGCAGTGCACAAAAGAGAAGCGGGATGCTGTTCTTCATCAGATACTGCATCTGGTAATCTCAAGAGATGAGAGGATGTTCAAACTTGCGGCCCGGTATTTCACCATTACGGATGTTATCCAGATTTGGAAACGGATGATCGGGACCGGTATGATCGGCGGCAAGTCTTTAGGAATGCTGTTAGCCAGGTCTATCCTTAAAAAAAAGAGCAGACGGTGGGTTGATTTTCTAGAAGAGCACGACAGTTTTTTTATCGGATCGGACGTTTTTTACACCTTCCTCGTTGAAAACAACTGCTGGTGGGCGAGACAGCGGCAGAAAGACCCGGATACGTTCCTCGACGGTAATGAAGATGTCAGAAACCGTATCCTACAGGGAGAGTTTCCCGATTATATCGTTACCAGATTGTCCGATATGCTCGACTATTTCGGGCAGTCTCCCATTATTGTCCGGTCGAGCAGCCTGCTCGAGGACAATTTCGGAAACGCCTTTGCCGGAAAATACGAAAGTGTGTTTTGCGCCAATCAGGGAACAAAGGAAGAACGGTTAAAATATTTCATTTCAGCAGTCCGTTTTATCTATGCAAGTTCCATGAGCGATGAGGCCCTCACCTATCGGAAAACAAGAGGTGTGCTCGCCAAAGACGAGCAGATGGCCCTGCTCGTGCAGCGTGTCTCGGGGATCCCTCACGGCCCCTATTTCTTCCCTCATCTTGCCGGAGTCGCCTTTTCTTTTAATCCCTACGTTTGGAGCAAGGAGATCGAACCGGAAGCGGGCATGGTGCGGTTGGTATTCGGTCTCGGCACACGGGCGGTGGACAGATCGGATGATGATTATACCCGTGTGGTTGCCTTGAACAGACCGGAGAAGCGGCCGGAAGCTGATTTTGACGAGGTAAAGCGGTATGCACAGCGGCGGGTGGACACACTCAATCTCGAATCGAATAAGTTCGTAAACGTTCACTTTACCGACCTCATGGAGGACAGCGGAGGAATACCGATCGATCTATTCGCCACCCGGGACAGAATGCTCGAGAGGCAGTATCGCCGGCAGGGAATGAAAAAAGTCAATTCCCTCGTCCTTACCTTTGATAAGGTGTTGAAGGAGACCCCGTTTGTAGAAAACATGCAGGAGATGCTCCACACCCTCCGTGAAGCGTATGAGTCACACGTCGATGTGGAGTTTACCACAAACTGGCTCGAAGACGGCACCTATAAAATCAACCTGCTCCAGTGCCGTCCCTTTCAGATGCAGGAACCTACCCAAATGGTTGTCCCGCTTCCCGAAGTCGAGCAGGAAGAAATTATTTTCAAGGCGGCCGGGGCGGTCATCGGGAACAGCAGGAAAATGCCCATTCACAGTCTTCTCTACGTTGTCCCTACGAAATACGGAAAATTGTCCGAGAGCAAACGGTATGCAGTGGCAAAATTGATCGGTACGTTGACCCATGCAGAACGGAACAACGGCCGAAAGATCATGCTTATAGGGCCCGGAAGATGGGGCACAAGCACCCCTTCATTGGGCATTCCGGTCTCTTTCTCTGAAATCAACACCGTCTCGGTATTGTGCGAAATAGACTCTATGCACGAAGGGCTTATTCCGGACCTTTCCTTAGGGACCCATTTCTTTAATGAGATGGTAGAAATGAACATGCTCTACATTGCCTATTTCGTAGGAAGAAAAGAGAACCGGTTCAACGCGGATTTTTTCATGAGTATGCCGAACGCCCTTACGTCCCTCCTTCCGGAAGCCGGTGAATGGGAGGATACCGTGAAAGTAATTACCCAGGAATCGGTAGAGGAAACACTGCACAGCAGTATGTACCTCTACGCGAACTCACTGGAACAAACGGTAATCGTCTACAAAAAAAAGCTGAAAGCCGGGAGCAGTCCGCCCCTCAGACCAGCCCCTGGTCTATCATAGCATCGGCAACCTTTGTAAAACCTGCGATGTTCGCTCCCATTACATAGTTGCCTTCATGTCCGTACTCTTTTGCAGCTTCGGAGGTCGCCCGATGAATTGCAATCATAATACCGTGCAGTTTCTCATCAACCTCTTCCGCATTCCAGGCCAGCCGCATTGCATTTTGAGACATCTCCAGTCCGGATGTGGCCACACCGCCGGCATTAGCAGCTTTGCCCGGTCCGTAGAGAATCTTAGCATCGAGAAAGACATCCGTCCCTTCCGGTGTTGTGGGCATGTTCGCCCCCTCCGAAACCAGTTTGCAGCCGTTTTTAACCAGGGTTTCCGCATCTTTGTTGTCGATCTCGTTTTGGGTCGCCGAAGGGAAGGCCCCCTCGCAGGGAACGGCCCAGGGCCGTTTCCCCTCGTGATACTCTACCTTATACTCATCGGCGTACTCTTTGATCCTGCCCCGCTTGATGTTTTTTAAGATCATCACGTACTGCAGTTTTTCTTCAGTGATGCCGTCCGGATCATAGATAAAGCCGCTCGAATCGGAGAGGGTCACCGGTTTTGCGCCAAGCTCTATCAATTTCCGCACGGTAAACTGGGCAACGTTTCCGGAGCCTGAAACAGTACAGGTTTTCCCTTCAATCGAATCGTTTTTCGTCCCCAGCATCTCTTCTGCAAAATATACCGAACCGAAGCCGGTCGCTTCAGGCCGGATAAGAGAACCGCCCCAGTTCAAACCTTTTCCCGTAAGAACACCGGTAAACTCATTTCTCAGCCGCTTGTACTGACCGAACAGATACCCGATTTCCCGTGCACCCACACCGATATCTCCGGCCGGAACATCGGTATTCGGGCCGATGTGACGGGAAAGTTCGGTCATAAACGATTGACAGAACCGCATTACTTCCGTATCAGATTTTCCTTTCGGATTAAAATCCGATCCTCCTTTTCCTCCCCCCATCGCCAGGGTGGTAAGAGAGTTCTTGAAAATCTGCTCAAAGGCGAGAAACTTGAGGATACCGAGATTTACCGTAGGATGAAAGCGCAGCCCTCCTTTGTACGGACCTAATGCGCTGTTGAACTCGATCCGAAACCCGCGGTTTACCTGAAAATCTCCATTGTCGTCCATCCAGGGCACCCGAAACATGATCCCCCGTTCAGGTTCGACGAGCCGCTCTAAAATTTTGCTTTCTCGGTACTCGGGATGCTGCTCGATTACCGGTTCGAGAGAATACAGCACCTCTTCGACCGCCTGATGAAACTCATACTCAGCCGGATTTCTCTTTTTTACCAAATCAAATACTTCGTCAATGTAGGACATACGCTACCTTCCTCTAAAAATTGTTACCTTTACCGATAACTGAAAAATTATACTGTATAAATTCGTTACGCGCCACCAAAAATTAGTATGAGTTAGAAAAATAAAAGAGTTGTGATATGAATTTCAGATTTCGATCAATTCGTTGTTTTCCCCGTTTATCTCCACGACACTCCCTTCTAAAAATTGTTCGAAAGCACCTGATACATTGATGATGATCGGAATATCAAAGGCTACACCGAGGAGGGAAAGATCGTTTTCATACAGATCGGATTCCATGACGATCCCTGCGGCCAATTTAAAATGGCCTACATACTCCTTTTTGAAGTCATGCAAAAACAGCACCTTACCGGAAATGTCTTTGCTCTTAAAATCCTCCCGGTCAGTAATAAACACAGCAGGGGCCGAAACCGAACGGTCATTGAGGCACTTTCCCTTAATCGGTCGCTTTCCAACTGTCTCCACTCTGACCATATTAGTCGTTCCTTGTCTTCCCAACGGGAGCCCGCCCACAATAACGATCCGCTCCCCCTGGTCGGCAACACCCTCTTTCATACACACCTCTTTGATAAGTGCGACTAACGATTCAAAAGAGGTCTCTTCCTGAATCATAAAAGGATGAATACCCCAGTTTATCGACATCTGATGATACGTGTGTATATCATAGGTGAATGCCCAGATCGGCTGTTTCGGCCGCAGCTTAGAGAGCATCCGGGCCGAATAGCCGGTTTTCGTAACCGCAACAATCGCCCTGGCCCGGCTTTCATCCGCTATGGAGACCGCATTGCCGCTTACAATCGTGGTGAGATCTTTCTGCACACTTCGGCGACGGTCATAGGTGCGGAGAAGTATCTTGTCATAATCGAGATTGACTTCGACGGTCTTGACGATATCCGCCATGGTCTGTACGACCAGTTCCGGAAACCGTCCGATTGCAGTTTCTCCGGAAAGCATGACCGCGGAAGTGAGATCAAAACAGGCATTTGCAACATCGGATGCCTCCGCCCGCGTGGGAATCGGCTTGTCGATCATGGATTCGAGCATCTGCGTTGCTGTAATAACCGGTTTACCACGGAGAAAACTTTTTTCAATAATCGTTTTCTGCATGATCGGCACTTCCGCCATGTCCATTTCTACTCCGAGGTCCCCTCTGGCAACCATAATCCCGTCGGAATGGGAGATAATCTCGTCGATGTGCTCTGTTGCCTTTTTATTTTCAATTTTTGCAATCAATTTCGTCCTGCTTTGGGGATAATTATCGATAATGAGGTTGCGGACTTTAAAAATATCTGCAGCAGACCCCACAAAAGAGAGTGCGATATACTCGAACTCATATTCCACGGCAAAAAGAATATCTTCTTTGTCTTTTTCACCCAAAAAATCGAGCGGATACTCGGTGTTAGGAATAGCAAAATGGGCCTTCGGTCTGAGCACCGCACTGTTGATAAGACGGATATACAGCGTATCGTTTTCTTTGCGCACCACTTTTCCCTCGAGCAGACCGTCCATGATCAGCACCCGTGTCCCGGACTGGGCCAAACTCCCTAATGAAGGGAGATTGGTAAAAAAACGGTTATCGTCCTCCAGCCGTACCGACTCCAGATCAGTACCGGTATAGCTTTCAACAGTAATCTCATCGCCGGCCGAGAGTTCGACCGGTCCTTCGTGCCCGTACAAACGTACTTCCGGGCCTTTTGTATCGAGCATCAGTGCAATAGGTATGGAACGCTCCTCCCGTAAGTCCTTTATTATTGTAATTGTCCGCAGAGCATCTTCCTGTTTCATATGAGAATAGTTAAACCGGGCTACATTCATTCCCCTGTCAACCATTCCCCGGATCGTCTCCTCGCTCCAGCAGGCAGGCCCGATCGTGCAAATAATTTTGGTTCGTTTTTCCATGGTATGTTCCTTGTTTCCTGCGTGCAGGAATTGCGCTTGCGCGTACCCGGATTATACCATACACTTTTCACATCATGCAAAACATAAAACTTTCCGCCGGTGTCAAACTCGGGTACGGGGTGTGTGATTTAGGAGGCAATCTCTACTTCACGATTATGGCGTTTTGGCTTATGAACTATCTCACCGATACGGTCGGTCTTGCCGCAGGTCTTGCCGGAGTGGCCATTTTGGTCGGAAAAATCTGGGACGCAGTTACAGATCCTCTTATGGGCTATGTATCGGACCGGGCCAGGACCCGGTGGGGAAGAAGACGACCGTTTATTCTTTTCGGTTCGGTCCCGCTCATGCTCGCTATGATATTCATGTTCACCAATCCCGGAATAGAAAACCAGAGCACGCTCTTTGTCTGGGCCGTTGCTGCATTCTGTCTGCTGGGAACGGCCTATACGGTAGTCAATATCCCCTACTCCTCTCTCACCCCGGAGCTGAGTCAGGATTTTCATGAACGCACGTCGATCAACGGCTACCGGTTCGGGTTCGCTATATTCGGAACACTTTTAGGTGCAGGTGCAGTCCTCCCTTTTGTTCAGCTTTTTTCCGACCGCAGTATCGGGTTTTCTATAATGGGGATTGTCTTCGGAGGAGTTATGGCGGTAACCGCACTCATCACCTTTTTTTCAGTCCGCGAACCGGACATCGTGCGGGGAAAAATGGAAACCGGTTTCTTTTCAACCTACCTTCGGGTTTTCAAGAACCGGCCCTACCTCATCGTCCTGGTTACCTTCGCACTGAATATGACTGCAGTCAACGTTGTCAGCGGTATTCTCATCTATTACTTCAAATACATTTACAACAACGAATCGATGACAACGGCCGCCCTGCTGGTCCTCCTGGTTGCCGCGATGGTTTTTATTCCCGTAAGCGTCCTTGTTGCAAAACGGGTAGGGAAAAAGGCAGTCTATGCAACAGGACTATTCATCATCGCCTTTGCCTGTATGATGCTGTTCTTTTTCGGCCACACTGCCGGGGTCCCTTTTGCCTTGATTATGATGGGTATCGCGGGGGTCGGATTCGCAACGACCTACGTCATTCCCTGGTCGATGGTACCTGATACGATCGAGTATGATTACAGCAAAACAGGAGAACGGAGCGAGGGTGCGTATTACGGTATTTGGACGTTTATCAGCAAAATCGGCAATGGCCTTGCCATCGGTATTTCCGGGGCCATTCTCAGCTTGACCGGATATGTGGCCGATGCAGTGCAGACAAATACCGCGCAGCTTGGCATCCGATTTATTGCCGGTCCCATCCCTGCTCTCATTTTTGCAGTGGGTGCTGTTTTAATACTCTTTTATCCGATTACCGAGGAGCGGTATAACCGGATCCTCGCTGATGCAAAAAAGATGGACGACCGGAAAATGACAACCGATTAGAGCTTATATATTTCGGGTCTTCTGTCTTTGAAACAGGGGATTTTACGCCGCACCTCGGTCACTTTCGCCGTATCAAGTTCTCCCCACACTATCCCTTCTTCGTCCCCTGCTGAGAACCGAAGTTCCCCCCAGGGGTCGTAGAGACAACTGTGCCCGAAAAACCTGGTTTGTTCGTACCGGCCGACCCGGTTCGTTGCGAGGAGAAAGCACTGGTTTTCTATCGCCCGGGCCTGCAGAAGTGCCCGCCAATGATCGAGACGGGGATACGGGAACTGAGCAGGAACAACAAGTATTTCCGCACCAAGAGAAACGAGACTGCGGGCCAATTCCGGAAACCTAATGTCGTAACAAATCATAAGCCCCATGCGCCCGAGCTCCGTATCGAGTACAACCAGGTCATTGCCCGGAGTAAGCTTTTCATCTTCTCCCATAAGCGGGAAGAGATGGATCTTTCGGTATACTCCTGCAATCGATCCGTCCGGTGCTATGAGAACCGAACTGTTATAAATGTGTTCTCCTTCACGTTCCGGGACCGAACCGGCAAGAATAGTCAACCCGTACTGCCGCGCCGCCTCCATAAGCGGTGCAACAGCGGCCCCGGGAAGCGGTTGTGCAATCTCTTCTATATATTCATATCGAAAACTTGTTGCAAACATCTCAGGCAGAAGGACAAACCTGCACCCCCTTTTGTTTGCTTCGCTTATCATCTCTACGGCCTTCTCGATATTTCTGTCCCGGTCCTTGTCTGCAACATCCATTTGAAGGGAGGCCACTGTAATTCCCATAACTTTCTCCTACAATTTTTTTCAGGTGACATCTGCTTTAGAAACAATTTTATTGAAAAGAACAGGGAAAAAGCGGGAAACAACGAGGGCGGCCCGCGCTTTTGCATTGATGCCCACATAGATCTCCTGCTTCTGCTTTTCGATTCCCCTGAGGATCGCCTTCGCACACTGCTCCACCCCGATGCCGCTTTCCTGGCCGGGATCGAGACGATTATAGAGAGACCCGTCAGCTGCCAGCGCGTGGTAAGAGATGTTTGTCCGCACGTATCCGGGAACAACTACTGATACCGAAATATTGTCCTGATACAGTTCGGCCTGAATCGACTCGGCAAATCCGTGCAGGGCATGTTTCGAAGCGCTGTACAGCGAACGGAGAGGAGATCCGAACTTTCCTACGATGCTCGACATCAACACAATGCCGCCTTCTTTTCTCTCTTTCATACCCGGCAATAGAGAACGTACCAAAACCAAATTTGCGATAAGGTTTATACTGATAATCCGATTTATCACTTCATAGTCGGTCTGTTCAAAAAGAGAGCGCTGGCTTATCCCGGCATTTCCGATAAACACATCTACCCCGCCGTAGAAAGTTTCCGCCCTCTCGGCAGCATCCCGGCAGGTCCGCTCATCACCGAGGTCGAACGGCAGCAGTGAAACAGGTCCGTTACAGTGTTCGCGAACCCGTTCGAGCCGTTCTCTGCTTCGAGATGTAAGTATTAATGATGCACCTCGATTACTGAGCTCATGGGCAAGTGCCGCACCGATACCTGTAGAGGCCCCTGTAATCCATATCCGTTTTTCCCGAAACGTTTTCACTGCTTTTTCTTTTTCGACTTTTCTTCATACATCTTCTTATCTGCAGCTGCGAGCAGTTTTTCTCCCAACGGATTTTCTTCCCACTGAAATTGCGCGCACCCGTGGCTCAAACTGATAAGATACGGTTTTTGCCCATTTTTGTTGAACGTAGTGATTTTCTTATCGATCTTGTTCCACAGATCTTCCGCCTCGTTTTCGGAACATTCGGGTAAGATGATGAGAAACTCATCCCCGCCTAATCTGCACAGTGTGTCGGAGCGCCGGATAGAGCTGCGGATGATGTCGGTAATAATAGTGATCAGATCATCACCTTCTTCATGGCTGTAGGTATCATTAACGTATTTGAGATTATCGGCATCGAGGAAGCAAACCGACAATATGCCTTTTTCCCGTTGGATGAGCTTCATCTGTTCTTCGAGTACGGCAAGTCCGGTCCGTCGGTTGAGCACTCCGGTCATAGTGTCGACGGTAGCGTAGTATGTCAGTTGGTCTTCTCTTCGTTTATGCTCGATTATCCGCTCAATCTGTTCCCCTAACGCCCGGAGCATGCTCCGCTCTTCTTTCAAGAAATAGCCTCCATCGATTCGGGGGGTCGCTTCGAGATATCCGACCTCGAGAAATCCCGCTTTCTTGCTGTCTACAATAAGCTCACAATGCTCTTTCCATTCTGTTTCTCTGTAATTACCCGTGGTGTATTGTTTGTTTTCGATGACTGCCCGTGAGTAGGTAATTTCAGGATACTGCCAACCGGAGGGGATGAGATCGACAATTCCTTGAATAAGCTCTTCAGAAGGAATATCGTGGTTGTCCACCAGTTTCGAAATGTTAAAAAGGCATTGCAGCTCTTTAAGGCGGACATCGAGTTCGAACGTCCGCTGTTCCAACTCGAGCTCGGTCTTTTCATGATCTTTTTTTATCTCGTTGAGCTGCTCGATCTCTTGGATGAGTTCTTCTCTTGTTTTATTCCGGTAGTCCATATGAAAAAAGTATTGAACATGGCGGGATTCGAACCCACGACCTCTGCCTCCGGAGGGCAGCGCTCTAT
>CAZQKT010000115.1:0-7996 GCA_964594055.1 uncultured Spirochaetales bacterium
AAAAAATACATAAATTAACATTGATCGCAGCAGTAATTAGGGCTACACTCTCTTAGGGTGGAACATATGTTGGTGCTCGGCGGAGCTCCGCTAAATACAGCACATCCAATACAGGTGGAATGAGGAGGAAATTCATGAAGGTTGTAAGGATAGTTGCATTACTGCTCCTTGGGTTGATGCTGCTCGCATCCTGCGCTCCGGGTGTTAATGAGCTCGAGAGACCGAAAAGTGACGAAAATGAAGTAGCCGGGTTCCGGCTTGGTCTGTGGCACGGAATCATAGCCCCGGTGACCTTCGTCATATCACTGTTTAACAATTCGATCAGCATGTACGAGGTGCACAACAACGGGGGATGGTATAATTTCGGATTTTTGTTCGGGATGATCGTCATATTCGGAGGGGGCGGCGGTGGTGCTGCCCGCAAAGGCTCTTCGAGACGCTGAGATAAGCCTCGGGAAAACCGAAAGTAAGGAGGAGAAGATAAGATGCATATCGGAATAGTTGTTGTATCTCAGACAGGGCACACGGAATCGGTTGCGCTCACGCTCAAAGATGCGCTGGCAGAATCGGGCCATGCAGTCGGGTATGAAAAACTGCAGGTGAAAGGAGAAATTCGGCCTGATATCAAAACGTATCAATTCGAAAAAATGCCCGACCTTACATCGTACGATGCGGTTGTATTCGCATCTCCTGTTATGGCGTTTTCATTAAATCCGGCAATGAAGTATTATCTCGCTACCATACCCGCTCTGTCAGGAAAAAAGGCGGCTTTTCTCGTAACCGAGCAATTACCCTTTCCCTGGCTGGGCGGTAATCGGGCGGTCCGAAAAATGAAGGGGCTTTGCGAGGCAAAAGGCGCGCAAAACCTCGATTCGGTCATTATCAACTGGTCGAACTCACGGCGCGAACAACAGATAGAAGAAGGTATTGATACATTGAACGGGCTATTCTATTAAAAAAAAGAAACAACCAATTGAGAGGATCACTAGTATGGAATATTTTTTCACCATTGATGCCGGAACAACCTCGGTAAAAACGGCCCTTTTCGATCAGAATGGGGTCCCGCTTGCAGTCGTATTGCGGGAGTACAGCTTGGAAACCCCCTCGGAAAATATTGTGGAACTTGACCCGGAGATATATTGGAGTTGTGCGAAAGAAGGAATTGCACAAACACTTGCTGAAAGTTCGATAAACACAGACCGGATACGGTCCATAGGGATAAGCTCTCAGGGTGAGACGCTTATTCTTCTCGATGGTAAAGGCAATCCCCTGATGAACGCGATCGTCTGGCTCGACAACCGCTCGCACAGAGAAGCGGAAGAGCTCAAGGAGAAGTTCGGGGTGGGGAATACCGGGATCGATGATATGATTGCCACCTGGCCGATTACAAAAACGCTGTGGATCAAACGGAACAAGCCGAAGCTGTTTGAGAATATACATAAAATGATGATGGTAGAAGATTATCTCATCTACCGACTGACTGGGCAGTTTGTCGGAGAGTATTCTCTCTATTCGAGTACTGCAATGCTGGACATCCATAGCAAAGAGTATTGGGCCGAAATTCTGGATTATATCGGAATCAAACGGGAGCAGCTCGTGGAGCTGCGGGAGTCCGCTGAGATTGTCGGCCCTATCGCCGAATCTACGGCGGAAGAATTGGGGCTGCCCCGGAGCGTGAATGTCACAACAGGGGCTATGGACCAGACTTCCGGTATGATCGGTGCTGGAAATATAAGGGAAGGGATAATAACCGAGACGACCGGTTCGGCCCTTGCTATTTGCAAAACTCTGGAAGAAATTCCCGGATCAAAAGAGCAGTCTGTGGCCGTGCAGTGCCATGCCGTACCCGAAAAATATCTGGTAATCGGGTGGTGTGCTGCCGGGGGCCTCAGTTTGAAATGGCTTCGTGATACGTTTTTTGGACCGGAAATCGAGGAAGGGAACAGGCAGGACCGCGATCCTTACGAATTAATGACTGAAGCAGCCGAAAAAATTGCCCCGGGCTCTCAGGGGTTGATCTTCTATCCCTTTCTCTCCGGCCCCGGGACTCTGCCTGTGGACCCCACTGCCCGGGGGTGTTTTTACGGTATAGAACTGCATCATAAAAAACCCCATTTCGTTCGCGCCGTACTCGAATCGGTTGCTTTTGTCCTGCGTGAGAATATCGAACGGATGGAAACAATGGGGGTTTCTGATAAAAAGGTCAGGACCATGGGCGGTGGTGCTAAAAGCAGCTTTTGGAACCAGGTTAAATCTGATGTTACCGGATTACCGGTTTCAACAATGAGATGCAGTGAGACGGCATTGTTAGGCATCGCTATTCTCTCCAGTGTTGCCACGGGGGTCTATGCAAATGTGGAAGAGGCATCAGCACAGATGATCGAGGAGGTCGAAACCTTTTATCCTGACGAGGAAGCGCACAGCAAATACAACGAAATATATGCTGGATACCGAGATATCGAAGAGCGCTTTTTTGGCATAAGATAATACAATCGGCAGCGATACGGCTGAGGAAACGCTTCTGCGGATTGAGTCTATACGAAAATAAAATCCGCCTTTCGGTCTTCGACCGAGACCTGCTTGATTTTCACCGTTACCCGGTCCCCTAACCGGTATACCTTGCCGGTTTTCTCCCCCACGTAACGGTACTGTTCCTCATCAAATATGTAAAAATCATCTTTGAGTGCCGAAATCGGGACGAGCCCTTCGATGAGATAACGGGAAAGCTCTACAAACAGACCAAATGAAGTTACTCCGGAAATAACCCCTTCATACATTTTCCCCACCTTTCGGGAGAGAAACTCGAGCGACTTGATTTTTGTATATTCACGTTCTGCAGCTACTGCCCGCTTTTCCATTTCCGTGGATTGTTTACAGGTTTTTACGAGAAAGGTAGTAAGCCCGGAGGTCCCCTGTAAATTTCGGCTTTTCTTCTTGAGGTACCGTTTAAGAAGTCTGTGTACGATGAGATCAGGATACCGCCGTATTGGAGAAGTAAAATGGGTATAGGCATCGAATGCCAGCCCGAAATGTCCTTTGTTTTCCGTACTGTACACCGCTTTTGTCATTGATTGAAGTGCGATCTTTTCTACGAAATCTTTAAACTCGAGGTTCTCGATAATGGTAAGAATATTCCTGTAATCATCCGGTTCTACAGTTTCTCCCATCCTGTATGGAATTCCCAGGTTCGATACAGCGGCAAGAAAAGTCTGCACATCTTCGGGAGCAGGCTTCTCATGGACCCGGTAGATAAAAGGAATGTTCTTTTTGCGTTTTTTCTCTTCAGCCACAATATGGCCTGCTACTGTCCGGTTGGCCAGCAGCATGAACTCTTCTACGAGACGATGGGCCTCGAGCTGTTCTTTCGGTTTTATCGTTCGCGGAATTCCATCTTTATCGAGATTGATAAATTGTTCGGTCATGTCGAAGTCGATGCTCCCTTGTTCTTCTCTCCGTTTTCGGAGCACCTGGCTGAGCATCTGCATCAGGTGTATCGTCGGTGCAAACGGATCTTCTTTACCCTGTATGATCGCTTCCACTTCTTTATAGGTAAATCGGCGCTTGCTCTGTATTACCGTTTCCTCTATACGGTAATTCCGGACCTCTCCTAACGAAGTAAGTTCCATAATAACGGTGTAGGCGAGTCTCGGTTCTCCGGGAACGAGACTGCAGATTTCATTTGAGAGACGTTCCGGGAGCATCGGAAGGACATGGTTTACCAGATACACAGAGGTCCCCCGGTCCCATGCTTCTTTATCGATAGTGCTGTTTTCCGGGACAAAATGGCTTACATCGGCGATGTGGACTCCGAGTTCGAACAGCCCGTTGGGCAGCTGTTCGAGAGATACGGCATCATCGAAGTCTTTTGCCGTTTCCGGATCAATGGTAAAACAAGCCCTCTCCCTGAGATCGGTCCTTTTAGAAAGCTCTACATCAATTTCCGGATTAGGGATGTTCTCCGTCTCCTGCAAGACGGGTTTGGGAAAATCAAGGGGAAGATCACGTGAAAGCGCTACTACTTTTAAATCGACTCCCGGTTCATCTTTGTCACCGACAATCAGTTCTATCGTTCCTTCCGGCTTTTTGGAAGGATCGGACCATTGGAGGAGCCGTGCCTTTACAATCTTGCCGTTTCGCAGCTCCCCTTCGAGTTCGGACCGGTCAATTTCTTTTTCAGTGATTATAAGCGAGGAGGGAAGACGTTCATCCTCCGGATATACTTTCCCGCCGTACTTGGTAAATCGAAAAACGCCTATTATGGGCCGGTCGGACCGTTTGACTATAGAGACGATCTCACCGGAAGGTTTCCGCCCTTTTTTAAGCAGCTGTGCTTCTACGATATCGCCGTCCATGCCGTTTGCCAGGTTGTCGTAGCTGATAAAAATATCGGACCCTTGCTCCACGCGGACAAATCCGAACCCTTTTGAGTTTATGCTCAAAACGCCTGTTACCGTTTGTTGTTTCTTTTTCATCAAAAATCCTTTACACGTTTACAGGAAGATATCGAATAAGAACGTTATCTCTACAGCTTGTGCCACTTTCAACTATTCAGTGCGCGTCCTCATACAGCTGCTCGATTTCTTCATAGCTGAATTCATAGGTGGTGTTGCAGTTGTAGCAGGTCGTTTTTACCGGGAATGGTCCGTTGTCTCGCAGATCGCGCAGCTCGTACACCGGGAGAGCAGACAAAAACCGTTTGAACAAGTCCTTAGAGCAGTGACAGAAAAACTCAATACTTCGTTTACCGATATGTACCGGTGAAATGTCGGAGAAATACTCATCGATTATCTCTTTTCCGGTTTGTCCCTCGGAGAAAAAAGTACCGAGGGAAGTGAGTGTTCGAATTCTCGAATCCAGTTTGTAGCTCGTCTCATATTCCGCAGAGGGAAAGGCCTGGACCATAAGTCCGCCTGCCCCGATTGCTCTGCCTTCGGAATCGAATCTGATGCTCAGATTGAACGCAGTGGGTTTTTGCTCCGATTTGATAAAGTAATAGGTCAGGTCCTGGGCAATATTTCCATGTTCGATGCTGACGAACCCGGTAAACGGATTTTTTGCGTTCTCCAGTTTTTTCGTTACCGAGAGGGACCCTTCTCCAATAAACGGAGACATGTCGAAAATCTCCTGGGTCGAAGAATATTTATCGCTATCGTTTTCATCGAGTAATTCCAGAATATCACTGTTTTCCAGATAGCCGCGAATTCTCCCTCCGGCAGTGGCTTCGGCGCACACACCGCCGACCGGTCCGTCGCACATAAGTTTCAGTTCTATACGGTCATTCCCTTTGATATTGGAGGTGAGCAGCCCTGCTGCAAGATAGGCGTGGCCCGCGATAAATGTTTCCAGTTTTCCGTACTGATGATTGGTCCGCATTTGATTTATCAGCTTCGTGCCGTTAATCAAAGCCCCCCGGTAGTTTCCGTGGTCGAGTATGAAAATATCGACACCGTCGTTATCGATTGTATGAAGATGGTTGTTTATAAAGGTGTCGCTAATTGGTTTCAATTCCATGATACTAGTAAAAGTAACATGTACTGTAAAAATGTCAAATGAAATGTTACTAGTGATTGTTGTTTTTATGCTGTTACACTATAGTTTGAAAGAGGGAACCGGTACACATAGTAGATATGAACCCCCGACGGGGTGATGGTGATGGCCCCGGATTGTCTGAAACTGTAAAATTACGAATTGTAGAGGAGATGGAGAAACGTCCGACTATCCATGTAGTCCTGGCTTTCTCCGGTGAAGAGCCGGCAGGCTCGGATGCTGTAAGCTCACTCTCGAAGTTCAGGCAAATAATAAGAGAGCACGCAGCCTTTACGAGAAGAACGGATTCGAATCGTATGTACTGGACCCCGCTATGGGAGAAGTACTTTTTTTGCAGAAAAAAATACTGTAAGGAGGAGTCCGGATGAGCCGGGAGAAGTGGAACAGACGGTATTCTGAAAAAGAGTTGCTCTGGCCGGAGCACCCGAGCAGCATACTGGTAGACGAAGTCGAAGATTTGAAGCCGGGCAAAGCCTTGGATATCGCCGCAGGTGAGGGGAGAAACGCGCTCTGGCTTGCGAAGCAGGGATGGGACGTGCATGCTGTGGATTTTTCTGATGTGGGAGTACAAAAAGGCAGAGAGCTGGCCCGAAAAGCCGGATTGGAACTGAGCTGGGAGGTTGCGGATGTAACCGAATATACTCCATCCCCCGGGCGGTACGATTTGGTCATTATCTTTTATCTCCATCTGCCCTGGCCGGAACTCTCCGGTGTATTCCAGGGTGCGGCGGCAGCGGTAGCGCCGGGAGGGGAGCTTCTGATTGTAGGCCATGATGTGACGAACCTCACAAAAGGATTCGGGGGCCCTCAGGACCCGGATGTCCTCTACACAGCTGATCAGGTTGCCTCGATTTTGCCCGATCTAACAATTGAGAAAGCTGTTACGATCGAGCGGCCGGTAGACCATGAACATGGTACCGGAAGCGATATGAAGGAAGCGGCTGCAGAAGCACCGACTGCGGTAGATTGTCTTGTCAGGGCAAAAAGAAACTTTACTAAAACGGTATGAATAGCTATATTGTAGCAAACCGTTTCAATGAAAAAGGACCAACTATGAAGAACAGAAAAAGAATTCTGAAAAAACTGGTGATCGCGGTAATAACGTTTGCCGCATTAACTGTCCCACTTGCTGCACAGACAGGCGACGAATCCCCGAAACCGGTAACCTTCGGCATTCATCTCTTAGGGGGAGGCAGGTATGATGATGTGAGAATGTGTGTCGGCTCCCCGCCCGGGGCACCGGGAGGGCCGATCGGGGAAATATATCTCGATCTTCGATTTGCAGTTGGGAAAAACGGGCATATAGCATTGAATATGCCCATATTCCGGCCGATTTTATTCGGACTTGTCCACCAGATGCTCCAGTTCGAACCCCAGGCCACGTATGAGTACACATTCCCCACAGGTACAAAAGTACAGCCGGTAGTAGGCGGTGGGCTCGGGCTCGTGTTCCACTACGGGCCGGACATCTATTCATCCCCTGCAGATAGAGGAGACTCGTTTTTCTCTATGGGACCTCTGTTTACCGGCAGTGCGGGCCTCAAGTTTGGCAATGGACACTGGATAGCAGGTATTAAAGCGTTCTATTCACCTCTTTTCTCTGCTGCACATTCGACCGGTACAGTAGCAGGAGGAGGGGTAGAGGTCCACTATCTGTTTTAAAACTTCAATGTGACCGGCATAAGCGTTACGGCAAACTGTTCAGAGAGTATCCCGTATTCTGCGAATACATCGATGATGAGCAGTTTGACTCCCCCCATCACCCGGAGGTTGAATGGATAGTAAGGAGCAGTGCTTTCTATAGTTACATCACCTAAGTCACCTAAATCAAGCCCATAACCGGCATTTGCTTCTCCGAGGTTGACATTGATCCCTGCACCGGCCCGTACACCGAAAAGCCAGTTCACATCGAGTCCGGCGAGCGTGCGCAGCCCAATCGAAAAACCGGACCATCCCACATCCAGACCGGCTTCATCCCCAAACCCGAGGGTAATTTTCCCGGAGTTGTAATCGAGGGAAGCCCGGGCGTCCAGGCTGAAAATACCCAGTTTGATGAGCGCGGTCCTAAACTCTCCGCCGATTTGAAAAGCACCCAATTCTATCGGTAGGGGGAGGCCCATTGCCTCGAGATCGATCGTCGGGATAAAGCCTACCCGGACACCGACATCGGCATGTTTTAATAAAAAGAAATCTATAGATGGAATTCCGAGTTTGAGATACGCATTTGTTATCGGTATCGGAAAGGAACTGAACAATGCATCGGAGCTGGAAAAACTCGTTAAAATGTCCGTCGGGGTTGTGACCGTTGCTCCCAGTCCAAGTTTCAACCCGAGAAATGACGAAGTGTTCATCGGTGCACTGTGCCCCGCACCTGCCGAAAAACCGGCTGTAGCGGCGAGCCCTTCTACGAGGTCATCAGTCGAAGGGATTTCTTGGGCCCCGGTATACA
>CAZQKT010000115.1:8096-11225 GCA_964594055.1 uncultured Spirochaetales bacterium
ACTGCACAATCCGGTTCATGCTGATGGGTGCAGTCCCGAAAGCAGCAGTTCACTTACCGTAGTCGTATGACGGCCTTTTCCGTCACTCCTGCGGACGCTTTGCACCGACTGCCGGGTACACAGCTGTAACTCTCCCGATATATAAAAATCCGCCCTGCTGACCTCGATCATATTAATAGTACCAGATGTGCCGTGACAATAATGGTTCCATAGTTGCAGCCCGTCTCGTACATGATATACTTCAGTAAGAGAATTAAAATGTAAAAACGGAGTGAATGATGAAAAGAATGTCTTTATTAAAAGTGGTTGTCATGTTGTTTTTCGCTGTTCTGCTTTTCTCCGGATGTTCTTCCCTGAAGGACATGGTAACGGATGAGCCGTCTGAAAATGATGCGACTGAGGAGAAAACAGCAGAGACACAGAAAACTGAAAAGACAACCAAAGCAGGGACGCCCGGCAATACGGAAATCGTCGGGACGTGGATAAACCGGGACTATGACGGTAAAGGACGGTCCGGCATGGTAGTGTATGAAAAGCTCGGTGACGGTACATATGCCTATAAGGCGTATGACAATTCCGACGGATCGGGGAACGTGTATGAGGGTACGGTCGTGTACCAGGAAACGTGGTCGGACGGAGAAGACCGGCAAATGGGTCGTTCCTCCGTAACATTGGACAACGGAATGTCCTGGGTGACCTTAGAGCGCATCAGTGCCGACGGTTCTACTCTGGAAGTGCAGCCCGGGGTTGATGAAATTAATCCGAAAGGGGCGAGATACTCGATTTATTACCGAAAATAGATAATCCATCATCAACTGTCTCATAATACTACTTGCACAATAAACAGCAAGCTACTACTATTTCAGACCGTAAGGTTTTCTTTATATTCAAATAAAACTACCGTCCCGTAACTAGCAGGGAGGATTGGCTTATTCGAAAACTTTTGTTTGGACTTCTATGTTTTTACAAACGGATTACAGCTCTCGCTATGAAAATGCGCGGTACCACCCCTCAAAAAGAAGCGGAGAAGCGGATTGTTTCCGGTACAAGCTGGGAAGAGTTCTGCGATACCCTTAAAGCAGCAGGCGCCTCGATTATGGGGATGGGTTCTCCTAAAGACCCTTTTACGCAGGCCGAAGGATACCGGTACTTGAGCCGACTTGTCCGTGCGGGGTTGGAGGCATTCATCGAGTATTCGGATCCAAAGGCACCTGTTCTGCGGCGAATGGTGCATGAGACCGTTAAAATCGGTGCGGATAATCCTGACAACCACTATTATAACGCTCAGATAAGCGGGCAGTATGAATACGAATTAACCGGAAAGCGGGGTACAATCAATTTCTTAGGTTTCAGCACCCAAAAAGGCAACTACGGCGGCGGCAGCGGTCTTCCCCCAACCGGTTTTCTCGACAGCAGCGGTCTGGAGGTGGAATCGGACGGTTCTTTTACAATCTATGTCAGCTGTGAAAAAAAAGAAAAAAATTGGCTCCCTATGGAGCCGGATACGAACATGCTCATTGTCAGGCAGACGTTCGGGGACAGAAGCAAGGAAGTCCCCGCGGAACTCTCGATTCGAAGAATTGGTGGAGACGGCCTTCCGTCACCGCTTACAGCAGAAAGCGTCGATAGTGGTTTGAAAACAACCGCTGCCTTCGTTGCAGGAGTTTCGTTTCTGTTTTCCAAATGGGCAAAGGATTTTCGAGGTCATACCAACCGGCTGCCTCAGATGGACCCTGATACATCGAACCGGGCCGGCGGGGACCCGAAAATCGCCTACTATCACAGCTACTGGGAGCTGCAGCTTGATGAAGCGCTCATCATCGAAGTAACTCCGCCTGAATGCGAGCACTGGAATTTTCAGCTCAACAATCACTGGATGGAATCTCTCGATTACCGCTACTTTCCGGTCCATATAAATAAGTTCACCGCCCGGTACCGGGATGACGGAAGTGTGCGGATCGTTGTGGCCCATGAAGACCCGGGTTGTGAAAATTGGATAACGACCACAGGACACATTCGGGGGACCATGTGTTTCCGCTGGATCAGGGCGGAAGAACATCCCCAACCTGGCACGAAGGTGGTTCCATTTGATGAGATCAAAAGCGAAAGAATTGAAGAAGGGGAGTTAGGGAGCAAGTAGTTGTGAGCGAAGAAAAAAACCGGATTACATCTATCGATTATAAGCATCCGGGCCGCCCATTACCGATAAAACTTCTCAATGGAGGAGGGAAGCTACTCGATCTGGCCGGGCTTCTTCCTGATTTGCAGGCTGAAAAACTGGTCCGGGCTGCAGAACGGAAAACAGGATTGGCTGATTTCGGAGAATTCGATTTTCGTGAACCGATGGAAGTCCTGCTCGATTCCATCCGTAATGAGGCGAAACTCAATCCCTTCGGCCGGCTTGTCACTAGAGGGAGAATCGTCGGTACTCTTGCCAACAATCTCCGTGCTCAGAAGCTTTTTACACACTATCCGGAGATCCTGGAAACGGAGCTCCGTCCTCCGGTGGTCATTACCGGGCTGCAGCGTTCCGGCACGACCCTGTTGCACCGTTTACTTTCAGTCCACCGCGATATTAGAGCTTTGGCCTCCTGGGAGGCCATCAATCCCGTGCCCTGGTTCTCCGTGAACGGTGTCTCAACAAACGGCAACACCAAAAAGGAAGTTTTCATTCCGGATGGTGAGACGGAAAAGCGGATCAAAATTGCCGAATCACGTGAAAAAGCGCTGGCTTACCTTGCTCCCGATTTTTTTGCTATTCATCCTGTAGAAGCACACAGCCCGGAAGAAGATGTACTCCTGCTCGATTATTCGTTTTTAAGTACCGTCCCGGAAGCGACACTTCGGGTCCCTTCTTATTCGAAATGGGTGGAAAAACAAAACCAGTATCCCGCTTACGCGTATATGAAGAAGCTTTTGAAGCTACTTACCTGGCAGCGGCCGGGAAACCGCTGGATCCTCAAATCACCCCATCATCTCGAATATTTGGACACGCTTTTCGACGTGTTCCCCGGTGCTAAGATCATCCAGACCCATCGGGACCCGTGCACCACCATCGCCTCTTTCTGCAGTATGATCTGTCACGGCAGAGGCCTATTCAGCGATGCGGTGGTCCCTGAGGAAGTGGGC
>CAZQKT010000116.1:0-11151 GCA_964594055.1 uncultured Spirochaetales bacterium
GCACTTATCATCACTGCCGGAGGAAGTCTGATGCTCCCTCTCTTAGGAGGCGGGGTTGCCGCATTTCTTCTCACACTGCTGATTTTCAATACAGGTATACTGGGAAAAAATATTGCAGTACTGGAACAGTTTTTTATCGCCTTTATCTATTATAAACTGCTCACGTTCTCCCGGGCTTCGGAAGAAATCGCGCGGGCCGGGTCCGGTATTACACAGATACTTCTGGTACTGATCGTCTGTTCATTCATCACGCACGGCCTGATTCTCTACTTTGCCGCGTTCCGCAGTAAAGAGAAAAAGAGAATTAGAAGAGAAGTTGCACTCCTGGCCTTACTTGCTCCGGCCCTGCTTGTTTTGGCCTTGATGCTCCCCCCTGATTTTATCGAGCACTCGATCGTGTTTAATCCCATTGATGAAGATGTTCCCCAGCCGTTCGATGAATCCTCGAGAAAGGGGTGGCCCCGCGAAGGTGAGGGGGATGAGGAGGATGCCGAGCAAGAAAACGGAGAAAATGGTGAGGAGGGAGAACTGCAGGGTATCCCGTCGGACAAGTGGAGCGAACGGCTCAGCGAAAAGAGTGCGAAGGGAAAGCAGTATGCCGTTATGCTCGTTATCAGTACATTGGATCCGGTCTATTCCGCGGGCGGATATTACAGCAATCTGCATCCGAAGCGGGGCTTTCTCTATGACCGTGAACAGGAGCTTAACGATCTTGCCTACCTCAGGCTCCTCGAGACGTGGAGAAGCGAAGAGGAGGTGAAAGACCGTTTCAGGTTTCCGGTCGATGTCCGGTATATGTCCACCCTTTCTACGAGGGTACTCCAGTACCGTCCGTCGGTCATCGAGCCGACCGTACTCACTATGCAGTACCATCCTTTCGATTATACGTATCATGCCGTATCCGGTGTGAGCATGACAGGTCCCGCTGAGTGGAAACAGCTCGAGGGGTTGAGCAGCGTAGAAAAACAGGAAGTACGTGAATATCTGGAAGTCCCGGAAGATCTCGAGCAGCGGGAACTGTTCGAACAGTTTCTCTCCGATGCGTTTGGAAACAGAGAGCCGGCGGAGTTAGGAGTTTATGCAAAGATAAATGCAATTCTTAGGAGTTTTACGGATTTCCAGTATGAGCTCGGTTTTGATGATTCAGTCCACATTGAGAAGCTTGCGGCCTTTTTAGAAGAGACGAGAAGCGGAGACTGCACCGAGTTTTCAAATACAACTGCCGTTTTGGCCAGACTGGCGGGAGTCCCTGCACGGGTCGTTACCGGATATCTCGCCTCCGGTTCATTGCAGTCCCCCGCGCATCAGTGGGGTATTCAGGAGCTTCGGAAAGTGCTACCCCCTCTGCGGGAGTACCCTCTTGATGAGGTTTTTTTAGTAACTACGGCACACAGGCACTCCTGGGTACAGGTGTATTTCCCTGAGTACGGGTGGATAGATTTTGAGTCGACCTCGTTTGCAATTCCCCCTCCTCCCGGGGCCGACCCGAACTCCCGTAATGTGGTCATACCGATTATCGAGGATATAAGCCGGGAAGAGGATGTATTTACATTCCCCTGGCAGTTCGTAATAAAAGTATTTTTGATTGCCGCACTCGTAATAGTTGCCGGACTCTACATCACCCGAGCAGCAAAGCAGTCGATATACGCGCTGCAGTCGAGAGGAAATGACCGAAAAGCGCTCACGGCACTGTATAAACTGCTCTTGATGAAAAAGGCAGCCGACGGCTACCGTCTCCGGGCCCCGTCCGAGACCCCGCGGGAGTATGCCGAGCAGTATCCGGAGCTCGCTTCGTTTGCCGATCTGTACACGAGATTACGGTATAAAGAAGCTTTTCGGGAAGGGGAGAATGAAGCACTCCGGAAGCAGCTCCGTGAAGAGTACCGCCTGGCCGCGGCCCGGAAGAAAAAAGGGTTGCTCGGGCTGCTGCGGCGTATTTTCAATGTAAAGGGGCTTTACTATTAACACGAGAAACACTGCGCGAAACCACAAAGCCCAATTTGTCATTTTCATTATGGCCGCAGCTTCTCTCATTCTGTTAGTCGGCTGCGGGTCGAGGCAGAACTGGGTACAGTTTCGCGGGGAGCAGGGAAAAGGTGCGACCCATACCAGTTTACGGCCTCCGCTGGCGGTAAAATGGAAACTGCAGCTGCAGAAGCGGGCCGAACCCACCTACGCCTTTAACAATCCCGTCGTCTTAGAAGATACGATCTATTTCGGTTCGACAGACGGTACGATTTATGCCCTCGATATTCAAAGCGGATACATGCGGTGGGTGTATAAAACCAACGGTGCTATCAATTCGGTGCCGATAGCGGACACGGAGAATGTTTATATCGGCTCGAACGACGGGCATGTGTACGCCGTGGACCAAGAAAACGGAGAACTGGTCTGGTCTTTTCAAACCGACAGTACGGTCCAGTCAACTATTATCCGAACCGAGAGTTCGGTCATGTTTGTCAGTGACGGCGGTCACGTGTACGCGGTTTCGCCGGAGACGGGCAGAGAACAGTACCGGCTGCCCAATCCGGTCTGGTATTATTTTACCTTTCAGGTCTACGATGATGTGATCTACTTCGCTCCCGGCCCTCCGAACCGGCCCCACAGCATGGGGGCCTACGATACCCGGTCTAAGCAGTATCTGTGGGTCATCGATACGGTCGATCTGGATGCTGTCTGGTACTCGTTTCCGGCCATTAAAGGTGATACGCTTTATTTTTCTACCGCCGACCCTTACGAGGATGTATGGGAGTTCGATTATTACGCATACGACCGGAAGACCGGGAACCTCATATGGCGGTATTCCGACTTCTCTCAGTGGGGCAATCTCTGGAATGTCGATTTGTTCGAACTGTTTGAAAAAAACCTGAGATTGCTCGATTATATGGCCCCGTCTTTGTGGAACGATCTGGTTATTTATACTTCCGGAGATACTGTCGTGCGGGCCCTGGATATGGAAACGGGAGAACCGGAGTGGAGAAAGGAGTTCGACACCTATACAACCAGTGCCCCGACCGTTGCCGGGGATTACGTTTATTTCGGGCTGGCCGAAGAGAACACGATTCGCGGCAGCGGGGCCAAACTGATGTGCCTTTCGGCAAAAAACGGTAAAACGATGTGGGAGCTCGAGATAGACGGCAAGATATTGAGTGCACCGGTCATCGCCCAGAACTGGATAATTTTTGGGACCGACCAAAACTACTTTTATGTACTCGAAGCTTTGTTTTAACGCGAGCCGTACATGCCTACAGGAGAATATAAACTGGAAGATACATTGATCGATTTTCGTTCCGATACTGTTACTCGCCCTACCGATGAGATGAGACGGGCGATCTATGAGGCGGAAGTAGGGGATGATGTGCTCGGGGAAGACCCTTCGGTAAACCGCCTGGAGAAACTCTCTGCCGAAATTCTGGAAAAAGAGGCTGCACTTCTTGTCCCCTCCGGTACTTTCGGGAACCAGCTCGCCCTCTTTACCCACTGCAACCGATCGGATGAAGTAATTCTTTCAGAGGAATCGCACATTATCCAGCATGAAGTAGGGGCAGGAGCAGTAATTGCGGGAATCAACCTCAGACCGGTTCCACCGGCGGGCAGCTACATTACTGCCGAACAGATCGAGTCGCGAATCAGAAAGGGATATAACATTCATTTTCCCGATACAGGGCTTATTGAGCTGGAAAATGCACTTTCAAACGGAGATGTTCAGCCCCTCGAGTCGATGGGGGAGGTCCGAAGCCTAAGTAACCGGTACGGTATTCCGATCCACCTTGACGGCGCGCGCATCTTCAATGCCTCACTTGCGTTGGGTGTTGATGCAGCCGAGATTGCCTCATTAGCCGATTCGGTTATGTTCTGTCTCTCTAAAGGACTGGCAGCACCTGTCGGCTCTCTTCTCGCCGGGACGGGTGAGTTTATTCGGGAAGCGAGAAAAAAACGGAAAGTGATGGGCGGCGGCATGCGGCAGGCGGGAATTATCGCGGCTGCCGGATTGGTTGCCCTGAAACGGATGAGGGAAAGGCTTAAAGAAGATCACGACCACGCCCTGCGGCTTGCTTGTAGTTTTGCCGAGCAGGGGGATGTGTTCGGCCTCGACTTGGATACCGTAAAAATCAATATGGTTTTTGTTTCAATCAAGGGCCGAAAAAACAGCTCAATCGCTTTAGAGCAGATTCTTCGCCGTTACGGTGTGTTGACCTATCCACGCGAGGGAGGGTTTTATCGGTTCGTCACCCACCACGGCATTACATCAGATGATATTGAGAGCGTGTGTGCTGCAATACCTAAAATTGCTGATGAGATACGGACGTCGATGACGAACAGCAGAAAATAATTCTGAGACTGCGGGATAAACTGAAAAGTGCGGTTTTACCGGGAGACAACTTTAAGCGGTCTTGGTACGGCCTCGATCGCATCGGGTAGTTTCTCTTTTTCCTGCTGTTCTACGAATTGTCTGAAATCCGAACGGGTGAGGATTCCGATTATCTTTCGGTTTTCTACAACCGGAAGATGGCCAATATTGTTGGTGTAGAGCAGATGCTCGATGTCCCGCATGGTAGCGTTATCATTGACCGTTATCACTTTTCTGGTCATATACGCTTTTACCGGTGAGTGCATCTGGTTCGATTTTCTCCCTTTCATGATGTCTTTGAGAGTCATAAATCCGGTAATACATTCGTTGTTGTCTACCACAGGTGCACCGGCATGGTTAATGTTCTCGAGAAACATCGATGCCTGCATCAGGGACCAGTTTTCATTGACGGCGGCAACATTTTTGGTCATAATTTCTTTTACGGTACGTGCGGGGAGGAGGGCCCCCTGAAGATGGTTTTGCAGCTTTGAGAACAGTGTTTCCCCTTCGATATCTTTTACCAGAGCGGATGCAGCGTGGAGGTGTCCTCCGCCTTCAAAGGGAGTCAATAGACTCTTTACGTTAATCGTTTCTTTTTGACTGCGCGCGATAATAATTGAATCGTTTTCTTTTCGAAAACCGAATACTGAAAAAATAGCATCGGAGTCTTCTACTTCGAATACTTTTTCCACTACTGCAGCGAGCCCGCCAGCTTGTTTTTCCATTTCCATAAAACTGAGGATAATAAAATGCCCGCCGAAATCAGCATAAAAAAGCCTGTTTAAAAGTTCGTGGAACAGAGTGATCTGGTGCTCATCCTTTAAGGTCTGCAGAAACTTTTTAACCAGCTTAATTGATGCGTTCTGTTCGACGAGATACTCCGCTACAGCGAAATCATCAGCCGTTACGTTTTCATGTGTAAAATTACCGGTATCGGCATAAATTCCTGCCAATGCAATGGTAGCATCTTCCGGCTCTATCGGGATGCCCCGTTCCAGCAGTTTTTTCCCTAACAAGGTCGTGTTGGCAGCTACCTTCCGGTTTATTAATTCTGCCCCGGCGAGGTCGGTCTGCTCTTCGCTGTGATGGTCGTAAATCGTAATGTAATCCGGTTCTCCTTCTATAAGAGAAAAGTATTCTTTAATTCTGCCCCTCTTTCTCGTATCTACGACAACCATGTTTTCAATGTGCTGCTGTTTCAGCTCTTTGGAGGGGAGCAGGTCTAAATGGTTCTGGTAGAGATTGTACAGATTTTTTGCTACAGGATGAATCAACCTGCTGCGTATCAGCCGATGCTCCGGGTAGAGATAACGGGCAAGCACCATGGAGCCAAAACAATCAAGGTCCATGTTTGTGTGACCGACGATGATATTCATCCCGTCCATAGTTTTGTACAATTGGTAATAAAAAGCAAGGGGGTAAGAATACCCTTGCCGACAGGGTACTTCATGACGATACCTAGTAAGAGGAGGAACTATGATGCCGATTCATATTCGCAACCGTTTTCACCTGTTTGCTGCACTTTTACTGTTGCTCACCGGGGCAGCAGTACACAGTCTCGAATATTCAGTCTCTCCCTACGGCTATTATCTTGATATACCTGAAGGGTGGAAGGTCTTAGAGGCCGAAGACCCGCAACTCATTTCTTTTACCGACCCGGGGCGGGCTGCTGTTTTTCAGATACAAACATTTCCGGGTGATTCTTTTTCATCGGCTGAGGATATTTTCCGGACCATACGTGATAGTCTCGGCGCCTCGGGAGATGCCGCCGGCTATACCTATAACGGCAGAGACGCTGTATTTGCAGATCTTACCTTTAATACAGGCGGATTTACTGCACGGGGCTATTTCATTTTTATTGACGGTGAAAAAAACGATAGTGCGCTGTTGAGTTTTACACCGAAAGACCGTTACAACGAGTATCATGATTTTCTTCTCTCCTGTCTTGATTCGTTCCGTGAAAGCAAAAGTGCTCTCAGACGTCCCGGTCCGGTAAGCCAGTTTTACTATCCTTTTCCCGGGGAGCACCCCGAAAGAAGGCAATTCTCGATTTTAGGTTCTACATCTGATGTGCGCATCGATTCAGGAGAGATTGACGCTTCCCAGGTCCTTATCGAGCGTGAAGCGAGAGTACTCGTTAATTTTCACAGCGACCGGGACAGCGCCTGGCGCCGGTTTTACAGGCAGATCTATCGAGATAATTACTCGAGAATGGAACCGCTCTATACGGTTGTAAAAACTGTAACGGAAGAACAAGGAATTTCCCGCCAAGAATTACCGGCGAAGCTTCTGCACTGGGTCCAGAATTACTCCTATTCAAGGACCGAGACTTTTGCGGACATACTTTCTCCGTTGAAAGCGGCGCTCAGTCTTACCGGTGATTGTGATTCGAGAGGGCTCGTTTACATCACTCTTCTTCATTATTTTGGAATAGATGCAATTCTCATGGTTTCTATGGAGTACGGACACAGTGTTGCTGCTGTTGATAGTGAAGGAAAAGGGGCCCGATTTCAATTTGAAGGGACGGAATATCTTATTGCCGAGACAACGGAGAATGTTGCTATCGGATTGATTGCCTCCGATATGGCCGACCCCGCCGGGTGGGTCCCGATACAACTAAAAAAGACGGATTGAATCTCCTCCCGGAAAAACGGTCAAAACCCTCGACTTGAAGAAAGCACCATTTTATGTGATAGTGAAAACTCATCAATAACAAGTCTCAATTTAAAATAAAACACTGAGTGGAGGAAACAGCATGGATATTTTAACGCTCAACTGCGGAAGCTCATCCGTTAAATATCAAATCTATAATTGGGAAAAACACGAAGTTCTAGGAAAGGGTATTGTCGAGCGAATTTCTCTGGAAGATTCTTTTATAGTACATCAAACTATGGGTAAGGATGAATACAAAAAGGAGTATCCCTGTCCTACCCATAAAGAAGCTATAGAGCTCATCATTAAAACAGTTGCCGACCCGGATATCGGGGCAATAGAGAATATCAATGAGATTAAAGCGGTCGGTCACAGAGTTGTGCACGGAGGAGAACGGTTTGCAAAATCAGTGATTATCGATGACCAGGTAAAAAAGACGATCGATTCATTGAAACAGCTTGCCCCTCTCCATAATCCGGCGAACCTTATGGGAATTGAAGGGGCCGAGGAAGTGCTCCCCGATGTCCCGCATTGCGGAATTTTGGACACTGCTTGGCACCAAACAATGCCTGAAAAAGCGTTCCTCTATGCATTGCCGTACGAATGGTACGAAAAATACAATGTCAGACGGTACGGTTTTCACGGGACCTCTTTTCTCTATACTGCAAAACGGGCATCGGTGCTCTTGGGAAAGGACCCTTTTGATACAAACGTTATTATCGCGCATATCGGAAACGGCTCGAGTATCAATGCAGTTAAAAATGGGGTTTCCGTAGATACTTCCATGGGTCTTACCCCTTTAGAAGGTTTGGTCATGGGCACCCGCAGCGGTGACCACGATCCCGCCATATCCTTCTACATTATGAGGCAGACCGGAATGAGCGCAGAAGAGGTGGAAACGGCCCTCAACAAAAAGAGCGGGGTGTTAGGTATTACCGGGAAATGGGTGGACCGGCGGGATATCGAGCTGGCGGCAGAGGACGGCAACGAACGGGCACAGCTCGCCATTGAAATCGAGGCGTACCGAATCAAAAAATATATCGGCTCTTATGCTGCAGTGTTAGGAGATCTCGATGCGATCGTTTTCACGGCCGGGGTCGGGGAGAGAGGACCGATTACCAGGGAGTACGCCACCTCCGGACTCGAAGAGTTCGGCATAAAGGTAGATAAAGAGAAAAACTGGGCTTCGATGACCCGTAACGGAGAAACGGAAATCTCGGCTGATGACTCTACAGTTAAAGTGCTCGTTATTCCCACCGATGAAGAACTGGTAATGACCGAGGACACCCACGCACTGATGGAAGGCACCTATGATGTGCATACAAACTTTACCTACACGTTCCAGAGTAAGGAGTATGTCAACAAGGGCAGAAACCAGGCCCTCGAGCGGGACCTCGGGAAGAGACCCGAGCTCGAAAAAGTGTTAGTACAGCCCTGATTTTTCGGCTGCTTACTCTCACTAACTGCTCACCGGCTATTTCTGGAGCGTTTTACGGTTGATCTCGTCTGCAGCCTTATCTCCTTCCAGGTAGCGGATAATGGCTGCTGCGAACTCAGCGGCCGTTCCGGGACCCCGGCTGGTAATGATATTGCCGTCGACAACGACACGGTCTTCGGTAAAGGTGATGTCTCCGGAGAGCTTCTCCTCGAAACCGGGATAACAGGTCGCTTTCTTTCCCGCTAAAATGCCCGTTGGTGATAGGACGACCGCGGGAGCGGCACAGATAGCCGCCACCAGTTTTCCGGCTTCGTACGTACTCCTGATTATTTCACCGGCCTTACGGGATTCTGCTATATGCTCGGCGCCCGGCATTCCTCCGGGAATAATAACGGCATCGAACGGTTTATCGAGTTCATCGACTATCGTGTCAGCGGTAATCTGAATGTCATGTCCGCCCGTAATGGTTTTTTTCCCGATACCGGCCGTGATCACTTTTATACCCGCCCGGCGGAGAAAATCCACCTGAGTGAGAGCTTCGACCTCTTCACAGCCGTCTGCTAAAAAAACTGCCGCTGTACTCATACTTCCTCCTCACTAATTTTTCTCTATAATTCTTCATTTTTTAATACCTCATGGACCTGAAGGAGCATCTCTTCGGTCTGTTGCCATCCGATACAGCTGTCCGTAATGGAACAGCCGTAGATGAGGTCCTGCTTATCGGCAGGAATATCCTGCCGGCCTTCTTTTAGATTACTTTCTACCATAAATCCGACAATCGACTGTCTGCCGCGGTTACGCTGATCGATAATCGAACGGAGGACCCGTTCCTGTTTTTCCGGTACTTTGCTCGAGTTCGCGTGACTACAGTCGATAAATATTGCGGGGTTTACACCGAGGGTTTCGAGCATCTTTTCAGCTTCTTCCACATGTTCTTCGTAATAGTTTGGGCCTGTCCGCCCGCCCCGAAGGATGATGTGGGTGGCGTTGTTTCCGGTCGTTTTAAGCATACATGTCTTCCCGTCCTGATCAATACCGATAAAACTGTGAGGACTTCGCGAAGATTTAACAGCATCTAAGGCAAGATGGTAATTGCCGCTCGTACTGTTTTTAAAGCCTACCGGCATAGAAAGCCCGCTCGCCATCTCCCTGTGGGTTTGGCTTTCAATTGTACGTGCACCGATCGAGGCCCATGAGATAAGATCGGAGATATATTGCGGGACGATCGGGTCGAGCACCTCCGATCCGACGGGGAGCCCCATTCCCGTAATTTCTAACAGCAGCTTTCTCGCCCTCCGCAACCCTTCAGCGATATCGTAACTGCCGTCCAAATACGGATCAACAATCAATCCTCTCCATCCGAGCGTTGTCCGAGGTTTCTCGAAATACACCCGCATAATTATTCGTATAGAATCTCCGATCGTTTCGGAGAGACGATAGAGCTTTTTTGCGTATTCATAGCCGGATTCAGGATCATGAATCGAACACGGGCCGACAACAGCAATCATTCGGTGGTCTTTCTTCTCCAAAATTCGAGTAATCTCCTTCCTGCCGCAGACGACTGTGTTGCTGCTCTCCTCGGTCATAGGGAGTTCGGCCTTCAGATCTTTCGGAGGGATAAGAGGCTGAATGGCTGCTATGCGTAAATCATTCGTTTGAAAAATCATGATGCATTACCTTCTTCGATCCATGTATTCCAGGTTTCGGGATCATACCCAACGGTAGCTTCTTTCCCGAACCTGACAACCGGTTGTTTGAGTAAGAGATTGTTTTCTAAGAGTTCTTCGAAAATATCAAACTCCATATAGGACAACCCTTTTTTCTTATACTCTTTGCTCTCACTATCTATGAGCTCATGAGCGGGGACAGCGGAACTGATATTTTTTAGTTCTCCTTGAGAGAGAGATCGCTGTTCTAGATCGACAAACTGAACACAGATGCGTCTCTCTTTAAAAAACCGTTCTGCTTTCCTTGTTTCAGCGTTTTTCTTGGTCCCGATTACCTGAATGTTCATCAGTTTTCCTCAGTCTTCATCAGTGATAAAAATAATAAAAATAGAGCGTGTTCTCAATTCGTATTTGAAATGGTAAACTGCTTTCTCTATACTAATGACTATTGTAAAAAAATGTAAGAACAGAAGAGGTGTAACGGCATGAAGAGTGAACGGGTAAAACAGATTCTAGAAAGCAAACCGGATGAGCGGATGTTGCGGATCGAAGGATGGGTGCGGACTAAACGGGATTCAAAAAATGTCTGTTTTTTCGAGATCAATGACGGATCTTCTCTGAAGAGCCTGCAGATCATCATTGAAAAGGAAAATTTCGATACTAACGAAATAATACAGAGGATCAATACCGGAGCAGCAGTCCGGGTAGAGGGGGTCCTTCGGGCTTCACCGGGGAAAGGGCAGAATGTCGAAGTAGCAGCAACCGAGGTATGTGTGCAAGGCGAGGCGCCGGACGACTACCCCCTTCAGAAAAAGCGGCATTCTTTTGAATATCTCCGCGAAATAGCGCATTTGAGGCCGCGGACAAATACATTCGGTGCGGTAGCCAGGGTACGGCACCAGATGAGTTATTCGATTCATAAATTCTTTCACGACCGCGGATTTTACTATATCCACACCCCTATTATTACTGCCAGTGATGCGGAAGGGGCGGGAGAAATGTTCCAAGTAACGACACTTCCTCTCACCGATATCCCGAAGAAC
>CAZQKT010000117.1:0-10906 GCA_964594055.1 uncultured Spirochaetales bacterium
GACTGAATTTTCACCTGACATACTTTTTAGAGCGTACGAGTCCGAAAAGAAATCGATAATGAAACCTATGGATGCATATATTGACAATCTTGGAAAACAAATGGCCAATCTTCTCTATATCTTTGATCCATATATGTTCATTCTTTCCGGTCAACTCTCTAATACAGGAGAGCATTTTATACAGAAATTGGATCAATGCATAAAAGGATATTTGCCCGACCATATGAAACACAAGGTACAGTTAAAAAAGGGCATCCTAGGCCTCAAGGCAGCTTCGTGGGGTGCAGCATATATGTCTCAAGAAAACTTTTTTAGCTAATGATCTAGAATTTCTCCATTCCATTTTACCGAGGGCAAAACCATAGAAGACCAGGCAGGAGAGAACAACAAAAGATTTTGGCAGAAATGACTCCTGAGCAGAAACTCGACTCATTAAAGAATGAGCGAAGTAATGTGCTCGAGCTTACAGGCACCTCGTTTTACATCGCTTCGCCAGAGGCAAAACAAGACCGAGGCCGACCTGGACGACATCAGGTTTTTAACCCGTCTGCTTGCACACCCCGATTAATTTCCGTACAATCGAACAGGAATGTCAAAACGTATTCGGTTTATCTGCAACAACCGAGAGGTCGAAACTGAAAAACCTGCAGGAATGACGGTCCTCGATTTCCTCCGCCGGGACCTGCGGCTGACCGGGACCAAAGAGGGGTGCCGGGAGGGCGACTGCGGTGCCTGCACCGTCCTCGTAGGTAAGCTCTCCGAAACCGAAGACCGAATCATCTACCGGGCGGTCAACTCCTGTTTGCTTCCTTTAAGCCACATAGACGGGAAACACATCGTTACTATAGAAGGAATCAACCCTGATACAGGAGAAGGCCCGTCGCCGAACCTACCCCCTCTCAATCCTATTCAGAAAATGTTCGTTCAGGAGAATGCCTCCCAGTGCGGATTCTGTACGCCGGGGTTTATCCTCTCCCTTACCTGGTTTTTCCTCGAATCACCGAAAATAACGGTAGAAAAAGCGTTCGAAGCGGTAGCGGGAAATATCTGCAGATGCACCGGCTACGAATCGATAAAGCGGGCAATACGTAAGCTGGTCGACCGTTATGCCGAGACTCTCCCCACCCCGCACGCCGGACTTGTTAGTGCTCGGACCGGAATCCTTATCGATGCAGGTATTATTCCCCCCTATTTCGCAGGTGTTCCGGAAAGGCTCACAGGGATTGCGGGGGTCAAACAATCGGGAGCGGAGCCTGCCCTCGGCCCCGGGCGGCAGGTAAAACAGGAAGCTGCCGTTATCATTGCAGGGGGGACCGACCTCTACGTTCAAAAGCCGGAATATCTCGAAGAGCATCCGGTCATGTTACTCTCGTCACAGCCTACTCTTTCCGGTATCGAGTTTCGAGACGGGGAATGCCGGATCGGGGCCGGGACCCCGGTTGAAACGTTAAAACAATCTTGTGAACTTACCGGCATCATCCCGGAGCTGGACCATTTTCTCAATCTCGTCGCCTCTGCTCAAATACGCAGGCAGGCAACGGTCGGAGGAAATATCATCAATGCGTCCCCTATCGGGGACCTTTCTATCATCTTTTTAGCCTTAGGAGGCGAGTGCGTTCTTGGCCCAGACACTGCCACAGGGGCTTCCTCAAGGGTCGGCTCCGATGAGCGGGGAGACGGCCGCCGGGTGTTCCTCAAAGATTTTTTTAAAGGCTACAAGCAGTTGGACCTCCGGGGGGAAGAAATCCTCGAATCGGTCGTTTTTCCCGTCCCCTCGGTGAGCAGTTTTTTCAATTTTGAAAAAGTCTCGCGCAGAACCCATCTCGACATTGCAAGTGTGAACTCGGCCGTTCTGCTGACCCTCGAAGGGGATGAAATCGAAGCACCTGAGCTCCGTATTGCAGAAGCATCCCTTTCTGCAGGAGGTGTGGCTCCGGTCCCGCTGTACCTTGCCGAGACATCCCGATACCTCCGGGGAAAACCGATTACGGCCGAGGTCGTAAAAGAGGCGGCCGATAGAGCAGAGGGGGAAATCTCACCCATCGATGACATTCGGGGAAGCGCGGAATACAAGAGGCTTTTACTCCGCCGGCTCATATACGCCCATTTTATCAAGCTGTTTCCTGAACATAAGGAGTTGGAGGAGCTGGTATGATTTTTACCGACACCTTCTACCATGTGCGGGGCGAATCACGTTTTATTGACGACCATCCCGCCCCGGAGGGACAGCTCTACGGTGCCCTTCTCTGCTCTCCCCAGGCCCGAGGGAGAATAACCGCACTCGACTGCACGGCTGCGGCAGAATCAGTTGGGGTCGCCGGAGTGTTCACCGCCGCCGATATACCGGGAGAAAACCAGATCGGCGGGATCATAGCCGATGAGCCGCTTTTCGCGGATGGTGAGGTGCATTTCAGAGGGCAGCCGGTGGCCATGGTAGCAGCAGAGACTGAAAAGCAGGCACGGGCAGCGGTGAAAAAAATCATCCTCGAAATCGAACCCCAACGGCCCGTCGTCGATCCGAGAGAAGCTTTCGAAGAAGGAAATATCATCGGAACACCCCGGATTTTCTCCTGCGGCGATGTAGAAGCCGCCTGGAAGGAATGTGATATCGTAGTCGAGGGGAGTACCGAAACCGGAGGGCAGGAGCACCTCTACCTCGAAACCCAGGGGGCCATCGCCACGTTGAGAGAAGACAAGAGTCTTCACGTTATTTCCGCCACCCAGAGCCCCACCCATGTGCAGAAGTTCATAGCCGCGGTCCTGGGGTGGGAGATGCACCGCGTAGAAGTCGATGTTTTCCGACTCGGAGGTGCCTTCGGCGGAAAAGAAGACCAGGCAACCGCATGGGCCTGTATGGCGGCCCTTGCTGCAGTCAAGCTGCTCAAGCCGGTAAAACTCGTTCTCCGCCGTCACGACGATCTGCGGTTTACGGGAAAGCGACACCCCTATTCGAGCGATTACAAATTGGGGCTCAAAAAAGACGGAACCATACGGGCCTATAACGTGATGTTTTACCAAAACGCCGGGGCATCGGCCGATCTTTCCACGGCAATACTCGAGCGGAGCATGTTCCACGCTACCGGCAGTTATTATATCCCCAATGTCAAAGCAACCGGTGTCTGCTGCAAAACGAATCTCCCCCCCAACACCGCTTTCCGCGGGTTCGGAGGTCCGCAGGCGATGTTTGTCCTCGAAGCGGCCATTACCAAGGCGGCCGAGCTTTTAGAAGTTCCTCCGGCAGAAATCCAGAAGAAAAACCTCCTTACCGAAGGCAAGAAGTTCCCCTTCGGGATGACCGCACGAAACCCGCAGGCGGTCCGCTGCTTCGAAGAGGCTGAGTCCCGCTACGACATAAAGAGATGGCGCGAGCGGATCGACCGGTTCAACGCGGGGAACCGGTATCGAAAAAAAGGATTGGCTGCCATGCCGGTCTGTTTCGGCATCTCGTTTACCAATGCGACCTTGAACCAGGCCGGGGCCCTCGTCCATGTCTACGTAGACGGTAGTGTCAGTGTCAGTACAGGGGCTGTGGAGATGGGACAGGGGGTAAAGCAGAAGATCCTCCAGGTGGCGGCTGCGGTCTTCGGAATACCTGAACGCAGAGTACGCTTAGAGACGACCAACACCACCAGAGTGGCCAACACCTCCCCCACTGCGGCATCGACCGGCGCAGACTTAAACGGAAAAGCGACCGAGGCTGCATGCAGAGCAATCAAAGAACGGGTCCTCACCACCGCTGCAAAACTGCTCGATGAGCGAGGACCGGAGGACCTGACCGTAGAAGACGGGACCATTCACCGGGGGGGCACTGCAACCGAATTGACCTGGGATAACGTAATACGGGAGATGTACCTCAAACGGGTAGATCTCTCAGCACATGCCCATTACGCGACCCCTCACATCGGGTTCGACAAGAACAAAGAGAAAGGAGAACCGTTTGCCTACCACGCTTTCGGTACCGCCTTTATCGAGGCGACCGTAGACTGCATTCGGGGCACCTACATTTTCGATGCGGTGAAAGCTGTCCATGATGCGGGGAGAAGCCTCAACCCTCTCATCGATCTCGGACAGTGCGAGGGGGGGATCGTCCAGGGCCTCGGATGGCTTACCATGGAGGATGTCGTCTATTCCGATGAGGGGCGGCTTCTAGCGGACATGCTGAGCAACTATAAGATTCCGGACATCTACTCCACCCCGAAGATCATGCAGATACACTTTCTGGAAAACTCCCCAAACCCCATGGGGATTTTCAATTCCAAGGCCATCGGAGAGCCCCCTTTTATGTTCGCACTTGCCGGATATTTCGCTCTCTATCAGGCGATTTCTGCATTTCGCCGAGAGAAGCTCGAAGGACCTGTGGGCAGGGAGGGAGAAGCGGGGACGGTTTACAGAGCGGATACAGTACAAGCCCCGTTTACCCCGGAACACGTGCTGCGTGAAATCAATAAAAAAGGAACCTAACATGGAGACGACAGCTATTGAGAAGCGGATTCAGAACCTCGCCGAACTTCGTTTGGACGGCCTCTACGGTGATGATTTTCTTCTCACCTGGGACAAATCCGACGATGAACTGAAGGCGGTATTCTATACGGCCGAACTACTGAAAATGCTGCGGGAGAACAACCGTTCTCCGAGGGTTTTCGACAGCGGCCTGGCGATATCACTGTTCCGGGACAAATCGACCCGCACCCGGTTCAGTTTCGTCAGTGCGGCCAACCTGTTAGGGCTGACCGTACAGGACTTCGAAGAGGGGAAATCCCAGATATCCCACGGAGAGACGGTCAGGGAGACGGCAAACATGATCTCGTTTATGGCGGAGGTCATCGGCATCCGGGACGATATGTTTATCGGAAAGGGACACTCCTCTATGAAGGATGTTTCCGCCTACGTCCGGGAGGGCCACCGGGACGGTGTGCTTGAACAGCGGCCCTCCCTCATTAATCTACAGTGCGATATCGACCATCCTACCCAGACGATGGCGGACACACTCCATCTTATCGAGCGGTCAGGCGGTCTCGACCGGCTTCGAGGGAAAAAAGTTGCGATGACCTGGGCCTATTCCCCATCGTACGGAAAACCGCTTTCCGTCCCCCAGGGTGTGGTCGGATTGATGACCAGGTTCGGCATGGATGTGGTGTTAGCACATCCGCAAGGGTACGAAATTATGCCCGAAGTAGAAGAGATTGCCCGAAAAAACGCCGAAGCTTCAGGGGGCAGTTTCTCCACGGCCCACTCCATGGCCGAGGCGTTCGAAGATGCAGACATTGTGTATCCGAAAAGCTGGGCACCGTTCGAAGCGATGAAAAAACGGACCGACTTGTACGGAAACGGCGACTGGGAAGGAATCGAAGCGCTCGAGAAGGAGCTGCTCAAGCAGAACGCGGAACACGATGAGTGGGAATGTACGGAAGAGCTGATGCGGCGAACAAAAAACGGGGATGGTCTCTACCTCCACTGCCTTCCCGCCGATATTACCGATGTAAGCTGCAAGAAAGGAGAGGTAGCAGCCTCTGTATTCGACCGGTTTCGTGTTCCCCTGTACAAACAGGCAGGGTACAAACCGTACATTATCGCTGCTATGATATTCTTGAGTAAAATGAACCGGCCTGCCGAGGTCTTGCGCCGAATTGCAGGAAGTCCGAAACGGAGAGTTACCCGGACCCATGGATAAGAGACACCCCGCTCCCCTTCATTCTGCCCCTGGTCTGCTCGACGGTGAAGCTTCTGCATTCAGAAATGACGCCGCTTCGAAAGTGACCGGGACTGCACTCTATACTGACGACTTCGAAGTACCGGGCATGCTCCATTGTGTGCCGGTCTACACCGATTATGTACACGCACGCATCATCGAAATCGATACGGAGCGGGCCGCGGGTGAACCGGGCGTGGTTGCAGTCCTGACCTCCCGGGATGTTCCGGGTGAACTCCGATACGGACAGATCAACCGAGACCTCCCCATGTTTGCATCGGATAAAATCAGAAGTAACGGTGATGTTGTTGCTGCAGTCGTAGCGGAGACCAGAGAAGAAGCCATTGAGGCCGCAGAACTTATCAAAGTGGAGGCTGAAGTGCTCCCCCCACTCCTCGACCCGGAAGAGGCGATGCGCGAAGATGCTCCCCGCATCCAGGACAACACCGAGTCGAACATCGTCGTCCACCACAAAATTCGACGGGGTGAGGCTGAGGATGCACTCGAACACAGTTACCTCGTAATCGAAGAGGAGTTTACTACCGCATTCTTCGAACATGCTTATCTCGAACCCGAAGGAGCACTCTGCATCCCTAAGCAGGACGGAGTTATGGCGGTCTACGGCTCGCTTCAGCACCCGAACAGCACCCGGAAGTTTATCTGCGCGTATCTGGGCCTTCCGCTTACCGAGGTAGAAGTGTTCTCCCACCCGGTGGGGGGCAGTTTCGGCGGAAAAGACGATACCGCTTCGGTTGTTGCGGCACGGACCGCACTTGCCGCCCGGATTACCGGCAAACCGGTAAAAACGGTCTACAAACGGGAATGGTCCGTCCGGGAAAGCTACAAACGCCCACCCTACACCCTCCGCTACACCATGGGGTTCTCACAAGAGGGGAAGATTACCGGGGCCGTCTGCCGGGTAGCAGCCGACTCGGGGGCCTACACCTCTACCGTACCGTGGTCCACCTGGCGGGCAACGGTACAGTGCTGCGGACCTTATAAGACCGATCACGTGCATACGGACATCTTCGGCGTGACGACGAACAACGTATTTACCGGTGCGTTTCGCGGTTTCGGCTCCCCCCAGGTCAACTTTTCGGTGGAACAGCTTTTAGACATTGCCGCCGAGCGGCTCGGGATCGGTCCCGTCGAAATCAGGCGCCGGAACATGGTCCGCCAGGGGGATGAGACCATTACAGGCCAGCTTCTCGATAATCATACGGTGAGCATGGAAGCGGTAATGGATGCCGTACTTCATAAGATCGATTTCGAGCGTAAAGTAAAACAGTGTTCATTCGGGGCCGAGTCCAAAACTGATGACTCGGGCGAGTTCTACGGCATCGGATTCGGTATCTGCTACCGAGGAGCGAGCATCGGGGCCGAGGGCAAAGACTTCTGCTCGTGTATCGTCAACTGCCAGTTCGACGGGTCCGTCCTCTTGGAGACCGGCATTTGGGAGAACGGACAGGGGGCCCAATCGGCCATGGTCCTCCTTTTGGCCTCCCAGCTCGGTATCAGCCGGGACCGCATCCGGTATACCGAGTCGACCACATCCCGGATTCCCGACAGCGGGACCACGGTCGCCTCCCGGGGGACACTTCTCGGTAGCGGTGCACTCTACGATGCCGCGGTAAAAGTGAAAAAGACCATTGCAGCGGTGCTGGCCCCTAAACTCGACTGCACTCCGGAAGATGTTATTTTTCGAGATGACCGGGTTTGGTCGGGTTCCGGGGAGTTTTCCTGTTCCTGGGAAGAAGCGATGCGTGAGATGTATAACGCCCGGGTCTACCCGTATGCGTTCGGCAGTTTTGCCGCCCCCGAGATTTGGTGGGACGAGGAGATCGGACAGGGTGAGCCCTACTTTACCTACGTATACAGCTGTCAGGCAGCAGAGATATCGGTCGACCCGAAGACGGGGAAAGTTACCATTCTCACTATCGTCGCTGCCCATGATATCGGAAAGGCGGTAAATCCCGCCATGCTCAAAGGGCAGATATTCGGCGGCATCACCCAGGGGGTGGGGATGGCCCTCATGGAAGACCTCGCCGTTAACCAAGGGAAGATTACCGCCTTAAACTACAACCGATACCACATTCCCCGGGCCACCGATGTACCGGATATGACCCCGATAATTATCGAAAACAGTGATCCTGCCTCTCCTGCAGGCTGTAAAGGCATCGGCGAACCTGCATTGGAAATTATTGCTCCGGCTTTAGCAAACGCGTATTACCGGGCCACCGGAAAACGGATGTTCTCTATCCCCTTTACAGGGAGTGAAAATGGGTAAAGAACCGAAAAACGGTCCTGTCATTACGATAAACGGAGCGGAGTACGAGCTTCGAGCTGAGGACCTGGAGAAAAAACTCCTCGACTACCTGCGGTATGATCTCAAGCTTACCGGCGCGAAAAACGGCTGCGGCATCGGCGCCTGCGGAGCATGTACGGTGGTAATCGACGGGAAAGCAAAGCGTTCGTGCATCACACCGGTGGGCAAGGTCCTCGGCTCTTCACTACTCACCATCGAGGGGCTTGCAGGCGGAGGACCCGCGGCTGCGCTTCACCCGCTCCACCCGCTCCAGCAGGCGTTTATCGATGCCGGGGCCGTCCAGTGCGGGTTCTGTACCCCGGGAATGATTATGGCATCCTACGCCCTCCTGCTGGAAAATCCTTCACCGACCCGAACAGAGATCAGGGAAGCACTCGAGGGGAACCTCTGCCGATGTACCGGGTATCAGCAGATTATCGATGCGGTACAGCTTGCAGCGGCACGCTTGGGCTTGGAGGAGTTATGACTGATACGATGCGCCCGGTCCCTATAGAGGGGCTTTTAGACCGAATTTTTGGGGAGTTCGAGCAGGAGAGGTCTATTTTCGGGGTCCCCGAATATCTATTTTTCGAAAACCGCGTTAAAAACACCGCGCAGCCGGACAAACCGGTAATCGGTCCCGCGGCAGGGCCGCACACGCAGCTCGCCCAGAATATCATTACGGCATATCTTGTCGGGGGCAGGTTTTTCGAATTAAAAACGGTCCAGCAGCTCGACGAGCTGGATATCGAAAAACCGTGTATCGATGCACGGGATGAATGCTTTAATACCGAATGGTCTACCGAGTTTACCCTCGATAAGGCGTACGCAGAGTACATAAAAGCGTGGCTCATTCTGCATCTGCTGAAAAAAAGAGGGTTCGGAGGGGATTTTATCTTCAACATGAGTGTAGGCTATGACCTCGCCGGTATTCAAACCGATAAGATGGACAGATACATCGAGGGGATGATAGATGCTTCCGGAAACGGGTTTTTTGTCCAAACGGTGGAGCGGATACAGAAGCATCTCAGCGAGACAATTTCTTCCCGTATTAGTCCCTCGGTCACGCTCTCAACGATGCACGGCTGTCCGCCGGATGAAATCGAAAAGATCTGCGAATATCTGCTCACTGAAAAAAAACTCCCCACCTATGTAAAACTCAATCCCACCCTTCTCGGGTTTCCCACCGTTCGGGACATCCTCGACGGCTTGGGGTTCGGTTATATCGACTTGCAGGAAGCATCGTTCGAGCACGATCTGCACTACGATGATGCGGTCGGTATGATCGGCAGGCTCCAAAAGCTTGCTTCGCTTCACGGACTCTCCTTTGGGGTCAAGCTGTCCAACACCCTCGGTGTTGCCAATTCCGCAGATGCACTGCCCGGCGAAGAGATGTACATGTCGGGCAGACCGCTTTTCCCGCTTACCGCGACCGTAGCGGCTCGATTAGCAGAGGAGTTCAACGGGGACCTTCCCATATCGTTTTGCGGCGGGGTGACTGCTGCTACTATCAAAGAGCTGTACACATGCGGAGTTGCCCCCATAACCATGGCAACGGACCTTTTGAAACCGGGCGGGTACCTGAGACTTCTCCGGGCGGCAGAGCAGCTCCAGGAGGCTCGGCAGCCGTCGGAAGTTTTAGGCGGTGATGTTCCGGACGGCAGTATTAACACAACCCGGCTTGCAGATCTGGCCGCTGCGGCCCGAAACGGAGAACACTATACCAAATCGTGGAGAGGTTTTGACCGGGTCACCGTCGCGCGGCCCCTCCCTCTTTTCGATTGTTTTATAGCCCCCTGCAAAGAAGCATGCCCCATAGAACAGGATATTCCCGAATATATCACATTGGTCTCTGAGAAGCGGTACGGAGAGGCGCTTTCATTGATCTATGAAAAAAATGCACTTCCTGCTATTACCGGGTCCATCTGCGACCATCAGTGCATGTACAACTGCACCAGGCTCGACTACGAGGGGGCTGTAGCCATACGGGATATGAAACGGAGGGCAGCGGAAAACGGGTTCTCAGAATGTTTACATACGATAAAAAAACCGACCGTTTCCGAGCACTCCTCCGCCCCGGTTGCGGTAATCGGAGCAGGCCCTGCAGGTCTTTCGGCAGCCCTTTTCCTAGCCCGGGAAGGATTTCCGGTCACCGTTTTCGAGAAGCTCGAGGCCCCCGGGGGAATACCGGCACATATCCTTCCCCGGTTCCGCATAACTGAGGAGACCCTGAAACAGGATGTCGAGTACATCGAAGCACATGGCGTATCTTTTAGATTCGGCACCGATCCGGCTTCCTGTTCGGTAGATAAGCTCAAAGGAGCGGGGTTTTGCTATCTCTGTTATGCCGTTGGTGCTGAATCGGATGCGATACTCGACATTAGAGGGGACAATAAAAATATCGTACCGTCTCTCGAGTTTCTAAGACGATACCACAGCGACCCGGGCGAACCTGCCCTGGGCCCCCATATCGCCGTAGTCGGCGGAGGGAACACCGCCATGGACAGTGCCCGGGCTGCTACCCAGGTTGCGGGAGTAAAGACGGTGACCGTCCTCTACCGGAGGACCGAAGCGGAGATGCCTGCCGACCGTGAAGAATACGAAGCGGCACTGCGGGACGGAGTACGGTTTCAGTTTCTCCTCTCTCCTGAATCATACCGAAATGACGGGCTTTTGGTGTGCAGGATGATGGAGTTAGAGGAGCCGGACCGCTCCGGCCGGAGGCGTCCGGTGGCAACTGAGTCCCGGAAAGAACTGCATGTGGATACGATTATCTCGGCCATCGGAGAAAAGGTCGACCCCGAAATGCTTTCAATCCTCGGCCTGAGTGCAACAGTCGATATCGGCGGGGCGGATCCTCTCACGGGTGGAACCGGCCTAGACGGAGTGTTCCTCTTAGGCGATGCGCGAAG
>CAZQKT010000118.1:0-10865 GCA_964594055.1 uncultured Spirochaetales bacterium
CACAGTTTTTGCCCTAAAACAGGCTCCATGCTTTCCGGCGGAATGAAAAAAAGGCCGAGGACTCCGGTAAACACTGCTTTAAACAGTGTCCCTACTACAACAAGAATGATGGGAAGAAGGATCGGATCGACAAAAAACTTACCTTTCGATAGGCCATAGAGAAATCCTATAATCGTCCTGATAAATGCATAGAAACCGAGCGGGGCCGTACTCAAAAAATCCTGTATGAGACCGGATGCAAAGCCCGAAATCTGTCCCTGCATACTCCCCTGCCGGTTTGCAAAAAATATAAGCAAAACCAAAGAAACGTCAGGGACGACACCTGCTATCGACAGCCGCTGCAGCAAGGTCGACTGAAGCACAATAGCTGTGATGATTAATACCGGCGGCAGCCAAATCTTGGCTCTCTCCATCTGTCGGTCCTTTTTAAACCTCTTCTTATATTATTCTTTTTTACTCAGTACAAAAACATATTCTAAACGAGAAAAGTCAATTACCGGTTCGAGTTCGATGTCCAAGGAAGTATCGTACATCTTGCCCCCGATAGTGCGTACTCTTCCTATATATATGCCACGGGGAAAAATAGAGTTCATCCCCGATGTGATTACCAGATCACCGTATCGAATTTCACTACGTGCATGCTTTTTTACATACTGCATAATTAGACGCGAATCGTCCCCTCCCTTTCCGGATACAAGCCCTTCATAACGGGAAGACTGCATCCGTGCCGCCACATAACACGACCGGTCAAAAAGGGGCAACACTTCGGAACAACAGGCACCGACAGAGACCACTTTACCGATGAGGCCCTGAAACCCGTCCTGGAATGCTATGACAGGCATGTTTTTTTCGACTCCATCTCTTTTTCCGCGATTGATCATTATGGTATTAAAGTAGTTACCGGGGTCCTTACCGATAATTTCCGCCGAAAGATGATCATACCCAATTTTTTCGGAAAAGCCGAGCTGTTCCCGTAATTGTTCATTTTCATGTTTTAGTTCGTTGATATTCATCTCTAATTGACGATACGTATTGAGACGTTCTTCCATCTCCGCAAATTGTAGACGCATCTTTTTTAATTCATTTATTGAGTTTACCGTCTGAGAGAAATAATCACCAATTTTGGATATCCCCGATTGTGATAACGAAAAAAAGGAGAGACCGAAATTTCTCGTACTAATGTGAATACTGTTCGTACTCAGTATGAGAAAAATGAGAGCGCTTAAAAGTAGTGCGATGAGTGTAACGCCTGTTTTGTTTTTGCCTACAAACCGTGTAATATTTCGCATTAACGGTGTACTTTTAACTTATCTTGTTATAAATTGTTTTTCCTGCATTCATCGTTTTTTTTGTATGATCGAAATACATTCCCGCTCCCATAGCAACGCAAAGCAGCGCGTTTTCCGCTAAAATGACCGGCACCCCGGTCTCTTTAGATATCAATTTCGGTAGCCCTTTTAAAAGCGATCCTCCCCCGGTCATAACGATACCCCGTTCTACAATATCCGCTGCTAATTCGGGCGGGGTCTGTCCGAGTGTCCGTTTAATCTCTTCTATAACAGCATTTATCGGTTCCTGAAGCGCTTCCCGTACCTCTACCGAGTCTATTTCGAGCCTGCGAGGG
The DNA here is from genome assembly GCA_964594055.1 of uncultured Spirochaetales bacterium. Lineage (GTDB taxonomy): Bacteria > Spirochaetota > Spirochaetia > SPDA01 > CAZJBZ01 > CAZKZZ01. The sequence goes on from CAZQKT010000118.1 coordinate 1,625, forward strand.
AGCCCGGTAATGGCATCGGTCCCTTTAATCTCCATCTTATCGATTTTTTTATCCGGATAGGCATTCCCGATTGTCATTTTAAGATTTTCTGCCGTCTGTTCACCGATAATAAGATTATGGATGTTTCGTACATGTTTGATAATGGATTCATCAAACTCATCTCCACCTAACCGGATAGCGTTTGTTACAACCATACCGCCGAGAGATATAACCGATATTTCAGTTGTTCCTCCGCCGATATCACAAACCATGTGTCCGGCAGGTTCGTTTATCGGCATATCTGCACCAATTGCGGCAGCTAAAGACTCCTCAATTACTTTTACTTCACGGGCACCGGCTTTGTACGCACTCTCCTCTACTGCCCTTCTTTCAACCTCAGTAATACAGGTTGGCACCCCTATGACCATCCGAGGTTTTACGAACCACCGTCTAGGCAGGACTTTGCTGATAAAATAACGAATCATCTTTTCTGTAGTTTCTAAATCCGCAATAACACCGTCGCGCAGCGGTCTAATAGCGATGATATCCCCCGGGGTTTTCCACAACATTCTTTTCGCTTCAGCGCCCACTGCAACAACTTTTTTAGTACCCCTCTCCACTGCAACAACCGATGGTTCACTCATCACAATGCCTTTTCCTCTCACATAAACGAGAGTATTACATGTACCAAGATCAACACCGATGTCTGAAGAAAAGGCATCTACCAACCTGCCCATAGTTACCTCCAATTAGTTACGTTACATCTAATCGTAGTATTTCAATCGAGCCCCATAGTGTGAGGGATCTATTTTCAAAGCGTTTCGCCATTCAGCCCTGGCTTTAATTGTATCACCCATGTTCTCATAAATCTTTCCAAGATTAAAGTGTGCATCGGCGGATTCAGGATTGTCATCCAGCACTTCTCGATACTGCTTTTCTGCTTTTATCACTTCTCCATTATTCATATAGATCTGTGCGAGCAGAAAACGGCTTTTCTCTTCGATTGAAACATCTTCTGTTTTATTAATTGCCCGAATAAGATATTCTTCGGCCCGTTGCATATCATCCATTTTATAATAGGTTTGTGCAAGAGTTAATAACAAAATATCTGTGGGATTCTCTTCGGCTGCTTTGAGAAACGCTTCAGCACTTTTCTCATACTGCTCGAGTTCGGAATATGCTAAACCGAGATATTCATAGGTATCTTCGCCGATATGGCCCCTTTCAATAGAGTTCTGCAGGCATTGTAAGGCAAGGTCCATGTAAAACCTGCCTTTATGGTAATACGCTTTACCGAGTACATAGTGAGTAGCACCTGGGAATGGATGGTCCTCGATCAGCTCCGCCTTTCTCAATGCAAAAATGGTGTTGTCGAAATACTGCACCTTATCTTCAAAGGTGTATTGGACCACTCCTTCGTAGAAGTTAGCGAATCCGTAAAACACCAACGCTTCCGGATCCATAGGGTCCTCTTCTAAGATAACCCGACATCTGTTGATAATTGCTGTATATTGGCGGGATTGCCACAGTTCGTAGAGGATACTGCTGTCAGTTTTTACACGATTGTTCTCCTGCTCAAAAAGGTCCCAGTTTAGTACCGCAAACACTGATCCTCCGATCACAACCGCGGCAACAATGAGAACAAGAAGAAATTTTACGGACACGCCCCGTCTTCTCTTATTTGAAGAGAAGGAATATCTATCTTCTGGTAGTATCATAAAGAAAAAATAATAAAACAATTTGTAAAAAAACAAGGCAGGTCCGTAAGCCGGATTCTGTTTTAGATTATCATCTATCTAAAGAAGAAACGTTACCGCTCTTCTCTTGCAGCCTACCCGCAGATATCAGGCGAGCAACCCGATCTGCTGCTTGGCTTTGCTTCGGACGAGGTTTGCACTGCCTTTACCGTTACCGGTAAAGCGGTGGGCTCTTACCCCACCTTTTCACCTTTACCCGACCCGACCACTTAAATATTTTTACTATTTAAGTGGTCGGGCCAAGCAGTATATTTTCTGCTGCACTTTCTGTCCCCCCTCCCGGTATTTGTCGTGATAAAGCGTATACCCGACAAAACACCGCAGAGGAGGGCCCGGGTGTTACCCGGCGTCCTGCTCTACGAAGCCCGGACTTTCCTCTGCCTATCGAATGCACAGACAGCGATAATCCGACCTGCCTTAGTAAGTGATATTATAACTAAAATTAAAAAAAATACAATCAGGTTGTTACGCCTGATCCTGAATATCTGCAAGATCAGCTAAACTACCGGCATCTTCTTCGTTGAAGAAACTTTCCTCTTCAGAAACTTCTTCATGAAACAAGATTCTGCTGCAGTAGGGACAGAAAAGAATATTTTTACCCATTCTCACATCATTAACATACTGGGCCGGAAGCATCATATGACAGCCGGTGCATACATCATTTTTAATCGGGACGATACCTAAACCGGACTTGCTCCGGATAATTCTTTCGAACTTGAAAAGAATTCCCTCATCGAGCCCCGGAATAATTTCTTTTTCCTCTTTCTTAAGCTGTTCTAAGAGTTCTCTCTTCTCTTCACTTTCGTCTTTTATCTTCTGCTGTTCTTTCTCGAGCTCTTCTTCCTGTTGACTGATCATGTTTTCATCACGCTCAATAGAGGAAGTAAGTTCTTCTAAGTCTTTTTCTTCTTTGAGGATATCTTTCCGCAATTGCTGTTCTTTTTCGATCGCATCTTTTATCTCTTTATCCAGCGCCTCGTACTCCCGTTGGGTTTTTATGAGGTCCATCTGTTTCTCGTATTCTTCCCGCTGTTCTTCCGCTTCGGCGAGCTTGTTGCGGAGCATTCGAATCTTCTTTTTATTCTCTTCGAGCCGTTCATTTTTTTCGATATACGATTTTTTGAGCCGGTTCACCAGCTCAGTCTTCGTAGTCAGCGCCCGGGGAATTTCGTTGATCTCCCGTTCTATTTCAAATTTTCTAGAGAGAATATCCTGCAGTGTCCGTAATTTATCAAAAACATCTTCCATCATATGGCTACACCTCTTAATGTTCAATATAATCTTTTAATCGACGGCTCCGTTTCGGATGCCTCAATCTTCTCAGTGCCTTTGCTTCTATCTGTCTTATCCGTTCTCTCGTTACGTTAAAATAGAGTCCCACCTCTTCCAATGTAAGAGAATATCCGTCTTCTAGTCCAAAACGCATTTTTAACACTTCCTGTTCACGCGGCGGCAGCGTTTCGAGCACATCCTGAAGCTGCTCTTGCAATATGGTGAATGCCGTTTGACTGGCCGGATTTTCGATGTCCTTATCTTCGATAAAATCGCCTAAGAGTGAATCCTCCTCTTCACCGATCGGAGTTTCGAGCGAAATAGGTTCACGAGCAACGTTTTTAACTGATTTTACCCGTATAACGGACCATCCGAGCCGCTCTGCGACCTCTTCATCGGAGGGTTCTCTTCCTAAAAGTTGCATTAACTGTCTCGATTCTCTTACGACCTTATTGATCTGTTCGATCATATGAACGGGAACGCGGATTGTACGGGCTTGATCGGATATGGACCTCGTGATAGCCTGACGAATCCACCAGGTAGCGTACGTAGAAAACTTGTATCCTTTACGGTATTCAAACTTTTCAACAGCTTTAATCAGGCCGATATTACCTTCCTGTACAAGATCAAAAAAGTGAAGACCTCTGTTCGTATACTTTTTGGCAATGCTGACGACTAAACGAAGATTCGCCTTGATGAGCCGGTCCTTAGCACTCTTCATCATCACTTTACCGTAAGATATTTCGTTAGACATCTCTAAAATGTCATCAATCTTGTTTTCGAACTCCATCTCCATGGAATTCATCTTTCGTTCGGTGACCTGTATTTGCCGAATCTTCTCCTTTATCGCATCCGACGGCATTCCTAATTCCCGCTCGATCGTTCGCCGTTGTTCAGTGATGGCGAGACCACGGCCTAAACTTCGCAATTCTCGAAGGCTCGAGACCCTGAGCCGCTTTTCTATTTTACTCTGTTCCCGCTTAAAACGCTTTATCCGTTTCGTTGCATTAAGAAACTTTTCCGAGAAATTTAAGATCTCCTCCTGATGAATATCGAGATCTTTAATTTTGTTGAGGAGGTATTTTCTCTTTTTCTGCAGAGAATCATCCGTAAAGGGGTCTCCGCCCTTCTCTACCAGTTTTTTCTTTACCTCCATATAGCTTTTAAGCTGGGGTACCAGTTCTTTGAGCGGGTCACGGTAATATTGATTGAGTCTTCGCCGTTCTGCGAGAAACTCTGATATTTCTTTTTTTGACATTTCGAGGTCACGAGGATCAATTTTTGAAAACGTCTTTTTCGCGAGTTCGAACACTTCAGGAATGATCATTCCTGACTCTTTAATGACCCGCTTTATTATGTTCTCTCCGTCTTCCATTTGCTTCGAAAGTTCAACTTCCTGTTCTGCTGTCAGCAAGTTTTCCTTTCCAATTTCACGAAGGTAGAGCCGTATCGGGTCATCGATCGCATTTTCTTTTTCATTGACAACGACTTTCTTCTTTTTTTCGTTTTTCTTTTTCGGTTTCTCCTGTTTCGCTTCTTTCTCGAGGTTTTCCGCTTCAGATTCCGCCTCGACTTCATCCTGCAAGCTGATACTGTTCTTCTCGAGAAGAGATAATACCTCATCGATTTTATCAGAGTTGACTATCGAATCCGGTAAAAAATCTTGTACTTCGTCATAGCTGATAGTCTTTTTTGTTTTAGCGTAATCTATAAGCTTTGCAACCGCTTGATCAGTCTGCAGTTCCGTCATTACTGTTTACCCCAATTTTTCTATCTCTTTGTTTAAAAACATCATTTCGGAAAGAAGTTCCTCGATTTTCCGTTCGTTATTTCCGGCTTTTTCAAGCTTTTTTATCTGCTGCCCTAGTAGGGTTTTCTTCTTTTCAAAATTTCTTCTCTTTATCCTGCCTATAGTATCCTTTATGATCTGTTCCCGGTTGATCTGAAACTCATCACTAGCTATTCTTTCTAAAATAATATGTTTTAATTGATCATTTTCAAGTCTTTCTAAAACAGAATTTAAATAAAATTCATTTTTTCGATAGCAATCTTCGAGAATCAGAAAAAGCTCCCTGCTATCTTTGTCGATGAGATCTTCAGGTGATAATTCATTTCTTACAATTGTAAAATAATCATAATTTTCGATAACGGCTATCATTAAATATAGTTCTACACTTATTTTTGGACTTTTTTGATTTAATTGTTGCTGCTGTTGCTGAGAAGAGTTTTCTTTTACCAGGTAATCCTGCCAGATCGACTGGGTGCTTACCTGTAATTTTTCCGATAATCTTCTAATGCAACTGTCTCGCTTGACCTCTGATGCAATTATTTTCAGATATGGATGCAAGCCCTCAATTACCTGACGTTTTACAGCGGTATCTTCACTGTTTTTATCACGAAGCGCCCGTTTCAATAAAAAATCGAAACTATTTATAGAATATTCCAGGGATTTTTTCAATCCTTCCGGTCCCTCTTTTTGATATACATCAGCAGGGTCTGCTTTCTCAGAAAGTGACACTACATATGTATCAAACTCCTGCTCTTCCAAGATGTGGACCGCTTTTTCAGCAGCTCGTAACCCGGCATCATCTCCGTCAAACAGAATATAAGCTTTCCTCGCATACCGTTTTAAAAGCCGTGCCTGCTCTGCCGTAAGTGATGTTCCAAGCGGAGCAACCGCTGTTCGTAAATCTGCCTGGTAAAGGGTTATTACATCGGTGTACCCCTCTACTAGAATAAACTGTTCCTGCTTCCTGATAGTGTCTCTATTGACTGATAACCCGTATAGATTTTCCCGTTTTTGGAAGTAGGGAGATTCGGAAGAGTTTAGATATTTCGGCCCCTGTTCTCCTAATGATCTCGCACCAAATCCAATTACCTGCCCGTGTGATTTTCGGATTGGGAACATAATTCTATTATGAAAAAAAGCGATTTTCTGCTTATTTTTTAAAAATAATCCGGTTTCAGCGAGGAACTCTGGCGAATAATCCTTTTTACGCAGAAATTTATAGAGCCACAGTCTATCGGTTGGGGAATACCCTATCTGAAACGCTTCTATGCTCTCTTCGGAGATTTCCCGTTGCTGAAGATACTGTTTGGCTTGTTTCCCTTCGTCGGTATTATTCAAAATGTAGTTGAAGCTGCCCGCAACTCTGGAATACAGCTCCGTAATAGCTTTCTGTTTACTCGAACCTTTATCGTTTTGGTACGGGCCGATATCCACACCGGCCTTTTCGGCGAGTTTTTCTACCGCTTCAACAAAGCTTAGATGTTCCATGTCCATGATGAACTGAAACATCGTCCCTCCTTTGTGGCACCCGAAGCAGTAAAAGAGTCCCTTTTGCGAAGAAACTGAAAACGAAGGGGTTTTCTCATTATGAAAAGGACATAACCCCCAATGCCGGCCGTTTCTGTATGTTAAGACAACATATTCACCGACAACTTTCTCAATGGGCAGTTTCTCAGAAATCTCTTCTAATTTGTTGTCAGGTATCCGCATAATCGATTCGGTTTAAGGTAACCGCTTTAAAAAGAGCCGGCGGGCTTGGTTGTGCTCATCGATGTCTTTAGAAAAATAATGCTCACCGGTTTTAGGATCTTTTAACAAAAAATACCAATAATCACTATCTGCCGGGTAAAAAGCAGCATGAAGGGCGGTTTTTCCGGGATTACATATAGGACCCGGCGGAAGGCCGGCATACTTATACGTGTTATAGGGAGATTCTATTTCCAGATCTTCATAGGTCAAATAAGTGGGGTGCGGTTTGTTCTGTTTCTCAGTGATAATATATTCGACCGTAGCACATGAATCGAGCCCAACATTAACACGCAATCGATTGTAGAATACCGAAGCGATAAGCGGTGCTTCATCCATGATCCTATATTCCCGTTCCACAATGGAGGCTACTATTACTTTTTTATGCAGCGTTTCTTTGTCAAGATTTTTATAATCAGGATAGACCTCCGCAATCGTCTCAAATGTTGTCTCTACCAGCTTTTCCGCTACCAGGCGGGGATCATGTTCTTCGGGAAAACTGTATGTTTCAGGAAACAGGTACCCTTCTGCGGTATCAGCCGCAATCCCGTAGTCTCGAAGGAACCCTTGGTCGTTGCACACTTCGAGGAACGCACCCGCAGTGGTAATATGAAGTTCTTCGAGCTTTTCGGCAATGCGTGACATGGTCCATCCCTCGGGAATGGTAATCCGTTCGAGTAACTGTTTGCCGGAAACCAGTAAATCATGGATTGTTAGAGCTGAACTGTTTTTCTCAATTCTGTACTTTCCGACCTTGATATTCTGTTCCGTCCCCTTAAGTCTGCCTATCCCTTGAAACAAAAGTGCGGACCGAACGAGCTCTTCTTCTTTGAGCCGGCCCGCTACCATTCCCAATGTTTCTCCTTTTTTTACCGAAAAAAAAGAGACTTTCCTCGCAACTTTTTCGGAAGGCTGATTGAGGATATACACTGTGCCAATCCCGATAATTGTAACGAGAATTACCATCAAGACCAGAGTTAACAAAACACGCAAAAAGCGCCTCATGAGACTATCCTTACTCTATAAACTAATTTGATTATTTTTGTATTTTTCTTCCAAGTTTTCAAAATCATCAATGGAAAGCCGGGTAAAAAGCACCTGCTCGAGCCTATCTACCAGTGATCGTAATCTCATATCCAGTTCCGGTTCGCGGTCCTTTAAAAATAAATACAGACCAATCAGTTCCCTGCCTTCTACTGTTACCATTTAAATAGTAAGCTCCATATTTTCAACTGCTAATTCAATATGTATTCCGTCTTTTTCTAAATGTTTGAGATACCAGCGAGCATTTTTAACAATGTTGTAAATTTTCTTATCATCGTAGAGCGGTTCATGATGGAAAAGATAAAGATTCGGAATGCTCCATTCTGCCGCAAAATCAACCGCTAAGCTGTACGAAGAATGCCCCCAATCGTATTTCTCGATCGCTTCATCCAGGGTATATTGACTGTCGAGAATAATCGTCTCCGTTCCGCCGTAGAACGCTCTGTTCTCCTTGCTTTTGTGAAAATCCCTCTCGGTAAGCTCCGTATCCGTGGAAAAAATCATTGATTTGTTTTCTTCTACAATTTTATAGGATTGGCACCCCCCCGGATGCTTTACCGGCCTCCAGAAAATATCGGCACACCCGATTCGAAGCGGGGCCGTTTTCAGGACCTGAAAATCTATATGAGCATTCATTACATCCATCGTGACAGGAAAATAGGGAGGCTGCATCTGGTTCTTCACAAACGCATCGAACCCCTTTATGGGACTGTAAAAGGTAATAGAACAGCGCGGATCGTAGGCAGGAGGGGCAAAAAAAGGAAAACCCTGAAGGTGGTCCCAGTGAAAGTGCGTAAAAAAAATGTGATAATGACGGATATAATCACCCTTCTGCCGCAATGATTTGGCCAATTCTCTGATCCCGGAGCCGCACCCTATGATAATCATTGTATCATCGTTAAGCCGTATCTCGAGACAGGTGGTATTACCCCCGACTGTTCCCATAAGATACGCGGGAAGACCGGCAAGAAATGCTTCCCGTGTTTCCGGGCTTTCCAGATGTTCGGGCCGTATTCTTTCAACAACTGCGGCAATTTTACTCTGTATCTGCGCTGATGTTAGTGGTGTGGGGATCGAACCGCGCACTCCCCAAAATCTAATAGTCATGGTACTCTCCGATAGTCTTTGATCATGATAGATTAATTATCGGTTCTTTCATTCTCCTAGCCAACCACCACTCTATCTCTTCTCTAGAATGGATATCTCCGCAGTTGATTCCGGGGCAGCTGTTTGAAAGTTTGTTCCAATCATCCATTGAAGCGAGATGAGGGGTCCAAAACGGATAACTTCTGCACTGCAGGGGGCGCTGTTCATAGACAATACACCCGCCGTCTTTCCAAAAAATGCAGTCATAGTTGCTCTTCTCTTTCAGTGATATTCTCTTAATCCCGTTTATATCGATTATTCTGCAGTAGGTTTCGATAACATATTCTCTGGTGCATTCGAATGCGTTCATTAATCGGGATATATCTTTGTTGGAAAGGAACACGTATCCAGGCTCGTGCCTACAGCAGGCGGAACATCGTTTACACTCAAAACGCAGTCCCTTTTTGTAAAAAGGTATTTCCATGTTAAAAAGTAATGGGGAGAGAAGGATTCGAACCTTCGAAGGCTTAGCCAACAGATTTACAGTCTGCCCCCTTTGACCGCTCGG
>CAZQKT010000119.1:0-10589 GCA_964594055.1 uncultured Spirochaetales bacterium
CCGGATATCTACGCCAGGGATGCGGTGCATACGGCGACCATCCTCCACCACAATATCTCTCTTATTGTAAGCTATGACCGAGACTTTGATAGTATGAAGGATGAAATCGAAAGGAAGGAGCCGGAGGAGCTCCTGTAAGTACTGTCGCGCTAATACTCCTGCTCCCGGTCCCGGGGCAGTTTCCGGGTAACGAAGTATATCCCCGCCCCGATTACAAATGTAAAGATGATGATCACAATCCAGATAGTCCGCTGGTTGTTCACCGTCGTCTCGTTATTGGCACAATCGACGATCATCCACACCCAGAAGGCAAGAAAAACTATTCCTACTAGTAAATGCATACTCGTAATTCCTTAAAAAGAGAACTTCTTCTTCACATAATATAACAATACAAAGAGCAATCACCCAAGGAGTTCTTTGATCTTCTCTTGTGAGAGGAAGTTGTGCACCAGCGGTTGAGACTTGTCAGGCTGGGACTGCTGCCAAACGGCATGAATACCCTCATTGGTCGTGAGGGTCTCTACATAACGGCTGCAGCCGGTACCGTTCGGGCTTACGAACATCGGCAGGACCACCGAAAGCCGCCGGATCGTCGAAAAATCGTCATTTTGGATTGCGGCGAGACCGCCTATCTCTTCACAGGAGTAGCCCCTGGGCCGCTTTACCGCCTCTTTATGCTCATCGAGGTTGCGCACACACTCGCCTCCGTCGTAGAAAACCAGAGAGAACCGGGGCCCATCGGCAAAGGCACCCACCCGTGGAACGTGCAGCACTCCGGTAATCCTGCTCATGGCCACATCCCAGGTGTTCCCCCGGGGGAAAAAGGTGTAATCCGGTAGCGAAAACTTCTTTAAAGCATCTCGTTCCGCTCCCCCTTTCCGCACACTCAGGGCGGAATTGGAACAGGACCAGTTGTAGGGGTGGGTGCAGAAGATTACCCCGGTATCCCCGTCTGAGAAATCGAAGACGACCGGGTCTTTGACATGGAGGTACTGCGGATCATTACAGGAGAAAAGGGGGGACAGCTCGGCATGCGCCAATTTTTCCACGTCGGCAGCCTGCGCATAGTCTATGGTCCATACTCCGGTCCCGGGCTTCTGAAACTCTTTCAGCTCTTCAGGATAGGATATTTCTTTTTCAGTAGAGACGAAAAGCTCCACGCCGCCGTCAAAGAAATGGAGGCTGGTCCCCTCGATCGAGAGCACGGGCCGGCCGGGCATGTCAAGGTCCTGCTTTGGAAAGCGCAGTACCGGTTCGAACTTGTTCCCCCGGCCGGTCGATTTGAAGATGACCAGTTCCAGTCCCCGCTCGCCTGCACCGAGGCCGGTCCTCGAGTCTCCCCTGTTCCGGTACCGCCCGGTGAGATAAATGTTTCCCTCTTTGTCTTCGGTGATATTGCCCCCGCCGAACCAAAACCCCTCCCCGCTTTTTTGGGGCGGGATGAGTACTTCGGCACGCTCTTGGTCGATAAGTGCCTGTGCGAACCGAATCAGCGCTTGCTCATGCTTCTCGGTAGTTGATGCCATACAGATACTCCCTGAAAGTTGACTTTTTCAATATCAAAACCATTCTACCGGAGTGATGGAATATTGACAACTGGTATCGACTGCTGTATTGTAATACGCATCCTTTGTCGATTAAAAATATTTGTGTGAGGAAGATATGAATGTAAGAGTTTCCCCAAAATACCAGTTGGTAATTCCGAAAGAAATCCGTCAATCACTGGGAATAAAACCCGGAAGCGATGTTTCCGTATTTCGATACCGAAATCGGATCGAGTATGTGCCGGTAAAACCGATCACCACACTTCGTGGTTTCCTGAAAGGAATCAACACCGAACTTAAACGGGAGCAAGACAGGGTATGAACCTGGTTGATTCCTGCGGCTGGATCGAATACTTTGCCGACACTCCCCGCGCGGATTTCTACGCGGAAGCTATCGAGAATACCGATGAGCTTATTGTCCCAATCATATGTATGATGGTAGTTTTCAAAAAGATCTGCGTTGAATGGGACGAAGACAGCGCTCTGCTTGCCGTCGGCCATATGCGGCAGGGGAAAATCATCCCCGTAACCGAAAGCATCGCTCTCACCGCAGCCTCCTTCGGGACCGAACATAACTTACCCTTGGCCGACAGCATCATCTATGCGATCGGTATTACCTCAGTGGCCACAATTTTAACACAGGACAAACATTTCGAAGGGCTCAAAGGGGTCACATTTTGTACTCTTTAAAAGGATAATTTTATGTCAACAAAAAAGCCGAACATACTTCTTATTACAACCGACCAGCAGCGTTTCGATGCTGCAGGCGATGCCGCACCCGAGTTTCTCCGCACCCCCCATTTCGACCGGCTCTGCCGCGAGGGGGTCACCTTTACCCGTGCCTATACCGATTGTCCGCTCTGTGTACCCACACGTATCTCCATCATGTCGGGGAAACAGGCTTTCAATCACGGGATGCTCTTCAACGGAGAATCCTCCGAGGTGTTGGGTTGGAAAGATACCCTGCCCACCCTACTCGGTCACGCAGGCTACCAAACTGCTGCAGTCGGCAAGATGCATTTCGGCCCGCAGCGGGTGCGCCACGGTTTCGGCGAGATGGTTCTGCCGGAAGACTATTACCGGGAGATGCGCGAGAAGGGGGAAGGCATCTCCCATATGGTCCACGGACTGGGTCAGAACGAGTTCTATCCTACCATGTCCGCGCTTCCGGAGACCAATACGCTTACCGCCTGGACTTCGAACACATGCGCCGAGTATATCCGGGAGCGACGGGACCCCTCACGGCCCTTTTTCCTGTGGTGCTCCTACACAAAACCGCACCCGCCGTTCGATCCGCCCGAACCGTACTACTCGATGTATAAAGATTCACCCATACCGGAACCGTTTTACGGCGACTGGAGCAATCCGGGGGATTATCCTGCCGCACTCAAGCGGTACCAATTTTCCCAGTCGTACGATCTCCTTCCCAAAGAGATTCTCATGAAAGCTCGTGCGGCCTATTACGGGCTTATCACCCAGATCGATTATTCGATGGGATACGTGCTCGCCTCGCTCCAGGATGAAGGGCTCTTGGATGATACACTTATTATCTACACCTCGGACCACGGGGAGTATTTAGGCGATCATCACGCCTGTGCGAAGGGCCATTTTCATGAATCTTCAGCACATGTACCGTTTGTGCTGCGGCTGCCTAAAAGCTGGGATAATCACCCCCACGGCATCAAAAATAATGCTCTCATAACCCATGCAGATATTTTGCCCACCCTGCTTCGGGCCGCGGGAGGCACGGTCCCGGCCGGAAAAGACGGGATAGACCTGATCGGCTTGGTCCGGGGTGAGGAAGCGCCGCGGGAGTATCTCGAAGCGATGATGGGGAATGTGACCGAATGGATCACCCCGCCTATCGACTGCGATTATCTCGCCATTACCGACGGGGCGTGGAAGTACATCTGGTATCCGGAGGGCGGGGTCGAACAGCTTTTCAACCTGAAGAACGACCCCCATGAGCTCGCCAACCTTGCCGGGGCATCCGACGCTGCCGCAGCAGACCGCACCGCAGAAGAAGTCGCGGCGGCGAAAAAGAGGCTCAAAGGGGAATTGATCACCCGGCACCGGAAGCGCAACTCTCGCTATCTCGAAAACGGAGAACTCCCCTACCTGCCGGAAGTGGAAGTATCTCCGGATGACCTGCGGAACCAGAACTGGCCCGGCTACATCACCGAACACGCTCCGGTCGATGTCCGGCATTAAAAGCGGTGTTCTCTCACAGGTCGGAATTACAGGTCGAAGGATGGTATCTGCAGTTCCGTACATTTTTTACGGAGCTCGATGTCAAAGGTGAGTAACATCCCTCCGTTCTTTTGAACGGAACCGGCCAGTACGGCATCACCATAATCAGTGATAAACGAAGGCCATATATGGAGGACAAAAGCTAAAAAGTACTCTTCTACCACTTCCATGCCCGGGGTATGGAGAAGGTCTAAAATCATAGAACGAACGAGGGGGCGATCGAGCTTATACACTGTAGTACAAACATAGACAAACTCGGTAATTACATGGCCCGTGATGATAAGTTTGTGTTTGAGTACAGCGGCATCCTCGATAAATGGAGTAATACGCTTTTGCCGGGATATATTCCGGTCGGTAACATAGGAAATCATACAGTTGGTATCGATGTAGTAGCGTTTCACTGTTGCTCCTCAGACTACCAATCTACCACGCTCTACCTATTTCACGCCGTGCTTTTTGGATATCCTGTTTGATATCGCCCTTTCCAATCTGTACGGAACCTTTATGGTTTAAAAAAGGTTTTGCAACAGATTCAACCATCACTCTGCCATCTTCCACTTTCCATTCCAGTAAATCATTTCTATTTAGTTTTAGCATTTCACGAATGTTCTTTGGAATAGTTATTGTCAATAAAATTTTTATTCGTCATTCTTCATTTCATAAATGCCCCTTGACCCTCCCCATGCATCCCGGTAGGGTGGTTGAAATAACAAAAAAAGGACCAGTACCGCGGTGCGGAAAATTGTTCTCATACTCATTATGGTTTTGCTTTTTGCTCTCGCCGCCGGCGCGCCTGTAATCGCCGATACGGCCCGCCCCCCCTTAGAAGAGCAAATGCCCTGGTGGGGGTGGACAATTCTCTTATTCGTTTTTACGTTCCTGTTGGGAATCGTGGCGGTGGTGGCCGGCGTGGGCGGCGGAGTGCTGTTCGTGCCAATCGTAGATCTTCTCTTTCCTTTTCATTTCGACTTCGTCCGGGGAGCGGGACTTATGGTCGCCTTGACCGGGGCACTCTCGGCAAGTCCGGGCCTTCTTAAAAAAGGGCTTTCAAACCTCCGGCTTGCCCTTCCCCTGGCCCTCGTGGGTTCGATCTGCTCAATACTCGGAGCGGTCGTGGGTCTTAGTCTTCCTACCCAGACCGTCCAGACAGCACTCGGGGTTGCCATTGTGGGGATCGTTGTTCTTATGTTCCTTACCAAACGATCGACGTTCCCCGAAGTCGGGAAGCAGGATCGGCTCTCCCAGGCATTGGGCATATACGGACTCTACTACGAAGATTCATTGGACAGAGAGGTCGAGTGGAAAATCCACCGGTATCCGTTGGGGCTCATCTTTTTCGTTCTCATCGGATTCTTGGCCGGAATGTTCGGATTAGGTGCCGGTTGGGCAAACGTACCAGTACTTAACCTGCTCTTGGGAGCACCGCTTAAAATATCGGTGGGAACAAGTATTTTTATTCTTTCTATCAACGATACCGCCGCGGCATGGATCTATCTGACGCGCGGGGCCATCATCCCCATGATCGTCGCCCCTTCCGTGGCCGGCATGATGCTCGGTACGAGAATCGGAGCGAAACTTCTATCAAAGACCAGACCTACTGTGATCAGATGGGTGGTTATCACTTTCCTGTTTTTAGCGGGGGTGCGGGCAATACTCTCGGGGGTTGGTTTATGGTGATGTGGTTATGAGCGAAAACAATAAAAACATCCGAGGCAGCAAGACCCAGATACGTTATGCGGAAGTACTCCATTGGATCTCCCTGATCGGGCTTGCCCTCTTACTGGCAGCATTCGCGCTCTACCTCTCAGGTCTGCTCCCTCCCCTCGTCGACCCCTCCGAAGTCCCCCGGATGTGGCACCTTTCCGCTGAAGAGTATACCGAGGCAAATAACATACCGACCGGTTGGGGGTGGGTGCAAAAGATCGCTTATGGTGATGTGCTCTCCTTCGCTTCTCTGGTCCTGCTCGCTTCCGGGACCCTCATCTGTTTTAGTATTACTCTTTTTTCATTTTTAAAGGACAAAGACTGGATCTATTCGGGGATCATCATTTTAGAAATTGGGGTACTTCTGCTCGCAGCAAGCGGACTGGTAGCAGGTGGGCACTGAAAAAGATAATTATGACTGTGCTGATCACGATGAGGCGATGCTGTTCTTTGGACCCCGAGCAGCTTATGCAGATCGATATGGTGCTTTTCAATATGTGCGAGTGAGAGAAACGTACCTTCCTGACAGGTCAAAGTATCCCCGCAGGCGCATTCACCGCAGAGCCCCACACCGCACATGGTATTGGTCTCCAAGGAAAGATAGATCGATTTTGTCGAGAATCCCGCCTCCTGCTCGATCGCGGCAGCATATTCCATAAACGGTAACGGCCCCACATTGAAAAAAACGGTGCTATAGAAAGCACCGGGAGGGGAACCATCACCCGGCCCCCCGAGCTCCCGCTTCAATTTTCGAAGCGCAGTACATGTGTTATCTTCATCGATATAAAAATCTGCAGGAACATCCTCTAAAACACTATTTTGCAAAAGATCCAATTCAGCTTCGCTTCGAAGCCCGAGTCGGACCGAAACCTCTCGGCCGGTTTTTTTAAGATGCTCGTACAGCAGCGGAACGACGGCGATACCGGTCCCCCCTGCGACGATACAGGTAGTGGTGCAGACAGGCTTGGCCGCTCGGCCGTACGGGCCCCGGACCATGAGGGTATCTCCCGCCACGAGCTCAAAAAGCGCATGGGTAAGCAGACCTTTTCCGCGTTCAGGATCGAACTCCCGTTCTCTTACCAAAAATGTAAGCGGGTCGGTCTTAACGATAGAAAAAGGCTTCTCCCCTGCCCCGGGTATCCACAAAAACGCGTACTGGCTTGCCTCGGCAGGCATTGCTCCATCCAGGGTAAAAAGCCGGAGGTTCCCCGCCTCTTCTACCCGGGTAACGGTACATTTTTTATACTCGGCGACCCGTCGTTTGCTTATAAAGGAGCAGGCAGTTTCTGTTTCGACGGTCTTATCCGAGCCTTGTTTTAATCCGCGAAGAAAAACAGGAATTTCTGCCTGCCGTACCCGGGCAAACACGGAACCGAGACCCACGACATCAGCTCCTGCATCCCGCATTCGGGCCGCATCCCTGCTGTCTGATACACCTCCCATACCGATTATCGGTATTCCCTTTCCGACCGCAGCCCGGACCTGCCTGATATTCTCCAGTGCCGTCTCTCTTATCCAGACACCGGATTTGCCTCCTTTATGCCCATTCGGATTGGAGAGGACCGGCTCGCCTGTAAGCGGTTCGGTGTACACTTCGGGACCCACTGTATTGATGGCAGTAATTCCATCTGCTCCAGCCTCGACTGCCGCCCGGGCAATCGAGCCGATATCATCCACATTCGGGGTAAGCTTTACAAAGAGGGGCTTCTCCGTTACACCTCGAACAATCGAGATGTACTTCCACACCAGATCTTCGCTCGCACCGATGCTCGACCCATAGCCATCGGCTGCATGGGGACAGGAAAAATTAAGTTCAAGGAGGTCCGCTATTTCTTCGAACCTCCGGATAAGTACTGCAAAGTTCTCCGGGGATGAAGCGGAGAGCGATACGTTGAGTAACGCCCTGAGCTCCCTTCTCTTTCGCAGTTCTTGCAACTCGTCTGCCCCCTGTTCCATTCCCGGGTTTCGAAGTCCTACAGCATTACCGAAACAGCCGGAATCTGCTTCGACGATAATCGGTTCTCTGTTCCCGGCATTCGGATACACTTGATAACTTTTTGTCGTAATAATTTCTATTTCCGGTATCTCTCGGTCAACCCACTCGATAATGCCCGGTTTTGTGGTAAGGACACCGGAGACCGTACCGAATTTTACCCGGTCTTCACCGATCTTTTGCAATACCGTTTCTCTGTTGTATACCATTAGTTCCCCTCCCGAACCTGATTTAATGCAGCTGCTCTCTGTTTTGCCGCTTCCCGCTGGTCTTCCGGTGTAGTCCTGCTTCCTGCAGGAAACATCAGGGACCGGCCCATATTGATTATCACCCGCTCTTTTCCGAATACCCGGAAAAGTGTTTGGGCTTCTCCACCCTGAGCTCCGATGCCGGGGCAGAGGACCAGCATTTCATCCCTTAGGTAACTCGCTGCAGTTTTTATTTCCTCTTCTTGTATATGGTTCTGTTTACTCGGAGCGCCAATGACCACACCATCAGCCCCCCATTCCGATGCAGCTGCAGCAAGATAGATATACTGTTTTACATATTCCGATCCGGCTGCAGAGAGAATGTCATTTTCTTTGAATCGTTCGTTCCCAACCGGCACCAGTTTTTCTTTTTCACTCCGGTACTCCGGATTGCTCATAAGACACATGGGGATGATACCGATACCGTAAGCATGGGCCTGCTCGCACGCTTCCATACCGTTTCCGGCAAAAGGAGAAAAGGTGACGGCATGGGCCCGCCGCGAGGTGTAGTATATGCCCGCCTCGTTCGTAGAACCGATATCGGCGATCTTGCTGTCTTCTATTACGATGAGCCCGAGCTCTTTCGCGAGCTCATAAATATCTGCTGCAGTTTCAGGATCACCTGTGTCTTTCCAATACTGCAAATTCGGTTTTACCGCAGCGCAAAAAGGTGCTGCCGCTTCGATATAAGCAAGCGCCCACTCCCGCTTGGAAACCCCTTCGGACAATCCTCTTTCTCCGCGGCCCATCTCATAGACTGCCGGGTCGACTCCGGCACAAAGCACTGTGTTCTTCCGCCTGCAAATCTCGAGCCATCGCTCACGCAGCTTCATGTCCGCCACCGTCGAGCTTCTCTTCAATTCGTTCGAGCCACCCGTTTTCTGATAGAAACTGTCGATATTTCCGAATGAACTTCATCAACCTCGGTTGCTTTTTATCATCCGCTTTGCAGTAATCGAAGAGAGGCCCGGGACCGTGTTGGCACAAATACGCTTCAGTCCAGGCCCGGGGGTCTTCGAGAAACTGCAACAGGGGCCGAGGATTCGGTACACGCTCGGCGATAAACGAGGCATCAACGATAATAAGGGATTCCGCGGCCACTCCTCGTTTCACAAGCATCTGTTCACCGCCCTGGTTCCTGCTTATAACGGCAAGAAGATCTTCCACTACGGCCCCTCCGGTTCTGAGTGCCGGGACCCATCCCGATTCCCGGCCGCCTGAGTCAATAGCAAAGATGCTCGACCCCCGGGTGATAAGGTCTGCAATATGGAGGACCCGATAGCCTGAGAGGTCCCTAATCTCTCTCCCCGGTCCAAAACTCTCTCCGGAGGCAGGCCGTGCATTGTGGAACACTATTTTTTGAGAGCCGTCTACGGTATCCGGTTTAAAAATGGAGATATGGGGAAGTTTTAGTTCCGAGGCCGCCGGCCCTGAAAACAACCAGTCTCTGCGCTGCCCCCCCGAAATGGCCGGCCGAAAGTCGCGACAGTCGCTGTCCCACTCTCGGATGATCGCAGTTGCTTTCTCCGTCAATCGGCGTACAATCTGTTTGAAAGAAGGCTGCGTTGCCGACAAGCGAATTGCACGCTCGATGATCGCAGACGGATTGTTTCCATTGTTTCTAAGAAACGTATCGATCTCTCTGTCTCCGCAAAAGTTTTCCGTATTGCAGAAAAAGGGGGTAAAAAACTCCCCCGAAGTGACCATCACCGGTGTGTCCAACAACCTAAACGCCCCGCAGCGAAACACCAATTCATGCATATTCATTTCTCCTCCCATTTCAGTTTCGTTAAAAGAAAATCCAAAAAAAAAGGCCAAAAAAAAAACCACATGGTCCAAAATTCTGGACCATGTGGTTTTAAAAAATTCCGGCCTCCCGGAATTTTTTAATCCTTTGCAGCTCCTTAAGGGAAAACTTCTCCCCCCCTACGGAGCGAGGGACCGTTTTGCCCCTCCCCGGTGCCGTGCCTATCGCACCTGGAATCATATACTGCCTTTCCCCTCCCATACGTTTAAATTGCAGAAAGTATACTTAATCCAAGCAACCCTGTCTACACTTTTTTTGATTTTTTCATTTTTTTTTACTACTTTTCCTCATTAGGGAGCATTACCCGAAAGGTACTTCCGCTTCCCGGCACGCTTTCTACATTTGCCGTTTTGCTGCCGGTCGAACATTAGTATACTCTCTTTCAATGAAAAAACCCTAATCGAAACGGTAGCTGAGCCGGTTCGATTTTTCGGAGAGTTTTCCGTTTATAAAGAGTTCCTCGATGACGGTCTCGATATCTTTCTCGTCCATACGTTTCATGCGTTTCTGAAAGGTATTCTTCAGGTGGCTTTCGAGGGTCTTTCTGGTGCGGGGCCGTTTTTGGGACGGGATCTTGCTGAGGTTTTCTAGGACCTCATCGGTAAACCGGGAACTCGGCGTCGGCCGTTTGTCCGTGCCCAATTGTGAGAGGTTGACTATCCTAGAAACAGGCAGTCCGGATTTCTTTGCATATTCGAGAAGGGGATCGTATCCTTTATCTTTTGAGAGAATAAGAATTTCTTTCGGACGGGGCTTCTCTAAAGAAAGTTTGCCCAACTCGAAGGCGATGTGAAAATCGAGATTGTTCTTCCCCTGTCCTTCGATTTTGATCCATTTAACCGATTCCCCAAACGGCTGGGTGACCTGGACCAAATCAAAGGGGAGCCTGTTCTGGTTCTTCCCGATAAAGAGCCACACCTGATACTTCTCCTTATCGAGATTCTGCAGAGAAAAGTTCTGCATGTTCTCATAGTCGACAAGTATGATTGATTTCATATGCTGTTATCATATCGTGATATCGTTTTTTTAGGAAGGGGAATAAC
>CAZQKT010000120.1:0-10587 GCA_964594055.1 uncultured Spirochaetales bacterium
GGGCTCTCTGTGTCCTGGTGCGACGAGCCAGCCTGGCCCAACCGGCCGACCGGCCCTTGCCGACCGGGTTCGTGGAGTGGCGCAGCCGGTTGTTTCCCGAGTCCGTCGAGCAGGAGGCGACACCCGGAGCCGAGTCGCGCCGGGAACTCGCGGGACGGACTCCGCCGACGACGGCGCTGGAGGACGTGCTCGAAGAGGTCCGCGCGGGCCGGCTCGGTCCCTGGCCGCCCGGTACGACCTGGGTTGGCGAGCGGATGGAGGCGGGACGCGCGAGGCTGGCGGGCCTCGCGGATGAGGCGCGTGCGCAGGCCATCGACGCCTGGCTCGAGCAGACGTCGGCCGCTTTGGCGGAGACCAGTCGGGCCGGGTTGATCGCTCGGCATCTCGAGGAGCTGGCCTGGATCCGCTGGCGGGTGGACGAGCCGGACGAGGCGCGGTCCCTGATCGCCGTGGCGGACGCGGTGGCGAAGGGAGGATCGGGCGAGGGCGAGGCCTGGACACGGCTCGCGAAGGCGCGCGCGGAAGCGATCTTCGAGCCCTTCCTGGAAGAGCTGCGGGGCACCGCGAGAGTCGCAGCCAACGAAAAAGCCGCAGCCGACGATGTAGAAGCCGGCTGAGGCCGGACGAGGAGAGCCCGATCATGTTGCTCGCGCAGAATCGCTACTGGCGCGTCACGCGGAGCAAGTCCGCGGCAGAGGTCGTGGTTTTTTCGATCATGGAGGGGGGGGTCGGGAACCGGGTTTTCCCACACCCGGCGGATCCCGTCCCCCGGTTCCAGTGCTCTGACCAGTACGGCCCCGCCGTATCCCTCGGGGCCGGTTACCACATTGAAGCAGTCGTACATCCCGTAGATGAAATACACATAGGCGATGCCTCCGGGGCCGAACATGACTGCCGACCGTTTCGTAACACCCCTGAAAGAGTGGGATGCGGGATCGTCCTCTCGGTATGCCTCGGTTTCGACGATTCTGCCGGTAAGCACTCCGCCGGAGACGGTCCTCACCACATATTTACCCAGTAAGGTACGCGCTGTAGCAACCGGGTCTTGGATATAGAACTTTTGAGGAAGTATATTCATCCTATGCGGAAGGATGGTATCCGGTTGGGTCAATACCAGTCAATAGGGTGTCAGCCCTTTTAAGAGAGCTGGAAATGGGGTAGGGTAAGAAACGGAGAGAATATCCATGGAAGTAGTAACGAACATACCATTTGAATTGGACGCCGATCATGTAGCGGGAAGAATGCACATCAAACCGGAAAGCCGGGAGGCGGAAGATTTTTACCAGCTTGTAGAACGGGCCGAGGAAATCGGTAATCCGAAAGCGGTCTACAAAGAGGCGTATATCGAGGAGAGGGGAGAAGAAACGATAACCATAGACGGGGTCACCTTCGAAAGCCGGGCGCTCCGGAACAATCTGGAAGGAATAGGCCGTGTATTTCCCTATATCGTGACCTGCGGCAATGAGGTAGACGAGGCTGATCTTGCCGGGGGAGATTTCCTTAAGAGTTTCTGGCTCGATTCCATAAAAGAGGAAATGCTGAAGGCAAGCAGGCTCTATTTGCGTGACCTTCTTAAGAAAAAATACAAATTGGGGAAAACTTCAACGATGAATCCGGGCTCGGGAGATGCAGCAGTCTGGCCCATTCAGCAGCAGAAAGAGCTGTTTTCCCTATTCGGCAATGTGGAAAATCTGATCGGGGTCACCTTGACCGAGTCGTCCCTGATGAAGCCGAACAAAACGGTATCCGGAATACGGTTTCCAAACGAAGTCGGTTTCGAAACCTGCGAGCTCTGTCACCGGGAGGGCTGCCCCGGAAGGCGGGCCCCCTTCAATAAAGCACTGTGGGAGTCGATGCAGCAGGAAACCAGTCTTTAAAATCTGACATTTTTTTTACAATTGATTTACAATGATCTGACCAAACATTCCGCAGCCGGGGGTAGGTTTAAGATATTAAAACCTACTGTTAGGAGAAAACAATGAAGAGAAAAACGATTCTGTTATCACTAATCATGATGGTCTGCGGAACTGTTCTTTTTGCAAAAAGTGTTGATCTGCAGGTCTCGGTCTCGAACCCGTACCTGTTTGCCGATCAACGACAAAGTGTATTTCTGAAAGTCGGCGTAACAGGTTTCGAACTTGAAACATCGGCAGACCGCCCGCCGGCCAACGTTGCTATCGTTCTCGACCGGTCCGGTTCCATGGAAGGGGAGAAGATTGTCCGAGCTAAAGAAGCGGCCATGCTCGCGATCAGTATGCTCGAACCACGGGACATCGTCTCCATCGTTACTTATTCGGACACCGTTTCGGTCCTGGTCCCTGCAACGAGAGTTTCGGATCGGGGCTACATCAACCGTAGAATCGAGTCGATTTTCGCAGGAGGCTCGACCGCACTTTTTGCCGGGGTAAGTAAAGGTGCCGACGAGGTGTACAAGTTTCTCGATAAAAATAATGTAAACCGGGTCATCCTGCTTTCAGACGGACTGGCAAACGTCGGCCCGGACTCCCCCATCGCGTTGGGGAACCTCGGAGAATCCCTCAAACGGACCGGCGTATCGGTGACGACGATCGGGCTGGGGCTGGGATATAATGAAGATCTTATGGTCGAGCTTGCCCGCAGAAGCGACGGGAACCACTCTTTTGTGGAAAATTACAGAGATCTTACCAGAATATTCCAGTACGAGTTCAACGATATCCTCTCGGTGGTAGCACAGGATGTAGAAATCGAGATCACCTGTAGCGATGGGACCACTCCTTTGCGGCTGCTAGGGAGGGAAGCCGAGATATACGGCAATAGGGTATACACGACGATCGGACAGCTGTACAGCAACCAGGAGAAATACGTTCTTTTAGAAATCGAAGTACCGCCCTACAGCTCCGGTTCCCGGATCGATATCGCTTCGGTGAAAATCAACTACAACAATCTGGAAACGAAACAAAACGAAAGTCTCTTTTCGGGGACTCAGGTCTCGTTTACCCGGTCGCAGAACGAAGTCGAGCAGAACAAGGACAAAAAGACCTTAGTAGAAGCGGTAAAACAGATTGCAACCGAAACATCCGAACAGGCAATCCGGCTCCGGGATGAGGGAAAAATCGAAGAGGCACAAGAGCTTCTCGAAGAAAACACGGAGTACCTCTATCAGGAAGCCCGGGAATTGGAATCCGAAGAACTCCAGGGAATGGGCCGTATGAACGAACAGGATGCCGAGGTGATCGAAGATGAAGCCGATTGGTCGTCCACCCGAAAGCGGATGAAATCCGAGGCCTTTGACACGCAGAACCAACAGAACTATTAATTACGTATCGTGAAGAGAAAACTGATCATCGTCTTTTTAATACTAACTATTGTCCCGGCCGGCCTGTTAGGCTGGCTGGGCGTTGTCAGTTTCCGGGCCGAGCAGGAACGGGACCTGCACCAATTCCGGCAATCCTGTCTCGCTCACCTGGAGGCCGTTAATTTAGAAATCGAGCGGTTCTTTCTCTCCCTCGAGAATGAGCTCCGGGAGCTGCACGCCGACACCGGTGCAGATGTCAAACAGATACGCCGGATTACTCGGGAGAACGATCTCATCAGGCAGGTATTTCTTATCGGTAGTGAGGGGGGCCTTTCCTATCCGGCGGAGGGGATGGTACTGAGCCGGCGGGAGGAGGAGTTTTTGGTGAGAGTCAGAGAAATTGCTCCTTCGGCGGGTCTCTTTGTCGAACCGGCTGAGGGAGAAGTGGTTCCGGTCGATGAACGGGGATGGTTCACCTGGTATCTGGGGGAGGGGATCAATTTCATCTACTGGCAAGAATACGGGCGGCAGGAGAACAAAGGAGCGGAAGCAGACAACACCGCCATTTTCGGGACAGAGTTGAATAGATCGTCGGTCTTCTCTCGCTTGATACGGCACCTTCCCGACACCGATTTCGAAGGTCCCGAACAGTTCCGTATTGTTATAGCGGATGTCAACAACACCGTTTTCTACCAATGGGGCGGCTATACTCCTGGCGAAGGGGAGGAGCCTGTATCGGTGATACCCGCTGCGCCGCCCCTCTCTTCCTGGCGGCTCAAATACTTCGGCAGCCCGGATATTGCGGCAGCCGGATTGAGCCGGTATCTCACCATTGCAGCCCCGATTGCCCTGGTGATCATCGCCACGGTCGGTTTAGCGGTCTACCTCTACAGAGAAAGTACGAGAGAGGTGAGGGAGGCGATGCAGAGGATTACCTTTGTAAACCAGGTCTCTCATGAGCTCAAGACACCGCTTACCAATATCAGAATGTATGCCGAACTACTCGAGGGCCGTGTCGATCAGTCTGATTCTAAGTCCCGCAATTATCTGGGGATCGTAGTAGGCGAGAGCAGGAGGCTGAGCCGGCTTATCGGCAACGTTCTTACCTTTGCTAAACAGCAGAGAAACGGCAACACTCCGCAGAAAGCTCCGGGTGTTGTGGATGATGTAATCGAATCTGTGGTAGAAAACTTCCGGCTCTCTCTGGATGCAAAGGGAATCGAGACGGAACTCAACCTTCACAGCAAAGAAGAAGTGGTCCTCGACACCGATATGCTCGAGCAAATGGTTAGCAACCTGGTAAGCAACGTGGAAAAGTATGCTGCCGCCGGTAAACACCTCGGTATATCGTCAAAATCGGAGAACAGTACCACCACGATCAGTGTGTCGGACCGGGGGCCGGGTATTCCCCCGTCCCAGCGGGAACGGGTATTCAAACCATTCTATAGAATGAGCAATAAGCTCACCGACAGTGCGGCCGGGACCGGAATAGGATTGGCAATCGTGCGTAATCTTGCAGAACTGCACGGGGGCGGGGTGCACATAGAGAGTGGAGAAGAAGGGACCACATTTGTGTTGACCCTCGAGACACCGTCAGTCGAGAAAAGCTAGGAAAAGGAGGCAGCGTGAAAATTCTTATCGCCGAAGACGATCAGTTTACCCGTGAAGGGTTGACCGACATTCTCGAGGCCGAAGGTTTTTCGGTAACTGCCGCGGAGGACGGAGAGGCTGCTGTAACGTTGTTTTCCCGGGAACGGCCAGACATGGTCCTTCTCGATATCATGATGCCGGGAAAAAACGGGTATGAGGTGTGCAGACTCATTCGAAGAGAGAACGAAGTGGTCCCCGTCATTTTTTTGAGTGCCAAGTCGGAAGAAATCGATAAGGTCCTCGGGCTCGAGTTGGGGGCGGATGACTACATTTCAAAACCGTTCGGGGTGCGGGAAGTAGTGGCCAGGATTAATGCTGTCGCCCGCAGGGCGCTGATGGTCCCCGGACAAGTAGAACAGACTCCGTTCCCGATCGGTGATCTCGAAGTCAAGCCTGCCGAATTAAAAGCGGTACGCAAAGAGGTGCCTATAGCTCTGAGTAGTAAAGATATAAAGATTCTCGCTCTCTTTGCGGAAAACCGGGGAAAAGTCCTGGACCGCGATACAATTTACAACGCAGGCTGGGGGGTCTCGCACATCCCGAACTCCCGGACCCTCGACCAGCACATCTCCCAGCTGCGGAAAAAAATCGAGATCGATCCGAAAAATCCCCGAATAATCGTTACGGTACACACGGCCGGT
This sequence comes from uncultured Spirochaetales bacterium, assembly GCA_964594055.1. Classification (GTDB taxonomy): domain Bacteria; phylum Spirochaetota; class Spirochaetia; order SPDA01; family CAZJBZ01; genus CAZKZZ01. Next base: position 5,566 of record CAZQKT010000120.1, read on the forward strand.
TACCGATATCCGTGACCGGTATGCTTTTTCTATATATGTATGATAGGTTGTAAGGGAAATGATGATCGAACCAGTGAAGCAACATGATCTCGATGAGTGTATTGATCTCATCAGCCGTACTTTTGATAGATTTGTGGCGGGTGATTGTACCGAAAAGGGAATAGGCAGGCAACTGTTTAAGTATGTATTACAGGAAACAAAAATTAAGCACCCGGAAATAACAGAAATGACTGTTAACTCCTCTTCCTACGCTGAAAAAATATACGAACAATTAGGATTTAAAAGAACCGGGGATATTCAAGAAAAAGACGGTATATGGCATATTCCTATGAAGTATGCAATTCAGGAATTTCAATTGGAGAAACAGGAGTAAAGATAATGAATGTATTGGCCTTTGGCTCCCATCCCGATGATATCGAGTTTTTGTGCGGGGGGACCTTGCTTAAGTACAAGAAACGAGGAGATACCATCAAACTCGCCCTCACTACCAGCGGGAATATCGGGTCTAATATCATTGACTCCCGAGAAGAGATTGCAGCGACCCGGGAGAAAGAGCAGCAAAAAGCCGCCGAGTTTTACAACGCAGAAGTGCGGTTTCTCCACTATGATGATGAGGGACTGCAGGATACGCCCCGGCTGCGGCGAGACATCATCAATAGTATCCGCTGGGCAGACCCGGATGTGATCTTTACCAACTATCCAGGAGACATGAGTACCGACCACAACAAGACTGCCGAAGTGGTGGGCAGGGTGATGCTCTCCCTTCCGGGGAAAAACGTTCCCGCGGATGAACCGCCCATATCGAAGAGTCCGTCTCTGTTCTACTGGGACACAGCCGCAGTTTTGACGTTTCGGTTTTCCTCCTCCTTATTTTTCGGATGAAAGGACAAAGCCGCGCATGAACTGTTCTTGCAAGAGCATAAACACGAACAGGGGAGGGATAATGGAGACGAGGGCCCCGGCCATCACCTGGCCCCAGAACACCCCTTCTCCGGTCCCGATAATCAGGTTGAATCCCACCTGCACCACTTGTTTGGATTCCTCCCTGATAATGACCCGCGGCCAGAGGTACTGGTCCCACACATAGACGAATTCGATGACGGCGAACGCCCCTAACGTATTAAGCGACATGGGTACCAGCACCCGGGACAAGAAATGGAACGGCCCCGCACCGTCGATCCGGGCCGCATCTCCCAAATCGCTCGGGATCGAGAGAAAGTGCTGACGAAACAGGAAAACACCGGTTGCAGAGGCCATAAACGGTACAATGACTGATAGATACGTATTGGTCCATCCGAACCCGAAGGGGACCGGCTCCCCCAGTACGCGCCAGGGACGGAGGGCCCACTCCATAAACTGGGCGACCGACTCCGGCGGTGCCAAAGAAATCAAATCGAACAGACCGACTATCAGCACCTCCGTGGGCATTAACAAGGTAAACAGGATGAATCCGAAAATGAACCGTTTTAGCGGGATGCTGAAATAGACCAGGGTCATCGCAGCAAGAATCGAGAAAACACTCTTAAAAAGGGTCACCGCAACGGCGAGGATCATGGAGTTTTTCATGTAGGTGCCGAGGCTGTGTATTTCCCACACGATCTTAAGATTATCCCAGAAATGGATGCCCGGTACCATACTCGGCGACATGACGGCGGCCCGTGTCTGGGAAGCCTTGATTGCGGCAAATATGATGGGAGAGGCGATGATAAGCCCGACGGTGAGCAGCAGGATATGGGTAGGCCATTCTCGTTTTTTCATCATGTCCCTCCGTAATAGACCCGGTCGCCGGCAGTCTTGAACTGAAGTACGGTAAACGCGGCCACGATGGTCATGAGCAGAACGCCCTGGGCAGCGGCAAACCCGATGTTGCTGCTCCCTCCGAACCCGTCTTGGTAGATTTTGTAGATGAATATCGTGGTAAGCCCGGCGTTGTCGAACGGTGCAGGACCGACCGGCCCTCCTTTGGTCACAATATCGACCAGAGCGAATGCGCTGAAAAAGCTGTACACCAGGTTTGTAAAAATCAAGAAAAACGTGATGTGGCTTACCATTGGAATGGTGATGTGGAAAAACCGCTTTATCCCTCCGGCCCCGTCGATTTCGGAGGCTTCATTTAATTCGGTAGGTACGTTTTGCAAAGCTGCAAGGTAGAAGACGATGTTGTAGCCTAAGTTCTTCCACACTGCGGCCAAAACAACTAGAACAAAGGCGAGCACCGGAGTATCGAGCCAGCGCGGTTTGATTCCCAGGACCGCATCGAGGACCTGATTAATCACCCCTACCTCCGGATTGAACATGAATAGAAAGATCGTGCCCGCTACAGCAGGAGAGAGGGCAAACGGCCAAATCAACAGGAGCCGATAAAACCGTGCCCCCCTTATTTTTTTGTTCGCTTGTACCGCAATGATAAGGGAAATACTGATCCCCGGGAAAATAACGGCAAAGGCAAAAATGATGGTCTGGACAAACACCTGCCTGAAGGCAGGGGAGAGCGGCCCGGTAAACAGGTTCTCGTAGTTTTCAAATCCGATAAACTTTCTGGTCCCCAGAAAAAGATTGCTCCGGTACAGGCTCAGGATAATCGACTGAAGGGCCGGATAGTAGAGGAATATAATCAAAACAAGAAAGGTGGGGAACAGCAGCAGCCAGGGGGTGAATCGGTGTTTGTAAATCGGTCGGTACTCCATGCATCCTCCAATAATCAAGGACGCCGCGCAGGCCATGAGACCCCACGGCGCCCTGTCAATTCATCGAAATGAATGATATGAGAACCTTACAGGTTTGAATTGTATTCTTTCAGTTTTGTATCGGCGAGTTTTTTCGCCTCCGAGAGTGCGGAATCGACACTTGCCCCGGACAGTACCTTCTGTACGGCCTCTTCGATGATCGTTCGGGTGTCGAGGAAACTTCCCATTAAAGCTCCTGCAGTTGCGCTGTTGGGAATGGTTTCGGTCAACTGGGTAAAGGCAATGGTCCTTTCCGGATATTTTGTAAACCACCCCTCATCTTTGAGTGCCTCAATAGAAGAGTAACGTACAGGATAATAGCCGGTCAATTTATGCCAGCTTACCATGTTTTCGGTGTTGGTCATGTAGAGAACGAAATCTCTGGTCGCTTCGAGGTCTTTCATAGGATGACCGTCGAGGATCCAGATACTCGCCCCGCCGATAACGACCCCGTTTCGTTTTATTCCTTCCGGCATTGGGAGTCTACCCGTTCCGAGTTCGAATTTGCCTTCGACGGCACTGGCGATATTTCCTATATCAGCAGTAGAAGTGATATGAAACATGGCCTTCTCTTCCTGGAAGATGGCGTCACTTCCGCCCCAATCTTCGAGCTTGCCTGTATAGGTGTAGAAGTCGTTGTCATTGAGTTCCTTGACCCAGTTCATAATCCGCTTTACCGCGGGGCTGGTCAGATTGGTTTCGATGGCCCGAGCCGACCGTCCGTTGTCGTTGTTGACCAGGTTCGCCCCCTGTTCGGCAATCCACTGTTCAAAAAACCATGAATGGAGATTGAATCCTATTTTCGCTCCTTCTACGCCCGCGGAACGTGCCTGTTTCAAAGCAGCGATGATCTCTTCGAACGTCTCGGGAGGAGCGTTGGGATCGAGCCCGGCCTCTTTCATCTTGTCCTTGTTGGTGTAGAGAATCGGACTCGAGCTGTTAAAGGGGATGGAATGGACATCACCGTCGATTGTATAGTAATTGAGTACCGGTTCGATGTAATCGTCGGTATCGAAGGTGCCGATATCACCGATCGGTTTGAATATCCCTGAATCAAAGGCGAGCTGACTGCCGACTTCGAAAAGCTGAGCGGCGTGGGGAGGATCACCCTGGCGAGCGGCGAGTGCTGCTGCCTGCAGGGTTTCCCGATAACTGCCCTTTCTCTCTGCGACCACTTTGTAATCGTTTTGCATCCGGTTGAACTCCTCAGCACGGTCTTTTATCCAGTTCGAGCGGGGTTCATCGCTGAACGCAAACCAGAAATACAACTCGGTAGGGGCCTTGCTTTGTGCTTCTGTCTTCTGAATCTGTTCTTCCTGCTCTGCTTCATCCTTCTCTTTCGAACCGCCGGCCCATACCGTTGTCGTTAGCAACATCATGATAACAACGGCGTTGAACCTCATTAACATTTTGTGTAGCATGTATCCCTCCTAAAAGATTTGTTTCTTTTCTGTTTAAAATAGTTATGTTAGTGATTAGTGACGAAATGATTAATTCCGTATGAGAAAAAGATGAGAAAACAATTATGATTAAAAAGATAGGGCACCGGGGAGCAATGGGATATGCGCCCGAGAATACGCTTCGCTCGTTTGCAAAAGCGATCGAATTGCATGTGGACATGGTTGAATTGGATGTTCACCGATGCAGGTCCGGGGAAGTGGTAGTCATCCATGATGATTCCGTAGACAGGACAACGAACGGGACCGGCCTTGTAAAGGAGAAAACCCTTGAGGAGCTCGAGGCCCTTGATGCAGGAGGAGGGGAACGTGTTCCAACGTTAGCTGAAGTGTTCGACTTTGCGGAGGGGAGAGTACAGATTAACATCGAACTGAAGGGGGCGGGTACTGCAGGACCGGTCTCCGAGATGATCGATACATACGTCCGTGATACATCATGGGAACATGATGATTTCCTCATCTCTTCGTTCAGCCGAACGGAGCTGACGGTGTTTCGGGGATGTAATCCGAACGTCCCCGTCGGAGTATTGCTTGCAGACATCGCAGCAGATATGAATCCGGTCCTGTATGCATTTGCCCGCGAGATAGAGGCCGTCTCGGTCCACCCCCCTTACCACCGTGCCAATAAAAGCATCATTGCAGAATTCCATGAACACGGGTTTCTCATATACGTGTGGACCGTAAATAAACCGGATGCCATCGCACGGATGAAGCAGGCCTGTGTGGACGGCATCATCTCTAATTATCCGGATTACTTTTAAAACGGATGAACATTTTTTTCGAAATACATTCCGGGCTCGAGCAAGTACTCGAAAGTGATAACACCCGTTCGGATGAAC
>CAZQKT010000121.1:0-10405 GCA_964594055.1 uncultured Spirochaetales bacterium
AGGGTTTAAAAATAAACTGAACCGTACCAATTTCCCCAACAAACCGCCTGGCAATAACCCAAGTTACAACAAAATCCTGCAACGTATATGTGGTATATGAAAACCCCGATAACTTCAGGAACTAGTGGCGGTAACGCCGTGATAGTTTCGTATCATAAATACGGGTTGACAAGCTAAAAAAAATTCTGACGAAGAATATTGGTTTTCCCGATTAGACAAAAATGTTCACTAAGAGGATGTACATTCTCATCTTGCTCCTGTTCTACGAAATATGGGGTTTGATCTCGTTACAACTTGAATCTTCCAATTGCATAAAGCTCTCCTTCAACGTGTCGAATTTCATACAATCCACTTGTGTCTGATGTTCCGCAGACTGACACTGAAAAGAAATACGCAGAAAGCCGCCAACGCACCGAAGTTCAGCGGCGTCGGCATTGCACCGGTCCCGCTGATGGAATGGTGGAGAATATCGGCCCCATAGGTGAGGGGGAGAATATATGAGAGCGGGCGGAGCCAAATCGGCAGGGCCCCGATGGGGATAAACAACCCGCAGAGGAAGATCATCGGAAATCGAAAAAAGTTGGAAAAGGTCTGTGCTTCGAAGACCTCACTAACGGAGACGGCGATAAACAACCCTAAAAAAGTGGAACTGACCGCTATAAGAACGACGACCGGTATGAGGATCGACCAGTTGATTCCGCCGAGGTCGGTAATGAGCAAGGCGATCAGAACAGGAATAAACGCATTAGCAGACCCGAAAAGGATTGCGCCCGTCGTTTTGGCCAGCATTAAGAGCCCCAGGGAAATCGGAGCAAGTAAGAGCCGTTCAAAAGAACGTCCCTTTTTCTCGAAAGTCACCGTTACCGCCAGCATGCTCGTGGTCCCGAACAACACGGAAACCCCCATCACCCCCGGGAGAATGGCGGGAATACTCTCCATCCCGGAACCCGACCGGACAAAAAAAGCTGCCGTCCAGGCCAGAGGAAAAACCAGACCCCAGCTGATATTCGGGGGCTTGAGATAATAGGAACGCATGTCCTTCGCAAGTATGTTCCAGAAAGCTATCCACTTTTTCATGTTTTCCCTCCGGCTTTCCTCTTTTCCTGTTCCTTCTGCATGGCCGAGGCTTCGATACCGGTCACTCGAACAAAAACATCCTCCAGTGAGGGCCGAATTTTACGGGCTTCGAAAATCTCGGCACCCTGTTCTTCGAAAAATCGTACAAGCGGGCCTACGTGAATCGGTTCGAGGGACTCTACCCGCACATCACCGCCCGAGCCGGCGCTGCAGGTCAAGGAAGGAAACACTGCAGACAGTCGGTGACACAGGGAAGCTCCGTCACCCGAGATTTCGAACCGCATTACGTGTCGATCTTCGTTTTCCCGCATCAGCTCTTCAACGGTGTCGATACGCACCACTTTTCCCTCTACGATGAAGGCGATACGTTCGCAGAGGCGTTCCGCTTCCTCGATGTAATGGGTGGTTAGAAATATTGTCGTTCCGTTATCGTTGAGATCGGCGATAAGCCGGCGTATTTGCCGGGCACTGGCCACATCGATTCCGCTGGTCGGCTCATCAAGAAACAGAATAGGAGGAGAATGAATGATTCCGGCGGCAATCGTGAGTTTGCGTTTCATTCCCTTCGAATAGCCGGCAAACTTCCTCGCACCTGCTTCAGTAAGGGCGAACTGCTTCAGTAATGCATTCGCCCGGGCCTCCCGTTCCCGCTTCGCCATTCCGTAGAGTGCCCCGCAAAAACCGAGATTATCAAATCCGGTCAATTCCGGATAGAGGTTGCTTTCGTCGGGGACCACCCCCATCAGGTGCTGGGCCGCTTTCGGGTCCCTCGAACAATCGATACCGGTGATGCGGATTTTTCCCGCATCCGGCCGGGCCATACCGGTGAGCATATTTATTGTGGTGGTCTTTCCTGCTCCGTTCGGCCCGAGAAACCCAAACAGTTCACTTTTCTTGACGGAAAACCCGGCATTTCGTACAGCTTGTACATCATCAAAGCTCTTAGTCAGCCCGTCGACTTCGATGGCGATCGTACGCGTGTCGTTCATGGGAGTAACGACGGTTATTCTTCACAACAGCCCGGATGTTCACAGCACGGGTGTTCGTCCGTGTGTTCTCCGTGACACGTTTTAATCTGCTCGGGAGAACAGTTTTCCGGGGTATCTTTCAGATTCTCCGGTTTCATACACCCTTTTCGGTCTTTATCATCACAACATGCCATACGACTACACTCCTGTTTTTATTATAGTATACACTAATATGCTATTATAAAAAAGAATTTTCGTCAACTACCCCTTACAAGCCGGCGGCGGAGGACGGAAACCTCAGCACTCCTTACATTCGCTCTCAGCTTCCTGCTCCGGGTCGAGCAGTGTATTCACGAGTCCACGCCATTCCGCAAGGGTGGATTCATTAAGCCGGTAATGGACGAAATACCCCTGCTTATCGTCGATTACCAACCCCGCATCGCGCATTACGCGAAGATGTTGAGAGACCGCCCCTTGGGTAATCGCAAGATGGTTGGCAAGCGCGTTCACACACATCGACCGGTTTTTGAGAAGTTCGACAATGCGCACCCGAGCGTCCACCGAGAGGACTTTGAGCGCACGCGCAAGAAGTTTTGTATTATCCATAACATTAGTAGATACTAATATACTAGGCACCCAGTATGCAGGTCAATCCTGCCTCCTCCCTGTCCCCGCCGGCCTTGATATCCGCTTCTTCCTTCTTCCTTGCCCATAATGCAAAACCGTTTTATACTTATGGCCACCTATGAAACTGGTTGTTTTCATTCTTAACAAAGAAGAGCTGCTCGATGATGTACTGGCCGCCTATGTCGAAGCCGGCGTACCGGGGGCGACCGTATTGGATTCTGAAGGAATGGGAAGATACTTGACATACGAGATGCCGCTATTTGCGGATTTTAAAGAGTACATGAAGGGAAACAAACCGTATAATAAAACCATTTTATCCGTTGTAAACGACGAAACGATTATTCCGAGACTGAAAAAACTGCTTGATAGTATCACCGGAGGCCTTTCGTTACCGGGAACGGGAATTTTATTTACCGTTCCTGTAGATTATGCAGTAGGGATGGTAGATGTTGAGGAGGACAAAAAGTGATTTCAATTGCCGAAATGATGCGCCCCGAATGCATTAAGCTGGAATTAAATCAAAAGAAAAAGAAACGAGTAATTCGGGAAATGGTGGAACTGCCGGCCGCTGCAAAAATAATTGAGGATACCGATTCGTTGGTAAAGAAAATCTTAGAAAGAGAGAATAGTGCTTCTACCGGGATCGGTCACGGTATTGCACTCCCGCATGTGTTTACCGATCTTGTAAAAGAGACGATTATTGTCTTCGGAAGAAGCTCCTCCGGTATCGCTTTTGACTCCATAGATAACCGTCCTGTCCATCTTGTATTTCTCATTATCGGTCCCAGTTCTTCCACCGGCGAACATTTAAAATTATTGAGTAAACTCAGCCGATTGCTTACTGATAAACAGTTTAGAGAGAAGCTTCTTCACGTGGAAGGGGTAGAAGAGGTATTGGATATGTTCAGAGAAGAAGAAGAGGAGGAGGAAATGTAGCGATGACTTCTTCTACAAAATGGGCTATCGTCCGCATTTTTTTCACCACATTTTATTTGTTTGGTGGATGGATATTGTTTACCGGCACTGTTGAACCCCGTACTCTCTCTATCGGAGGCGGGTTCTCGTTTATCATCGCAGTAGCAACCTTTAAAATTTTTATCGATGATGATGAAGCCGCGCGGCGCAATCTTCTTCCGAGGGTACATCTGTTGCTGGTGTACCTTCTCCTTCTCATCTTTAAAGTGTATCTGGCGAGTTTTAAAACCGCTCTATCGGTAATTCTAAACTCGTATAATCCGCGGGTTGTCCATTTTCGCACTCGTTTGAACTCGGACCTTGCCCGCAGTGTACTTGCCGGGTCTATTACGATTACTCCGGGGACCATTACTCTGGAACTTACTGAAGACCACCTCATTGTCCATTGGCTTCATGCCTCAACTACCCACAGTAGGTATGCAGGGACGATTATAAAGGGCGCTTTTGAGAAAATCTTAAGAAGGATATGGATATAGACCAATGGACCTCTCTCTCTCCGAATTTATCAATTGGGGAATAGCATTTTTACTCGGTTCTTGTGTTTTGGGGATGGTGAGAATAATCATCGGGCCAACGGCAGCGGACCGCCTTACTGCTTTAAATCTTGTCGGTTCTCAGGTTGTTGCCCTTCTTGTTCTTACCGCCGTAAGGAGCGGAGCGCCGGTGTACTTGGATGTCGCTATGGTTTACGCGGTGTTTGGCTTTGTCGGTGTTCTCGCTCTTACCCGCTTTTTATCCGGGAAGAAATCTGAGGAGGAAAAGGGATGAATTGGGCGTTCGGGATCTTCTTCATAGTAGGAGCTTTTTTTTCCGTGACCGGACATATCGGTCTTCTTCGTGCACCCGATGTATATACGAGATTGCAAACTTCTTCAGTATGCAGTACTACGGCGGTAGTTTCGGTGCTTATTGCGGCAATAATTGCAACGGGTATCGGCCCCTTTACCGGAAAAATTATCGTGATCACCGTGTTCTTTCTCGTTACTAATCCGGTTGCTACTCATATTATTGCTCGGTTTGCATGGGAGGGTGGCATAGTGCCGTGGAGGAAACTAAAATGACAGGCTTCTTTTTAGAGGTACTCCTGTTTGTCGTCGTAACTGCCGGTCTGCTCTCTCTGCTCTACCGGGACCTCTTTGTCTCTGTGATTCTTCTCTCTGTTGTGAGTTTTCTCTCCGCTTTGCTCTTTTATGTAGCTCATGCTCCTGATGTCGCCATCACGGAGGCGGCCGTAGGGGCAGGAATAACCACGTTTATTTTTATATGGGCGGTTCGAGCTTCTGCCGGCAGTTCTTACAGGATGGGAAAAGGAAACGATTTCATACAAAGAAAATCACAAATCGTTACCGCTGTTGTTGATATTGTACTGGTTGCGACTGTGGGCGTTCTTCTCTTTATTTTTCTTCCTCCTCTCAGTGAAGGGCCGACATTGATTCGGGATTATCTCTTTTCCCACGGGCTCGAGGAAACAGGGGCACCGAACCTTGTAAGTGCGGTTTATTTGGGATATCGGGCTATCGACACGTTCGGAGAAACGATTGTATTACTATGCGCGGTCTCCGGCTCGATATATTTTCTCTCGAGAAATTAGCCGGTAAATTTTGCCGGTGCAGCGAAATACGACCGGTGTGGAGTCGAGAATATGCGTACGAAAACAGATTTATTGGATGTAGCTTCAAGAAAACTAGCCCCTTATGTGCTGCTTTTCGGATGTTATCTGATTAGCCACGGGCATCTTTCTCCCGGAGGAGGATTTCAAGGCGGTGTCGTCCTCGCCTCGGGACTTGTCCTTCCTGCTTTGGGTTGTCGACGTGAACGGTTAGATGAACTTCTCTCTAACTCCGCGCTCAATTTTATCGAAACTCTGGGTTTTACCGCGCTCTTTCTATTGGGGATTATGGGGCTGGCTACAACCGGTTATTTTCTCTCCGACCCGTTTCCGGAAACAATCGATTTTAACGCCCTCTTTATTTTTTTAATGAATCTTGCCATAGGAGTAAAGGTAGGTGCCGGTATCGGTCTCTTGAGCTTATTGATAATTCGAAACTCCGGAGAATTGCTCCATGATTAGTATATTGATTATTCTCTTCTTCTGTATCGGCTTATGGGGTGTCCTTTCCGGCAGGTCCGTTATCCGTAAGATAATCGGGCTGAGCCTGCTCAACAGCTCGGTTGTTATTCTCTTTATTTTAGGAGGCCGAGGGGATGGGACGACAGCACCGATATTGGTCGAACAGAATATTGGTTTGATTGTCGACCCGATTCCGCAAGCTCTTATGCTGACCGCCATTGTTGTAGGACTCTCGATAATTGCAGTGGCCCTTATTCTTGCGGTAAAACTGTACCGGATGTGCGGGACCCTGGATGTTAAGGAGATCGAAGAGAAAAGTGATGAGTCTTCCCATTAATGCTCCGGTCCTTCTGCTCATGTTCTCCCCTCTTATTGCTTCTCTGGTATGTCTGGTAGGAAAACTGGTTTCGCCCCGATATTCGGTCCTGCCTGCATTCATGCTGTGGGCTGTCGGATCCATAGCTGCTCTTATTGTGTCGGCACCAACAGTATTGAACGGGGGATCACTTCTCTACACGTTCGGGGGATGGGCGGAACCCTATGGAATCGTGCTCGAGGTCAATGGTATTACCTGGTTGGCAACACTTATCGATGTTCTTATCGGATCGGCCGCTTGGCTGCAAAGCCGTCGGTACCGCCGTTTCGGTCCCCTTTTCTACTTTTTCTTTTTTATGACGTTTTTCTCCCTGCAGGGTGTGTTGTATACACGGGACTTGTTTAACCTCTTTGTCTGGTTTGAGGTCCTTTCCTTGAGCTCGTTTATGCTTATTACCTATGATCAAAATCGCAGTACCTATATAGCGGCTGTCCGGTATTTGTTGATAAGCACGGTAAGTGTTGTTTTTTTCCTTCTCGGGGTATGGATTATCTATACGGTCACCGGTTCTCTGTCCTTGCCTACAATCGCTTCAGCTTTAACGAAGATATCTTCCGGCCACGGCTCCGGAATAGAGTTTATCAAACCTGCCGTGGCCCTCATGAGTGCCGGGATTCTCACCAGAGCGGCGGTCGTCCCCTTCCACGCTTGGCTGCCGGAGGCGCATGCGGCCGCTCCCTATCCGGTTTCCGCGCTGCTCTCCGGGTTTGTAATTAAAGCCCCCATGTTAGCCCTCTGGCGGATCTACGATTATATCTCCTTTCCGCAGAGCCGGGAACTGCTTATCTGGATCGGTTGCATATGCGGTTTTGTCGGCGTACTAGCTGCAATGGTCCAGAAAGATGCAAAAAAATTGTTGGGATTTCACTCCGTTTCCCAGATGGGTTATATTGTCGCGGCTTTCGCTGTCGGCGGTACAGCGGGAAAAGCCGCTTCTCTGTTTTATATTATCGGTCATGCTCTCTTTAAGAGTCTTTTGTTTCTGACAGTAGGACGGGTGACCGAACGGATAGCAAACCGTAATGTATACGAGGTCCGGGGTATGGGGAGATTTTTTCCTGTTTCGGCAGTATTGTTTGCAGTTGCAGCTTTTTCCATCTCCGGTGTCCCTCTCTTTGCCGGATTTACCGCAAAACTGTTGGTATCAAAAGTGCTCCAGTATCATTCCGCCTATTGGATGCTGTTTGCTGCCGGTATCGGGACTGCAGCTTCATTTTTTAAACTGGGGTGCATATTCATAGGAGCACATCCTCGCGGAGACAACGGAAGATTGGAGTGGCTCCCTTCCGATATCTCGTCTTCGAGAGTATCGGCAGTATTTGCAGATATAGGGACAGCTGCGCTTGCCGGAGGATGTCTGGTGATGGGTATTGTTCCTAACCATATTCATGCTCTCTTTGTCCGCTTAATCGAGGGGAAAACAATCAATAAAACGATCTCCGCCCTATCTACTACGGACATGAACTCAGTAGTGCACTGGTATACTCTGCCCGCTCTATTAAAAACAGCAGGAATGGTTGCCGGAGGATTCATAATCTCTCTTATTCTCCTCTCCGGACCGGGGAAAACGGGAGCGCATCTGATAAGGGCCCGTATGTTCGGAATAAATGGATCATTGCGATTATTAACGGGGGGATTTATACTGTTCATCTTTTTTTACGTATTGTGGCACTGAGGAAGTTGGGATGAATGCATTCGTTACCCGGATTATCGATCCTGATCTATCGATTATACTTTTACTCATTGCTCCTCTTTCCGCCGCTCTTGTGAGTCTATTCGGAAAAATAACATCGAAAAAGGTAGCGGCACTGCTCGCCTTCTTATTATGGTTTTCCGGGACAGTGTGGGCTTTGTTCTCCTCTATCGGTCCGATATTCTGTGGGGGCACGCTTCGCTATACTTTCGGGGGATGGGCGGAACCCTATGGGATCGTGTTGGGACTTAACGGTACCGGCTGGATTGCCGGTTTTACCATCCTTGCTCTTGGATCGGCCGCACTCCTGCATACATATACAAAGGATGAGTATGGTCCTCTTTTCTATTCGCTGATCTATCTTGCCTTTTTCTCATTGCAGGGAATAACATTCACCAAGGATTTGTTCAATCTTTTTGTATGGTTCGAGATACTTTCCCTCTGTTCATTCGTCCTGATCGGCTATGACCACAAAAAACAATCATTGACTGCGGCCCTCCAGTATCTGTTTATCAGTTCGGTCAGTATTGTGTTTTTTCTCCTTGGAGTATGGGTTTTATACCAATACAGTGGGTCGCTTTCTCTACAAACAATATCTCAGAAACTCTCCGACGGATCTCTCTCCGGCCGGCCTCTACGGTTCGCCGTTGCCGCTATAAGTGCCGGTATGTTGACCCGTTCCGCAATTTTTCCATTTCATTCATGGCTCCCTCCGGCACACGCTTCTGCTCCTTATCCGGTTTCCGCCGTTCTCTCCGGTTTCATCATTAAAGCGCCGGTCTTTGCTCTTTATCATTTTACCGAGTATGTCCCGCTTTCAGGAGTGAAAGAATTTATTATCTGGATCGGTGCGGCCGGTGCATTAACAGGCGGGCTCGGGGCCGTGTTGCAAACAGATGCAAAGCGAGTTCTGGGATACTCTTCCGTTGCCACCATGGGATACATCATGGCCGTGTTCGGTATGGGGGGTGCTTTCGGTAAAACCGCCGTCCTCTATTCGATACTTGCGCATGCCTTTTCCAAAGGACTATTGTTTTTAGTCGTAGGAGAGACAACACAACGGGTGGGCAGTCGCGATATTAATACCGTTAGGGGGCTGGGACGGCTCTATCCGCTGCAGGCTGCCTTGTTTCTCATCGGAGCATGTAGTATTGTCGGGGTGCCTTTTTTTGCCGGATATGGGGCCAAACAGCTCGTTTTTCACTCTCTTTTCCATCATGCGGCCGGAATTGTTTTTCTCCTCGCCGGGGTCGGAACGGCGGCAGCATTGTGGAGAATAGGGGTTATGTTTACCGGCACCCCGCCGGTTGCTTTTTCACAAAAAACCTCAGCGCAGTCGAAGCCGTTAAACCGGTTATCGTCTGCAGGCGGCTCTCTACTCCTGGCTTCGGGATGCGTTCTGTTGGGGCTATTCCCCGCGCCTTTATCTCGAGTCCTCTCTGCCCTTGGTACGGCAGGACCGGTCCGGGAAGGGGGTCTCGGTATGGAATGGTATTCTCCCACTGGAATAATAAAAAGTGCAGTTACCGTCGGGACCGCTTTACTGTTGGCCCTTCTCCTCTCACGTTCCTTCGGACGTAAAGCTGAAAGGAAGTGGTCACTTTTTCGTATAGGGATAACCGGTTCTCTGCGGCTGCTCGTTTTCGGGAGTTTGCTGTTTTTTCTTCTTGCAGCTTTTCTCTGATTGTTGAAAACCGTGATGGTATGATATAATACATCTATCTTTGAAGGCCATGGAATACACATGAAAGATCGTTTGAAAATTATACTTGCCGTTTTCATAGTTCTCATTGTTTTCACTCCGGCGACGGCACAAGAACAGAATGCAAAAACACGGATTCTAGTTACACCTCTGCAGAATACAACAAATGATCCGAATCTTACACTAATAAAAGAGGCAGTAACGGACATTTTAGGACTTACTCTTAATCTTTTAGGGAAGTATACCGTAATACCTTATCAGGAGCCTCTCGTATCCACAACGAATGACTCCCTTCATAACGCAGCTCGAAAAAATTTAGCCGACCATGTGCTGTTTGGTAAGGTTTTTCTTAATAATGCAGGAGAGACTTCTTTACAATTGTCGGTGTATGATCGTTTGGACAACGCGGTCGTGGTCAGCCACACTGAATCATCAAAAAGCATGCTCGGGACCTTTGACGCTGTCGATCGCCTGCTTATTGCTACACTCGAAAACTTTAGCGGAGTTCATATCGGGTGGGGGTCTATACGGCTTACTAACGAAGGTGTCTCCGGATTTTATGACGTCTATATCGATGATTTTTTTATCGGAAGTAACAAATCGTTACTAGAAAATGTGCTCAGTGGAGAAAGAAAAATCGTTATTAAACAAGAACGTCCCTATAATGAGTATATACTCTACGAAGAAACTCTCACTGTTCCGGAAAATAAAACTGTTTCCCTGACTTTCACTATTCCCGGTATGCTGGATATTGAGGAAAGCGGATTCAGTATTCTAAGAGAATCGCTTCGAAACAGCCTCGAAAGCAATGACGAATCAATAGAGAAGAAGTTTAAACTCGCTTTTCAGCTCTTAGAGCGTGCAAACGCGAGTGCAGCGCTTCTCTCCTTAAAACAAGAGTTTGATGCTTTACGCC